>JACPOV010000008.1:927390-1236520 GCA_016191325.1 Candidatus Dependentiae bacterium | reverse complement strand
GAATTGTCCACGTTTGATTAAAGTCGCTTGTTATTAAACTGAAGGTTCCTTGTTGATTTGTGGTCACCGTATTCAATACTGAGAATGTACCATTACAGCATGCGGCAAGCGCAGTAAACGTTCCATTAAATCCTCCAGCTATTGCTGTGAATACGGGACTCAGACTCACTGATGATCTGATATCTGCTAACGCTGAGAAGGTTCCATTACAGCATGCAGTGAGCGAACTGAATGTCCCATTAAATCCTGCCGCAACTTGCGTGAATAACGGGCTTAAATCAGTTGTCGATGTCGTAATCAAGTTTGCTAGGACACTAAATGTTCCATTGCAGCAAGCGGCGAGTGCACTGAAAGTTCCCTGCTCATCAAGCAAGATTTCGTTAAGCACAGAGAATGTACCAATTACTTCATTATCTATTTTTGTCAGTACAGAAAAGGTGCCTTCTTGATTTACTATAATTTCTTCCAGCACTGAGAACGTTGCTGCACAACAATCTGTTAATGACGCAAGCACGCTGAACGTTCCATTAAATCCTGCAGCTACCTGCGTAAATAATGGACTCAAATCAGTTGTTACCGTCATGCTTAAATTCGCTAGAACACTGAATGTACCATTACAGCAAGCAGTTAGTGAACTGAATGTGCTATTAAATCCAGCATTGATCGCTGTAAATAGAGGGCTCAAATCAACCTGAATCGCAGTTAACGATGATTTAATGTCTGCGAGCGCCGAGAAAGTTCCGTTGCAACATGCAGCGAGTGCACTGAACGTGCCATCAAATCCTGCAGCGACTTGTGTAAATACTGGATTTAGATCTGTGGTAGCCGTCATGCTTAAATTCGCTAGAACACTGAATGTACCATTGCAGCAAGCCGTTAGTGAACTGAATGTGCTATTAAATCCAGTATTTATCGCTGTAAATAGAGGGCTCAAATCAACCTGAATCGCAGTTAGCGATGATTTAATATCTGCTAATGCGGAGAATGTTCCGTTGCAGCATGCATTAAGCGAACTAAATACGCCGCTTAAATCGGTTGTTGAGGTGATTGTTAAATTTGCTAGAACACTAAATGTACCATCAAATCCAGCATTAATTGCTGTAAACACAGGACTCAAATTCACTTGAATCGCAGTTAGCGATGATTTAATATCTGCTAATGCAGAGAAAGTTCCGTTGCAACATGCAGCGAGTGCACTGAACGTGCCATCAAATCCTGCAGCGACTTGTGTAAATACTGGATTTAGATCTGTGGTAGCCGTCATGCTTAAATTCGCTAGAACGCTAAAGGTTCCATTGCAACATGCAGTGAGGGTACTGAGCGTTTCCTGAGCTAAGCCCGATAGAGCTGCTACTTGGCCAGATATCGCGCCGAGTTCTGTAAATGTACCATTGCAACATGCTGCGAATGCACTGAACGTACCATTGAAGCCATCGGTAAGAATACTAAAAACCGGGCTTAAATTTACGGTGGCGGTTACCGTTAAATTAGCGAGCGTACTAAATGTGCCATTACAGCAAGCATTCAACGAACTGAACACCCCACTCAAATCAGTTGTTGAAGAAATGCTTAAATTTGCTAGAGCACTAAAAGTTCCGTTGCAACATGCAGTCAGAGAACTGAAGGTTCCATTAAATCCTGCAGCTTCTACTGTAAAAGTTCCTTGTTGATTGTTAATAATAGTTTGCTGGTTTACTACTATTGCATTAAGCGAACTGAACGTCCCATTGCAACACGCAGTGAGTGAACTAAACGTACTATTAAAGCCCGCATTTAGAATGCTAAATACAGGACTCAGATTTATCTGTATAGCAGTTAACGATGATTTAATATCTGCTAATGCGGAGAATGTGCCATTGCAACAAGCGGTAATTGCGCTGAAAGTTCCCTGGTCATCTAAAACTAATCTATTTAATACACTAAAGGTGCCTTGCTGATTAGTTGTAACGGTATTCAAAACAGAGAAAGTACCATTACAGCATGCTGAGAGCGAACTAAACGTACCATTAAAGCTCGCATTTAAAATGCTAAATACTGGACTCAGATTCACTTGGATAGACGTTAAAGATGATTTAATATCCGCTATTGCGCTAAAAGTTCCATTGCAACATGCAGCAAAAGCAGTGAAAGTACCTTGATCATTTATCAGCAATCTATTTAATACACTAAATGTACCTTGCTGGTTTGTGGTTACCGTATTCAAGATTGAAAATGTACTATTGCAACATGCAGTAAGTGAGCTGAACGTGCCATTAAACCCTGCATTTAAAACACTAAATACCGGACTCAAATTTACTTGGATAGCTGTTAATGATGATTTAATATCCGCTATCGCGCTAAAAGTTCCGTTGCAACATGCAGCAAGGGCAGTGAAAGTACCTTGATCATTTATCAGCAATCTATTTAATACACTAAATGTACCTTGCTGGTTTGTGGTTACCGTATTCAAGATTGAAAATGTACTATTGCAACATGAAGTAAGCGAGCTGAACGTACCATTAAAACCTGCATTTAAAACACTAAATACCGGACTCAAATCAACCGTAGCGGTAACTTGCAAATTCGCCAGTACACTGAACGTACCATTGCAGCAATCATTCAGGACCGAGAATACGGGACTAAAATCTACGGTGGCGGAGATTTGTAAATTCGCAAGAATTGTCCATGTTTCTTGAAAATCAAGCATAATAGCATTACAGCATTCTATTAGTTCATTATCAATAATAGTAAGTTTTGCTTTGATCATTCCAAGAAGTGCAAGAATTTGGCTTATGTCACAACCGCCGCAACATCCACTTACCGAACTGTTTCCTGGCTGAGGAGAGTCGGGCCGCGTGGCTTTGCTTGCTCCAGTACCCTGAACAAATTTCAGAATCAACGGCATTATTTTTAATAAATCTTCAATATCTAGCGTATCAAGCCCCTGCTCTAATCTTTCATAGCAACGCTCAAATGAAGCAACTGTTTTTTCATCACAGCCATCAAGCTCCCCGTCTTGGGCAAGGCTTGCAAGCGTGATTCGTAACTCTTTGCAAAACGGTATCACAATAATCCGATCCGCTTTTCCGGCAAAGTGTTTTAATTGCGCAGCAGCAAATAATGATTTTAAAGTATCTGGTTCTTGCGCCAACAGGCTAGGTGAAAATGATGAAACAAATAGAAAACAAAACGATGCATATAATAACGTACGAAAAAATATTTTTTTCTTCATTACTCTTCTTTTTTAAAAGGGTAATACATGACTCTTTTTCTTTAACAGAAGATACGCAAGATTAATCCAGATTGTCAACAAGCAGAGTGTAGGAACCGTTTAAAAAAGGCTCAAAATTGCGCAAAAATATGACCAGCGGGAAAACTATTATTTGTTCTTCAAATAAATATGCAGGATAGATTCGCGCGCCGAATAGCGCTCCCACTCGACATTCTTTACATTAAAAACAATTGATAACCGATTTTATCTTTCTCTTTTAAAAGCAAAAAGCTGTTTGAACGTTGTGTATCTGCGGGATTAGTTGTCAATTATTTAGTTTTCATGCAAGCTTTTGCTATTCAAAAGTAGGAACACCGAAATGATCGTCCATTCCGAACCATTATTTGTAATTATTTTTGGTGATAAGCGTACTGGATTTGTACCACGCAATTATCATGGGCTCATAAATTCACAAGAAACCCTGAATGAAGCACCATTTGTGCAATGCAAAAAGTGGGGAATAGAATCACTTAGCATTCTTCATCAAACACATAGTACCCAAGGCTTATATATTGATACGCATAAAAAAGCTGAACACCTCAAGCCCTTTACACACGAAGCTGATTTTAGTCTTACTCAACTTATCGGTGTAGGATTGGCAGTTGTCTCAGCCGATTGCTTACCGATCATTTTATATGATAAAAAAAACCATGCGATCGCAAATGTTCATGCTGGCTGGCGTGGCTCAGTTGATGGTATTGCTTCGATTGCTTTTGAGCGAATGATAAACAGCTTTGGATCGGAGCCTGAAAACATGCGTATTTTTTTTGGTCCATCAGCAAAACGATGCTGTTATAGCGTAGGCACCGACGTACAAGACAAAGTTGGAAACTTTTCTTTTAAAGATGAGGTACTTCAGCAGATTGGCGATTTAGTGATGTTCGATCTACCACTTTTCAATAAACTTCAGCTTGAAAGTTTGGGTATTGCAAAGGATGCTTTTAACGATGCCTACAATATCTGCACAATCCATACCGAATCATTCAACTCCTATCGGCGCACCCAATCACCAGAGCGACAAAGCACGATTGTCGCATTAAGATAATCAAAACGATATATTTTCGTTGACAACTGCTGGGGCACTTTTTATTGTGCGAGTACCATATCTATGTTAGATTGAATACATTAAGTAAGTTTTTATTCTATAGGATTTTCCAATGATAGCCCGTCTTTTATCCATTGTTATTGGCACCAATAATGCACGTCAGTTGCGCAAAATTGATCCTATCGTCAGAGAGATAAATAATTTTGAGCCAGCAATTTCTGCGCTCACCGATGATCAATTGACTGCAAAAACCAATGAATTCCGTGAGCAATTATCTCAAGGAAAAACACTCGATGATATTTTGCCGGAAGCTTTTGCTGTTGTTCGTGAAGCAGCACGGCGCACCCTTGGCCAACGTCATTTTGATGTACAGCTCATTGGTGGCTATGTTTTGCATCAAGGCAAAATCGCTGAGATGAAAACGGGTGAAGGTAAAACATTAACTTCAACACTTGCTCTTTATTTAAATGCACTAGCAGGAAAAGGCGCACATCTTATTACCGTCAATGATTATTTGGCAAAACGCGATGCTGAATGGATGAGCCCAATTTATAATCTTTTGGGATTGACTGTTGGCGTGATACAAAATCAGATGAATGATGCGGAAAGAAAAAAAGCGTACGATGCCGATATTACGTACGGCACGAACAACGAATTCGGTTTTGATTATTTGCGCGATAATATGAAATTCCGCCTGCAGGATTATGTTCAGCGCGATCTTCATTATGCGATCGTCGATGAAGTTGACTCTATTTTGATCGACGAAGCACGCACACCGCTCATTATTTCTGGCGCAGCTGATAAATCAAGCAATCTCTACATTGATGTAAACGCAGTCATTCCGCGGCTTAAGCCAGTGGCTGATTATGAAGTTGATGAAAAAGCACGCAGCGTACAAATGACCGAAAGCGGCATCGATAAAATCGAAGCAGCTTTGGGAATCGAAAATCTTTATGATGTAAAAAATTTAAATTTACTCCACCATGTTAATCAAGCATTGAAAGCACACGCACTTTTCAAAATTGATGTGGATTATGTTGTTAAAGACAATCAAGTATTAATTGTTGATGAGTTTACAGGCCGCATATTGCAAGGGCGCCGCTATAGCGATGGGTTGCACCAAGCACTTGAAGCAAAAGAAGGCGTTGCTATCGAACGAGAAACGCAAACGCTTGCTTCCATTACGCTACAAAATTATTTCCGCATGTATAAAAAGCTAGCCGGCATGACCGGGACGGCATTAACGGAAGCGGAAGAGTTCCACAAAATTTATAAACTCGATGTTATAAGTATTCCAACTCATCGAGCAATGATAAGAATTGATCAGCCAGATATTATATTTTTGACAAAAAATGCAAAATACAAAGCAATTGTTACCGACATAAAAGAGCGACACAAAAAAGGCCAACCGGTTCTTATTGGTACGATTGCAATCGAAACATCTGAATTGCTCAGCAATATTTTAACCGCGAATCATATTCCGCATGAAGTGCTCAATGCAAAGCAACATGCGCGGGAAGCAGAAATTGTTGCGCATGCTGGCGAAATTGGTCGCGTAACGATTGCCACAAACATGGCAGGCCGCGGTACAGATATTAAATTAACTCCTGATTCAGTATCAGCTGGGGGCTTATATATTCTCGGTACGGAACGGCACGAAAGTCGACGTATTGATAATCAGTTGCGTGGGCGCTCAGGCCGCCAAGGCGATCCTGGTGAATCTCGTTTTTACATCTCGCTTGAAGATGACTTAATTCGAATTTTTGCTGGCGATAGTATTAAGAAAAATATGCAACGCTTTGGTATGACTGAAGATGAACAAATCGAATCAAGCTTCATCTCGAAAACCATTGAGCGTTCGCAAGAAAAAGTTGAAAAACATAATTTTGAAATTCGCCGCCAACTTATTGAATATGATGATGTACTTAATCAACAGCGCATGGTTATTTACGGTTATCGTAAATCAATTCTTGAAGGCGAAGAACAAATTTCACTTTTTGTTCGAGATTTAATTAGCGAATCTACGCAAGATTTAATTGAAGAATTCTGCCCAAATCGAACAGTGACAAATGATGGATATGCAAAAATAGTCCATGCAGTGAGCGTAATTACTGGAATTCCTGCAGCTGATATTGAAAAAGAAAATTTCAGCAAAACATCTAGTGAAGCATTAGAGACAGATGTAATCAATTTCTTGCTCATGAAATATGATCTTTATCATAATGGTCCGCAAACTGAAGCCCTTCATGAAGCTGAAAAATGGCTGATGCTCGAAATAATTGACCAAGCATGGAAGCAGCACATGCTCAATCTGGATAACCTCAAAGAAGGAATCGGATTGCGCGGTTGGGGCCAGAAGAATCCTCTTATAGAATATAAAAAAGAAGCGTTCTTTATGTTCCAAGATATGATGAAGAGTGTTCGTATTGAAATTATCAATCACATTTTCCATTTAAATCTAGAGCGTTTCAATAAAGCTGAACTTGAGCAAAAGCGCCAACGTGAGCTCAATCAATTAAATCTGATTTCTGGCGATGCTACTGCACAAGAAAATAATAATAAGCCAGCGCCAAAACAAAAGAATGGCCCTGATGCAGGGCGAAATGAACCTTGCCCATGCGGATCTGGCAAAAAATTCAAAAAATGCCACGGACAATAAATTATTGTCTCCAATCTAGAATTGTAGCAAAAAACCTCCGATTTTTTTTCGGAGGTTTTTGTTTTTGTGTTTCTTAAATTATAAGAATGGGTCCGTGCGACATGATGTTTAAATCATGAGTGGGGTAACTATAAAGATATTCCCCATTTAGCCCAAATGATAATCCGCTCTATCGCCAAGTTATCTGAGGCGAATTCATAACCACCACCAATGCCAATAAACATCGGCCGTTTACAACCATCCCAATTATAACCCACGGATGCATATAAAAGATTTGAAACGGTGGATGGATGCGCGGCCGAACTTAAATTAAGATCGCCTGGCTGAATAGAATTTGAGTCATATTCTTGAGCCGTTAATGGCCCAACAGTTGCACCATTGAAAGCTTCTCGTATCGTTATGGCGCGATTTACGCTCGCTGCTACCGGTGGTGCGGAAGTCAATGCAATACCGGTTGGAAATGGATCAAAAAGTTTTACTTTTTCGCATTGGCGTCCCCAGAAGTTTGAGCCAACTTCAAGTTCCCAACGGCACCACTTAATGCCGATTGCAGAATTGTAATTGACCGTAAACCGAGGACTCACATGAACTCGCTGCGTAAAAACATTTATTCCCTCAAATGCTGCAGATGCTACTGCATCGCTAAAACTTCTATAAACAGATTGATAGCGGCTCCATTGTTTATCGTATAAATCAAATGAACGTGTTTGTCTGTTTGTAAAAAGGTAACGTCCGTTAATTTCCATCGTGGAATAAAATGTTCGATTTTTGTCGGGCCTTTGCCAGAATTCAGAATAAATCGAGCCGCCCCACATCACGCCAAAATGGTGATTATTACCAACCATTGGTTCAAAAACAAATTCTCCGGTCGGCGTATTGCCGGCTGGAATAACGATTCCGACGTACCCGTAAGCACCGTCAACATACTCGCACGTCCAATCGTATCCTAATTTAAATTCAATATCGCCAATTCCTGTTTGCTGTTTTGGGCCATCAATTTTTCCAAACATCCATCCAGAACCAGTTACCGCACCAAACTGGTTTTCTAATTTTTGTACGCCCGTAAATGCCTCTTTAACCGAAATATTTACGCCGTCATTAAGTGGCTCAAAGTCTTCGTTGATAAGAACTTCAGTTAAACGCATATCGTTTTTTACATACAGCAACGGAAATGAAAGTTCAATCCACCAGCGCTTTTCACATGGATCCCATCCAAAAAATTGAATCCAATCAATACCAATTCCTGCGTACGTTTGCTGCGGCTTGAACGCAACTGCACTTTTAAAACCCGGCGTTTCAGGAGCGCTAATAATATCAAAAAAATAGGGAATCACATCACGAAAAAGAGGATTAACAGCTGGAGGAGTACCACCACCCGAAGCAGTATCTTCTGCAAAAATAAGCATGCTTTTATCAAACGGCATAAAAAATCGCGCAATATCTTGATCGTTGGTTGATTGGCCGCCGAATGCAACTAACTGCAACGCCCCCTGCCACCCTGTTTCAAAACGTTGGGCGCGATCATTTCTAAAAAGTGTTATTTTTTCTGGTGAGCACGTTTGAAATGGGGTACGAACTGAAAAAAAAGTTTGCCCCGAAGTATCTGCTATAAGTATTTTTGAACTTAAAATTAAAAATGTAAGTATGTTTTTTTTGTTCATCATCAATACTACTTCCCATATTACTTAATATTTTCTCGTACTTATCCTTCGATACATTTTGCTGCGCAAAACACTCAGGACGAGCGGGAAAAAACTCGATTGATGAATAATTTAAAAATGCAAACAACCCCAGAATAATCTACTCATCCGCTCGTCCTGAGTGATTTCAAACTAAGTGAGAAATTGTATCGAAGGATGAGCATACCATATGCCTATAATTTTTTGCGAGTTTAAAATTTTAAGAAAAAAATCATAAAACTTTTTCGATTAAAATTCCGGGCTGCGCAATTGCATCCTGCTGTTTAAAGAACACTAACGCAGATTTTAGAATAAAGTCTAAATCTGAATAGCGCGGCTGCCATTGTAATAAAGTTTTCGCTTTAATCGGATCAGCCACGAGTGTATGCGGATCTCCTGCGCGTGGCGGCGCAGTGATCGCGCGAACTGCTATTCCTGAAATGCGTTGAACGCCATCAATCATTTCTTTAATTGAATATCCGAAACCAGTTCCCAAATTAAAAGCATCAGACGGATTGCCACGCGATAAATGTTCCAGCGCCAATAAATGTGCGTTGGCAATATCAAGAACATGTACAAAATCACGCACAGCACTACCGTCTCTTGTTGGATATGAAGAACCAAAAATGGTAAATGGTTCGCGCAGTAATGCTGCTTTTAAAAGTAACGGAATAAGATGCGTTTCCGGTTTGTGTTGTTCGCCAAGCCCTTCTTCGGGCAACGCTCCCGCTGCATTAAAATAACGCAGCGCGATATAACGCAATCCATATGCGTCGCTCGCATCTTTAAGAATTTCTTCTACCATCGCTTTTGTGCGACCATAAGGGCTCATAGGCTTTATCTGATGCGTTTCTGTTAGTGGCAAAAATTGCGGCTGGCCGTACACAGCACAACTTGAAGAAAAAATTATATTTTTAACATTTGCACGAAGCATTTGATCAACAAGTGTTATTGTTTTTGCAACGTTATTTTCATAAAAAGAAATCGGATCGCGCACAGAAATACCCACTTCAATCGATGCAGCACAATGGACAACTGCAGTAATCGAATAGGTTGAAAAAATATTTTTTAGAATTTCACTGTTCGCATATTCACCATGAATTACCGTTGCCCACGTTGGATTAAAATGCTGACCATGTACAAACGAATCCAGAATAACCACGTGATAATTCGCGCGCGCACAAAGTAATCCAACATGAGAACCGATGTAGCCGGCTCCGCCAGTAATCAAAACGGTTGGTTTATTCACGAGAAAACCTTTCATGCTATTTTTCTATTTTGCGCTTGATTCAGTCTTCGCACGAGGATTTGAAGCACATGTCGACACAGTTTTAATCCGTTCATCCTGAGTGTTTTTCGAAGCTATAAAATAGCAAGCAAAATGTATCGAAGGATCATACAAAAATTAAACCAGGATGGCGAGCAAAAAAAGAAGGAGAGGTTTCCCTCTCCTTCTTTTTGCCGTTAAAGCTCTTTATTCAAACGAGCTATGATTGCAAAGAATAATAGCTCTTTCTTTCAGTTAGATGGATACGCCGATTTTGCCCCAAACCATCCAGCGTTGCAATACTGAATTGCAAGAAGCGAATTCATAAGAACCGCCAAGCCCTGCAAAGATTGGCCAGCATCCGCACATATCAAAGTTGTACCCAGCTGAACCATAAATCGTATGCGAAAGCGCACATGGATTAGCGGCTGATTCTAAATTAATGTCGCCAGTTTGGATAGAGTTATTCGCATAGTTAGCTGAGGTAAGTGTAGGCACGCCGGCAGAGCCACCAATATTTGATCCTGCAAATGTTTCGCGAATAGTAACCGCTCGATTAATTCCAGCAGATGGTGCGCCTGTCGCATTATTAAAAGCGACAAGAGCTACAGTTCCATTAACCCATGGTGTCTTGAGGCTTACTTTTTCGCATTGGCGAGCCCACACATTATAGCCAGCTTCAAGTTCCCAACGGCAAACATCGAAGGTCAACGCTGAGTTCATATCGAATGTCCAACGAGGATTTACACGCATTTTTTGTGTAAACAGGTCGATTCCTTCGATCGGTGCTAATGAAGCAGCATCGGCAAAGCTCGTATATACTAATGAATAACGGCTCCATTGCTTATTGTAAAGATCAAATGAACGGATTTGGGTATTACGGAATAAGTAGCGACCGTTGGTTTCAACGTTCCACATTAAATGCTTATCGCCAGCGCAGCCGCGCCATAGCTCAAAGCCCAATGCGCCGCCCCACATTACGCCAAAGTGATGGTTGTTACCAATAATTGGTTCGAATACATATTCACCTTTTGGTTTGTTACCTGTTGGGATAACAACGCCCACGTATCCGTATGCATAGCAGGTTTCTTCACAAAGCCAGTCATAGCCAAGTTTAATTTCAACATCAGCTACGCCTGTTTTTGAACGAGAACCATCAATTTTGCCAAAATTAAATCCAGAACCAGTAACTATACCAGTTACGCCCTTCGCAAATGGCTTACCTGTACCAGTGTTACCACTGAACGCTTGTTCTACGTTTAAGTTAACAGCTGCGCTGAGAGGTATTCCTTGAACTAGGATAGTTTCTGTCAAACGCATATCGTTCTTAACGTTAAGAACTGGGAACGATAGCTCGAACCACCAGCGTTTATCGCATGGATCGCAATTCCATCCAAAATATTGAATCCAATCGAATCCACCACCAACGTAGGTTTGACGAGGATTGAAACTAACTCTGCTCGCAAAGTTACTTCCAGCTGTTTGAATATTGAAATTGGTAGCATTAACATCGCGGAAGAATGGATTTATTGCAGGAGGAGTACCGCCGCCAATAGCTGTTGCTTGTTGCTCAGCAAAAATCAGTTCGTTAACCTCACCAGAAGCATGAACGCCACCAGGCAAGAAGAACTTAGCAAGCTTTTTGCCTTTGACAGAACGACCACCAAATACTACCGCTTGCATTGCCCCCATCCAGCCATCTTCTTTGGCCTTTGCACGCATATTTCTGAAAAGAGTTATTTTTTCAGGAAATGCAGATTGGAATGGTGGACGAACTGAGAAGAAGGTATGGCTCGTGAAATCAGCTACGGCTGAAACAGTTACGCCAAGTAATAAGAGGGGAAGGAGAAATTGTTTTCTCATGGACACTCCTTTTTTGAAAACATTAAACATCTTTATACTCTACCTTACACTTATTTGAGTTCTAACAATTTTAGAACACGCTCGTCAAATAAAGGAGGATATCAAGCAAAAAAGAAGGAGAGGTTTCCCTCTCCTTCTTTTTTGCTTGATAAAGCTACTTAATTACTTAAGTAAATCCGGTATTCCAGCAAGGTTACCAACCTCAGCTTTTTCAGCTGGAGAAAGCCCCTTACCAGCGTCTTGAACAGCCGTCACCGCAGTTTTAACTGCAGCGGCAGCGTTCTTAACTTCCTGGCTTAATCCGCCTCGAGCAGGTGGATTAACTGGAAGAAATGGTGGCTGTTCACCTGCAAGTTTGGTTACCCTTTGGATCAAATCGGCCAATCGAGGGTTGTTCTTGTAAGTTCCAAGCCTATCCAATACTTCCTTTGCTTGTCCTGGATTACTAGATTCCACTGCTGCTCTTAGTGCTTGCACAGCTTCATCAAGTGACCTATACCCAGTAACAGCAGCCTGCGCCAATCCTTGGGCCAAGCAACTAGCTACAATGAAGAATGATAATAGTTTCTTCATCTATATCCCTCTCAGTTAGATGGATACGCCGATTTTGCCCCAAACCATCCAGCGTTGCAATACTGAATTGCAAGAACCGAATTCATAAGAACCGCCAAGCCCTGCAAAGATTGGCCAGCATCCGCACATATCAAAGTTGTAGCCAGCTGAACCATAAATCGTATGCGAAAGCGCGCATGGAGCGGCAGCTGATTCTAAGTTAATGTCGCCTGCTTGGATAGAGTTATTTGCATAATCTGCTGCAAGTGCTGGGGCAACAATGTTTGATCCTGCAAATGTTTCGCGAATAGTAACTGCACGGTTAATTGCAGCAACTGGTGCGCCTGAAAGACTATCGAAGCCAACAAGTGCTACAGTTCCATTAGCCCACGGAGTTTTGAGGCTTACTTTTTCGCATTGGCGAGCCCACATATTGTAGCCAGCTTCAAGTTCCCAACGGCAAACATCGAAGGTCAACGCTGAGTTCATATCGAATGTCCAACGAGGATTTACACGCATTTTTTGCGTAAATAGATCGATGCCTTCAATTGGTGCTAATGAAGCAGCATCTGCAGCGCTCGTATATACTAATGAATAACGGCTCCATTGCTTATTGTAAAGATCAAACGAACGTGTTTGAGTATTACGGAATAAGTAGCGACCGTTTGTTTCGAGGTTCCACATTAAGTGTCTATCGCCATCGCAACCGCGCCATAGCTCAAAGCCCAATGCGCCGCCCCACATTACGCCAAAGTGATGGTTGTTACCAATAATTGGCTCGAACACATACTCACCTTTTGGTTTGTTACCTGTTGGGATAACAACGCCAACGTATCCGTAAGCATAGCAGGTTTCTTCACAAAGCCAGTCATAGCCAAGTTTAATTTCAACGTCAGCTACGCCTGTTTTTGAACGAGAACCATCAATTTTGCCAAAATTAAATCCAGAACCAGTAACTATACCAGTTACGCCCTTCGCAAATGGCTTACCTGTGCCGGTATTACCACTGAACGCTTGTTCTACGTTGAAGTTAACAGCTGAGCTGAGAGCTGCTCCTTGAGTTAAGATAGTTTCGGTCAAACGCATATCGTTCTTAACGTTAAGAACTGGGAACGATATTTCAAACCACCAGCGCTTATCGCATGGATCGCAATTCCATCCAAAATATTGAATCCAATCAAATCCACCACCAACGTACGTTTGGCGAGGATTGAAACTAACTCTGCTCGCAAAGTTGTTATCAGCTGTTTGAATATTGAAATTGGTAGCATTAACATCACGGAAGAATGGGTTAACTGCAGGAGGAGTACCGCCACCACCATTGATGCCAGTTGCACCATCTTGCTCCGCAAAGATCAGTTCATTAACCGCACCAGAAGCATGGGTTCCACCAGGCAAAAAGAATTTAGCAAGCTTTTTCCCTTTGGTTGAACGACCACCAAATACTACCGCTTGCATTGCTCCCATCCAGCCATCTTCTTTAGCTTTTGCACGCATATTTCTGAAAAGAGTTGTTTTTTCAGGAAATGCTGATTGGAATGGAGGACGAATTGAGAAGAAAGTATGGCTCGTGAAATCAGCTACTGCTGAAACAGTTACGCCAAGTAATAAGAGAGGAATGAGAAATTGTTTTCTCATGGACACTCCTTTTTTGAAAACATTAAACATCTTTACACTCTACCTTACACTTATTTGAGTTCTAACAATTTTAGAACACGCTCGTCAATATTTTTCTGGACTTTCACCTCCTCGTAGATTTTTTCGGGGGTTGCTCTTTTGATACTTGACTCTTTTCTACCATTATCTGAAAAAAGAAGTCAACTATTTTTTGCAAAGTGCATAAAAATGGAATACGATCAAATCGGCACGCAACAGTATCAATCGGTAAAAGTATCGTTATACTGATGCTTATTAAAGCCCTTTGAATAAATGATTCATCCGTAAAGGATCCCGGTAATGATTACCAAAGTTCGCGGCACGCACGATATTATAGATACCACCCTTTTTAATTTTATTATAAAATCAGCAGCTGCGCACTTTAGACGCGCGCACTTCAATGAGATTATAACCCCAATCCTTGAACCAACCGATCTTTTTAAGCGAACGCTCGGGCTTGCAACCGATATCGTTTCTAAAGAAATGTTTACTATCAATAGTTCTGGGGATAATGATACAATTTGTTTACGCCCTGAAGCAACCGCATCAACTATGCGTGCTTTTTTAGAGCACGGAAATTTGAGCACACCATTTAAAATATTTTCGCATGGCTCAATGTTCCGGCATGAGCGACCACAAAAAGGAAGATTTAGAGAATTTCACCAATTCAATATAGAAATGATTGGTGCGGAAAATATTTCTCATGATGCTTTTTTATTGTGTTTACTCGATCAGCTTTTCCAAAATACGTTCAAACTAGATACGTTTGCATTAATGATTAACTTCCTGGGCTGCTCGCAGGATCGGATTGATTTTAAACCAAAGCTCTATGCTTTTTTAGCAGAGCATGAGAATGAAATTTGCAATGATTGCAAAGCGCGTAAAGAAAAAAATATAATGCGGGTTTTTGATTGCAAAACTCCAAAATGCCAAGAAATTTATAGAAAAGCCCCCTCGATCGCGCAGCATTTGTGCGAGCAATGCGCCATTGAATGGCAAACGCTCAAAGAACAGCTTGAGATTCTCTCTGTTACGTATACGGTCTCGCCTCATCTAGTGCGTGGCCTCGATTACTATGAAAAAACGGTCTTTGAGTTTGTTTCTGCACATTTGGGAGCGCAAAGCACTTTTTGTGGAGGCGGCCGCTATAATCAACTAGCCACGATGCTGGGCAGCAAAAATGATTATCCTTCAATTGGCGCCGCTATCGGAATAGAGCGGCTGATGCTTATGCTTGAACCAATAAATGCGCTACAACTTCCACAAGAACCTGCTCTCCATGCGATTGTGCCGCTTTCAAAAGAACAGCATAATTTAGCGCTTTTGGTTGGCGACCTGCTTTTTGATAGTGGATTATGCATAGAATTGCTACTTGATAGCGATTCTATTAAAAGTTCAATGCGAAAAGCAAATAAGCTCGGCGCACATTATGCTTTAATCATCGGACCAGAAGAACAAGAAAAGGGCTTAGTCACCGTCAAAACAATGATGACCGGGATAGAAGAAAAGATTGCGCAACGAGATCTCGTTGCGTATTTAAAAAAATAAAGCGCCCAGGAATTTCTTCCCAGGCGCTTTTTATAAGCTAGCCTATGCTTAAGTTATTTAAATTAACTTTGCGTCAACCAATCTTTTCAACCAACGGGGTTGAGTATTCGTTAAGGTTGTCTTAATAGCATTTAATGCAACTGAGTCGCCTTTTGCTTTTTTAGCAGCTTGTACTGCTTCATCAAAAGATCTAAAAACAGGAAGAGCTACTATTTCAACTGCATTTGATTGCTTAGTAACAACTGGAGTAACTACTGAGTTAGCTTGCTTAGCAGAGTCAACGACTTCTTTTGAAGCATCATTGAGCTTGTTAGCAATAGAATTGCGAACAAAGTAACGAGCTGCAATAGTACCAACTACTGCTACCGACGCTACTGCTGCTGTCGCTTTAGGGTTGTTTGTAACGAAAGCTGGAACAAAAGAACCTGCTTTAGTTATCATAGAACCACCAAAAGCCTTAACAGCTGATGCTGCACCCTTAACTGTTTCCATAGAAGGAACAGATACTGATGGCATAGATATTGATGGCATAGAAGGCATATAACCAAAACGGTTAGCTGCGTAAGCTGAAGCTGCAACTGCCGCAGTTGCCGGAACGCTTATCATTGCCGCCTTTTTAAAAGGGAAAGCTTGCACGTTTGCAAGATTGAAGAAAACCGCACCTAGTGCGATATAACGTAATGTATTCATATAACCTCCATTTAGGTTTATTTTAGTTTTACATACAAGACTAGCTTGTTAATAACCAATATAAACGTTTTAAAAGGCTTGTCAATTGCTTATTGCATAACTGAATATATTTATTGATAAAAAATGTCCCTTTTCTGTATTTCTAACCTGAAAATCAGATAAACGAGCGGTTTACTAGAAAGAAAGCCCACGTAAAAAAAGAATTGCCAAACTGGCGCCTATAAGCCCATCTATTCGATCTAGAACGCCCCCGTGGCCAGGCAGAATTGAACCTGAATCTTTCACTCCCGCTCGACGTTTGAGCCATGACTCAAAGAGATCTCCTAGAAAAGCGCCAATAGAGATAGCAAAAAAGCCCAAAAAACCGCGTATTATCGCTAACTCGGGCACAAAATAAAGCACGAAAAGGTAAGAAATCAGGCAAACTCCTAGGCCACCGAACAAACCTTCCCAGGTTTTACCTGGGCTGACCCCTGGAGCGATCTTGTGAATGCCATAAAGCTTACCCACAATGTAGCTACCCGTATCAAACGCTGCGACAAGTATTATCAGGATAAGAAGATCCAAGCGATACCGCCCTTGATTTAATAAAATCAAAAAGCTCAGAGGGAGGCCCAAATAAAGAATCAATACAGGTAAAAAAAGCCTGCTAGCAGGCGAAAGCAATCTGGGAAGCTCAATTATCCCAGTATAGGCCCATATCGTGGCCAAAAGAATGGAAAAAACCACCCTGGGTGTATAAAAAAAGACTAGAAATATTAGGGCACCTAGTACTAACGCTGTAGCCGCTCTTTTGAAGAATTCCTGTGAAAATAGCTTCATAAAAACCTGCTTTATTTCACCGTTGCTTTGAAAGAAGAGAAAGCGATTTTCTCAATAGCTGATCAAATGAATCGCCCGGCGCTTGTTGGCGAAGGGCTGCAAGTACTTGGGAAATTTCTTGGCGAGAGTAATTAAGCGATTGAAGTGCATCTGCGAGCTCTTTCCATTGCAATCCCCCTGAAATATGATCTGCAGAAATTTTACCGCTTGAAAGAAGTTTTTCTGCTGGCGAGCGCAGTTGCATAATAAGTTGTTCTGCTTTTTTTGTCCCGATTCCATGGAGGGCAGTAAGAGCATCGAGTGAGCCGTTCAATATCGCCTGCAAGAACGGGCCTGGGCTCATTTGCTCAAGTATAGTAATCGCTATTTTCGGGCCGATTCCCTGGCATTTTAAAATAAGTAAAAAAACCTGGCGCTCCTGCAAACTAGTAAACCCAAAAAAAGATGGGCCATTTTCAGCGGACCAATGCATATAGCAGTGCATTTCTGCTTCTTGATTTATTGATAGAGAGGCAGCCGAGGGGCTCATGAGTTCAAAACCTACTCCCTGCACCTCAAGAGTAACAACATTTTCTTCTATAGAACGAACCATGCCGCGCAAAAAATTAATCATTGTTTTGTGTTCCTTAAAACCAGGTTTTGATCTAACCTATACCTAATTTTCAAAAAAAATAAGAATTTCGACCCCCCGACTCGGTATAAACAATGACTTTTGTTTGACAATTGTGCTCCATGTGCTAACATTTTTCCAGTATTAGAGCGCGGGAATAGCTTAGCGGTAGAGCGTTGCCTTGCCAAGGCAAAGGTCGCGGGTTCGAATCCCGTTTCCCGCTCCAGCTTTCAGCTGGCACGTATAATCTTCGCCCTTGATAGGGTTGATATATTAAGAAATAGTTCCTAGCGTAAATGAATTTACCCCTTTCTTATTACCCTATGTTTTTCCAACTTCTTATTACTATGCTCCAAGTTATCGTTGTATACCATTGCTAAAACTCGTTTCATTTATACTTTGCACCAGCAATGAATACGTATTTTTTTAACCAAAAAGGTTCATTATGAAATCAATTATGCAGGAAGCTTCATCGATCATGAAAGCGATTGAAAAAGGATGGGAAGCTGCTGGCAAACCTAAAGAATTCTCAATTAAAGTTTTTGAAGAAGCGAAAAAGAATTTTATCGGTATGACCACCCAATCAGCCAAAGTTGGCATTTTCTTCAATGAACATACGGCTTTTCGCGATGCGCGTACGCCGGATAAAAATCAAAAGCGTCCTGAAAGAAAACCTCAATTTGAACAACCAAAAAGGCAGCATCCCGCTACCCAGCCCGTTCAGCATCCAGCTTCGCAACAACGAAGATTTGAATCGCAGCGACCGCCCGCAATTCAGGAGCAGCGCCAAACAGAAGCACAGCAACAACGCACGCTTGAGCCTCGTTCTCAAAATGTTTGGCAACCAGATATGATTGAACAAGCAAATGGCTGGATGAAAGAAACACTGCAAACGCTCAATAAAGAAAATGTTTCATTCAACACAACTACCGATAATTATCAGTTGCGCTTTACCTTTAACTCACCGGTAATTGAAGATGTTGAAAGAGAACGTCATCTTTTTCGTAATCTTTCGTTCCTGCTTCTTTGTTCACTCAAAAGAAGTTACAAACGCCCGTTGCGCGGATTTAAGGTAGTTTTAACCAGATGATAATTTCGCGAGATCACGATGCGATTATTGCGCAATGTACGCCGCGCGGTAGCGGTGCGATTGCACTTTTGCGCATCTCCGGAACTCATGCACGAACTATTGCTGCATTATTAAGCAAATTGCCCGGCAATGCATCACTTGAAAATGTTGCCACCCATACGGTTCATTATGGGTACGTTATTGATGAACATAAAACGATCATCGACCAAGTACTTTTCTTGGTTATGGACGGCCCGAAATCGTTTACGGGAGATGATACGATCGAAATTACCTGCCACAATAATCCGTTCTTAATTGAAGCGATTATTGAGCGCGCACTCAAATGCGGCGCACGTTTGGCCGAGCCAGGCGAATTTACGCGTCGCGCTTTTTTAAATAAAAAAATAGATCTTTTGCAAGCTGAAGCAATTAATGAACTCATTCACGCTTCAAATCATCTTGCATTAAAACAATCACTTTCGCAGCTGAACGGCAGTTTTTCGCAATGGATTACGCACCTTGAGAAAAAACTCGTCACGTGCTTTGCTTATTGCGAAGCGAGTTTTGAATTTTTAGATGAAGAGATGGAGTTTGGCGGCGTCATCAAAGAACAGCTTTTAGAAATTTCATCGTCGATCGAACGAATTAAAAAAACATTTGATCAGCAACATCACGTCCGCCAAGGGGTGCGCATTGCACTGATCGGCTCAGTTAATGCTGGAAAATCTTCACTATTTAATGCGCTTCTTAAAGAACAGCGCGCGATCGTGGCGCCTATTGCGGGTACGACGCGAGATTCGATAGAAAGTTCACGTACACTTCATGGAAGCATCGTCACGTTTATTGATACTGCCGGCTTACGCCAAACAAACGATTCTATTGAACAAGAAGGAATCAAGCGTTCGCAAATAGAAGCGCAAAAAGCGGATATTATTTTATTAATTCTTGATAGTTCGCGGCAAATTACTCCTCAAGAACAAAGTGTATATAACGAATTGCACGAAAATTATCCTGCAAAAATTATTCTCGTTGAGAGCAAAACAGATATGCCTCGAGCGAACAATCTACTAAATAATTCTTCCGCTCTTTTAGTCAGCGAAAAAAAAGTTGAAACAATCGCCGCTCTCGAATTTGAAATCGGAAAAAAAATGAACGAACTTTTTTCGCGCGTCGATTCACCATTTCTTCTTAATCAACGGCATTATCGGATTTTGCTCAAAATCGAAGAGCACATCTTCAGTCTCCTTGGAATGATAGAAAAACCTGTAATCGCCTACGAACTCATCTCTGCACAATTAAAAGATACGCTGGAAATACTGACCGAACTTTCGGGAAAAACTATTAGCGAACAAGCTATGGACGCAGTATTTAGAGAATTTTGCGTTGGTAAATAATGTTTTTACGGCAGCCCATTCCCTACAGAAAAAATAGCACTTGGCGAAAATAATGCTATTATTATGGGAATAAATCACTTTTTTATTCAAACAGAAAGTCCAAAGTGAGCGTAAAACTATTTTTTCTTGCTCTAAACTCTCAATTAAGAATTATATCGTTCCTACTACTTACTAATTCATGTGCACATGCGATGGAAGAAAATGACAAAGTCTCAACACCCTCGCCGCACGTTTTTTTTCAGAAAAAATATCCTGTCTCTTGGCAAATATCTAGAAAAAAACAAAAAACAGAAAAAGACCAACTCAATAATCTCATCGATACAACAAAAGAATTAGCTAAAGAATTAAAAACAATAAATCATGATTGCAAAGAACTAACAAATGGTGCCCAGGAAATATGCGTAAGCTTTGTCCCGTTCATTCCTTCGCTACCTATCAATTATCTTATAAAATTTGCTCGATCAGCGACCCGTATCCATAATTCCGCCTGCGAAAGATATCGCACCGATATTCAAATTATTAATAATAATCTTCCCCAGAATTATAAACTTGATCAAGAGCAGATGAAAAAGAAGAATGCTGCCTATGCAGAGCGCTTGAGACAAAAAATGCTTGATCCTTATATTGCTGAGCTTATGAAGCGCGGCGTATCGATAGATGATGATTCGACCAATTGAAATCGAGAACAGCATTCTCCATCAAATTCCACATTTTCAGTAAACTGCGCAACGGATCGTATAAAAACCGGCTGCGATCCAAGATTTGGGTCGTCGTATAAAGCCTGATACACTACCCATGATTCAAGCGGATCGCTTTCTGCGTTCAATGCAATTGCCAAAATTTTATAGAACTTTTTATTTTTATAATGTTGATAGTGGGCCCCTATTTGCAGTGTGCTTTTATTCATATCGCTAACTCATTATTATTTTTTATAATTACTGATTATCTCTCGTAACACTTTTTCGTATTGTTTGTGTTTCTCGATCGTCGCTCTTTTCTCCTTACATAGATCCAGCACCGCCTTAAATTGTTTGGCATTTTTCTCTATGTCGATAGTTCTTTTCGGTTGATTTGTAGATGCAGACTCCATGCCAAAAAGTTGGAAACTTCCAGCCAAACAGCATAAAAATAAAATTACAATCATATGAAAAGCTTTCATTTTTAATATTATTTTCTTTAGCACACGCGAAAATCATTTACCCGTCAAGGTAGTTTTAAGATTATTGCAGAACGACAGATTCATTTCTAGATTTTATCTGCCCAATTGATTAGCTTTATTTTTATTACGTGGTAATAATTAATTATAGAACTACCATTAACGAAGGAGTTACAACGATGGCAGCTTTTAGCACTAAATCTAAAAAGAGTGGCAAAACCTACTATTTGCATACTAAAGAGGTAAAATTAGCTGGCGGCCGCAAGCAAAAGATTTATTATTTTGCAGGTAAAGCTGGTAAAGATTCGATCGATGCAGTGCCAACCGGCTACGAAGTATTTGAAAATGCTCGCACTGGCTTGCCAATGCTCCGCAAAAAGAAAAAATAAGCTTTTTTTTAAAGCTATGAAAAGCCCCAGGGTAAGCTCCCGGGGCTTTTTTTGTTAAACAAAATCTAATCGTCTTTTGAGCAAAACAATCGCACGCCATGAGCAAAGGATTCCAAAAAATGCAATCATCAAACAGCAGATCCAAAAATTAAGATAGCCATTCTGTCCGAGCACCGCTGCACGCATACCTTCCATGATGTAGGTAATCGGATTCATAAGATTAATAAAGCTAAATAATTGAGATTTCTCTCTCAAAACGGCCCAAGAAAATTGGAAACATCCTAAAAACCAGATTGGATACACGAAGCGCATCCACACGTTTCCAATTTTTGTCATATCAGGTACGCGACTTGCAATCCAAAGCGTAAACGCTCCATAAAAAAAATAGCTCAACGTAAAAATAAGAAAAAATTTTCCAAATGCTACATGCCTAAGTGAAAACCGATCCCAAATAAGCAATTGACCAATGGGAAGTACTAGGATTCCAAGCAGTGAGAAATTAAGCGCATAATAAAAAATGAGCCTCAAAAAAATCATCCATGAAGGAAGCGGTAAGGTTAAGTAATAGGTATATACCTGATCACCTTTAAAATCGCTGACTAAATTCGCAACACTTGGAAAAATGCCAAAAAGACCCGCGCTTGCGCAAAGCCCAGCCAAAATAAATGCACTATATTCAAGCGATAAACCAAACGCAGGCATCAAATATGAGTTTACGACCGTCATGCTTATCATCCAAATGCACAAATTTATAACTTGATCGCGTACAGTGCCTTTAAGAATATATAAATCTGTGGCCAGCAGTTCTTTCAGAACCTGAAATTGATCTTTCCTTAAAAACATATTTTAATCCTGCTGCATCATATGAATAAAAACATCTTCTAAATTACTCTTTTGAAACGATCTCATGAGATTTTCAGGTGTATCGATCAAACGGATTCTTCCCTGCTCAAGAACGCATACACGATCTGAAAGAACTTCCGCTTCTTCCAAATAATGCGTTGTTAAAAGAATAGAAATATTTTTCTCTTTTAGCTGTTTGATATAATCCCATAATTGGTTACGAATATGAGGATCGAGAGCAACGGTCGGTTCATCAAGAATAATCAACTTGGGGCTATGAATAATGGTTCTAGCCAACATGAAGCGTTGCTTATAGCCGCCAGAAAGCACTTCAGGCTTTTCGTCGAGGTATTTTTTAAAATCAAAACGCTCAGCCAATTCATCTATCATTGATAAAATATGCTCATCTTCCATGCCAAAGTAACGACCTGCAAATTCTAAATTTTTTCGCAGTGAAAAATAATTATTCAAATTTGGTCGTTGTGGGCAAAAACCAATAGCTCGGCGATAACTTGAAATATCCTTGTAGATAGAATTTCCATTAAAAAGGATATCGCCAGTTGTAGGCGGCTTTAAGGTGGCAATGATTGAAGAAAGTGTCGTTTTACCCGCACCGTTTACACCGAGTAGAGTAAAAACTTCACCCTGTTCTATCTGGATCGAAATACCCTTAAGCGCTTCAAAGTTATCATATTTTTTTGTGACAGAAATAACTTGCAAAAACGGTTTATTCATAATTTTAATTAACCAATTGAGAATAAGACATAGAAGAAATACCTCCTAAGTATAGCATAAACTTTTTCGAATTACAGAAAAAGTAAAGTCTGTAAAAATCCTTGAAAATGCAGTCTTTTTACCTAATCAGCACGTCGATCTCCTAGAGACAAACGATTCGTTTTCTAGTATAATAGAAATAAATGCAGGTTATATTGCTCAGAAAGGTGGCCAATAGTTTTGGCTAGAAAAAAATGGAACCATTTGCTTCAAAAATAAGACCAAAAAATTTAATAGAATTTATCGGCCAAGATCATTTGGTGGCGCCTGGCAAACCGCTCAGAGTCGCTATAGAAAAAAAGCATTTATTTAGCTTTATCCTTTGGGGCCCCCCGGGAGTTGGCAAAACCACTCTCGCCCGTATTTACGCACAATCAATTAACGCAGATTATTATGAACTATCGGCAGTATCTGCAAGCAAAGACGACATTAGAAAGATCATCGAAGCAAAAGACGATCTTTTCACCGCAGGCAAACCACGAATACTCTTTTTAGATGAAATTCATCGATTCAATAAGGCTCAGCAAGATTTTCTCCTTCCTTACGTAGAATCTGGAAAATTAACGCTTATAGGTGCGACGACCGAAAATCCAAGCTTTGAAGTCATCTCTGCATTACTATCTCGGTGCAAAGTATTCGTTCTGAATGAATTGACACAAGAAGATATGTTCGCGATTATTGATAGAACTGGATTTGATGTAAACAGCGATGCGAAGGAATGGCTTGCTCGCATGGCAAATGGCGATGCTCGGCAAGCATTATCGATGCTCGAAAATACATCAAAGCTCTATGCTGAGATTTCTATCGCAAATCTACAGAGTACCTTACAAAACAGTACTTTGCGCTACGATAAAAAAGCGGAAGAACATTATAATACGATTTCTGCTTTTATTAAATCAATGCGGGCTAGCCAGCCAAATGCTGCACTTTATTATTTAGCACGCATGGTACAAGCGGGCGAAGATCCAAAATTCATCGCACGCCGCATGGTGGTTTTTGCATCTGAAGATATCGGATTAGCAGACCCGCAAGGGCTTACCGTGGCAAACAATGTTTTCAGAGCGGTAGAAACAATAGGCTATCCTGAATGCGCAATTAATCTTGCGCACGGAGTAAGTTATTTAGCGAAAGCCCCCAAAAACCGCAGCTCATATAATGCTTATTTTCAAGCGGTAGACGATGTGAAAGAATTCGGGAATCTTCAAGTTCCGATGAACATTCGTAATGCGCCAACTAAACTGATGAAAGATTTAGGCTATGGTGATAATTATGAAGCTTATACCAAAGAATGTTTATTACCTGAAAAACTTAAAAATAAAAAATATTTAAAATAAATTATTAAAAAATTGTACTAATGGTTAGCCAACCGGAGATGATGCGGGTTTTAAAAAGAGTCGCCCTTGCTCCAGAAAACCCTGCTCCAATAAGCAGCGGCATTTTAAGCCCCGGACACTGTTTTACTAAATGCGTAAATGTTATGTAACCGCTATTTCGAACATAAAGGGGCGCATTGATCTTTTGATTTGGCAATAACGCCGCTTGATTTGTGAAAATTGTACTATTGAAACCACCTTCAAAAAGCGTGCGTTTTATCCGATATTGCACACTTAATAATAAATCGGTCACATTTCCTGGCTGAACTTTACTACCAGCAACAGGAAATGGCCATGATCTATCAAAGAAATGAAGGAACCGGTTTTGAAAAATAATAATGCAAGATTGCCGCAGCGTTGCAATAAAATCATATGATAGCTCTGATCCAAAACCTGCACTAAAAAAACGAGTACCTACCAACGTATCGTTAATATCAACAGGATCAACTTTAAAATCGGTCGGTATACCACCTATTGCGTAACAAACTACTTGTGTTTTTTTGTTGGGAAACCAATTATGCCCCGACGAAAAAACGATGTCATCAAATCCGGTTCGAGATGCCGAAAGATTTTGACTTCCGCTCGTTTTGAAATGCTCATGCTCAACACCCGTTGTTATTTCTCCCCACCACGCAGATAAGGGTGACGTAGCGCGAAGATTAAATAATGAGCCAATCGTCGATCGTTTTTCAGTGAAATTTATTGCGCGGGCTGTATCTAGAAATTCACGATCCCGCTTATAAAAAATAGGAACAGCTGTCGCTAATATTCTTGTTTTTTGCTGTCTTCCTAAAATGGCGCTCACATTAAAAACGCGGCGAATCTTCATATTGTACACCAAGGAAGTCGCAAAGGCGGATTGCCCATTTACCAACAACAAAAAAAGGTGAACTTTTTTTATTTCCATACCGATCAATTCCCCTTTTTATCCGCGCAAAAAGCGATACCAACTATTTGCCACACTTGAATAAAAATAAGTTACTGAAGTTCCATTGGTGGCCGCTGCGAGTGCACTTCCTGGATTGAGACTCGTAATTGCGTTAATAACGGATGCACCACCAGTGCCGCCTGCATTAATCAGGGAAATAGTATTGCTCGTACCAAGCAAAATAGTAAATAGTTGACCGTCAACGGGATTTGGCGGAAAGTGAATCGTGAAATTTGTAATGTTTGCAGTGTGTTTTAAGAGAAGTAATCCGGTAGTACCGGCAACGGTTATAGATCCATTGTTCGTTGGCACAACCGTTTGCGTGGCTTGAATATTTAAAACGCTCTTGAGCAATAACGGCACGTTCACAATAACTGAGGACCCAACTTTTAAGCGCTCAGTTCCTGTGGTATCAAACGATAATGATCCATCTACGAGAGAAATACCACTTGTAGTGCTTCCAGTAAAATTCAAGGACGGCGCAGAAACTGAACCGTTAGGCAATGTAAGCACACCAGTCATAGTATCACCTGTTTTAAGCACATTAAGAGAAGCGGCTCCCGTCAGATTTGCAGTAATGGTTCCAGTGTTGAAATTACCGGACGCATCACGTTTAACAATTGCATTTGCAGTGTTGCTACTCGTGGCAGCATTCGCGGCAATGGTAGCACCAACGATGTTTGAAGCGGATTGACTACCAACGAAAGCGACCACCGTCGCACCTTGAGTGCCCGTTACATTTCCAGAAAGGGAGCCGGTAAAATTTGTCGCGGTTATCGCGGAAGTGGCTGTCGTTGCATTCCCGTTCAAATTTCCTGTTACATTTCCTATTAGATTTGCGCTAATCGTTCCGGCACTAAAATTTCCTAATACATCGCGCGCAACAATGGTGTTAGCACTACTACTTGCTGCTGCATCGGCGCTAAGCACAATATCATTTGTATTATTAACTAACGCAAGATGCGCACCCACCGCTAATGTTTTAAAATTAAGTGTATTTCCTGTTTTGTCTCTGAAAAATTGCGCAGTTCCTGTTCCCACATTCGCTGCAGTTAATTGATCACTATAATTGCAAGGCGCAAATGTAATTGCATTCGTATCAATAATGCTCGTTGGTGAAGTGCATATCCATTGAAAATCTGTAGTTGAATCTGCTGGCATAACTATAATTTGAATAAAGGATCTACCGGCTTGCGCTCCCGTATAAAAATCCGATGGTCGAATCCATGCACCCAACTGAGCAAGCCACAATCCATTTTCTTGCGGATTGGTTTGGCCAATTAAAAGAATTCTATTGTTAATCCCCGGCTTAACTCCATTAATAGCAGCTAATCCAAATAATGCATTATTTGAAATGCTCACTTGAGCTGCCGGTTTTTTTATTATTACATCTGGAGCGATAAAACTATCTATACAACTACGACGTTCAAAATTATTAATGCAATTGTTCGCAGATAAAGCAGGGATAATAAACTGATTACTATTCAAAATCACAATGCACGTTAAGAAAAATCTTTGATTCATCATATCCCTTTTTATCGCTCAGCATTATATCGTTCATCAGTTTCTAAATCGGAAATATTATTCAAGATCCTGCTTGATCGTTGTCAACTGTGCCAACGCAATGGCACCAACAATAATAACAATATCACGCACGATGATATCCAAAAAAGTAAATGTAGTAAGCAAGTCCACTACCACCAGAAAAATCGAGCAAGCGCCTAAATACGCGCCGAGTCGTGTAAACTTAGTTGCAATCATAATACCAATACCTATTTCAATAATTCCAAACACATATAAAAAATAGGTCGGCATTGCAGGAAGATGTTGGGCCACAAATGGGCTCAAATATTTTTCCCAATGCGTAACCATATTAAAAAATTTATCAGCGCCAGCTGCGAGAAACAGGATACTATACGTGACCTTAAGCATTAACCACGTATGATTTAAATGCGCATAAGCTTTATTTGAAATAGTTGTCGCCATCTTTTTATCCTTTATCAAATTTATTTTACTCAATCGCACATCACATAAATAAGTTAGCGCCCGCAAACGGCCCTGTTGGCCCTACTACCGTCGTGTCAACTTGCGTATTTGCGTTTTGCACGTTTACCGCACCGGCACCGGCATAGTGAGTTCCATTATTGCTAGCAAAACAGTGGTAAATTGATGTTCCTGCTGCAATTTGAAAACCAGTCGTATTATTGAATGCTACGCAATTTCCAATAAGGCTCGTTGAAATAGTAGTCAAAAAACCGATCGTACTGTTTGTGCTTTGGCAATATTGAAAAGTAACATCCGATACCGGTGTTCCAGAATTTGTTGAAAATCCAGCACCACTACAGTTAAATGCTTGGCAATTTGTTAGGCTAATGCGACGGCCGCTCTCGAAAAAGCCAACGCCATTAGCCGGCGGTACTGCTGTTGCGATGCAATCTTGCGCAATGCAATCCTCGATGACTCCCACGTTTCCATTCATTTCAAATCCCGCTACAAACCCGCCACCACTAATTGCAACTGCAGAACAATTAGAAAACTGATAATTAGCCACCACCCCTTGTGTACAAAGATAACCGGCCGCAAATGCGGCAGTTGGTGAAAAAGCGGTAATATTTTGAGCAACACAATTCCTTACTACAATATTATCGTTCCCATCAAAAACAAATCCAACTGGAAAGTCTATTGATCTTAAGTTCTTTACCGTACAGCTATCAATTTGATTTGAACTTCCACCATTAATTGCAAACCCTGCATTTGCAAAGCTAGGGAAAATATTAGATGTACAGTCAAAAATATTACAGAATTCAATAATACTGTTGGAAATATTATCACAAATAATTCCTTGCTGCGCATTCGAAACAGTCACATTCTTAATAAGGCTCGCATCATTAATGCCATTAAAATGCACACCAATATTTCCGATGGTGTTAATTACAATGGAATCTAAAACTGTACCGGTGCACGTTGTAATCGTCATGCCCTCTACAAAACATGTATTTATGGCAACTTCATTAATTAAAGTATTCATTGATTGATTGCATGAAACGCCATTATCAAAATTTACAATGCGTCCATTAAATACTTTTCTATTGAAACCACTGTTGATAACTATTCCACTGCCAGATCCTATGCCCGCACCGCTCATTGTATGATTATTCAAATCAAGAGACACATCGTTAGCCGTTATTATTATTCCCCCCGTAATATCATTTGCCAAACAATAGTAACCGGGAGACGAAATGGTAACGGGCGCAGTAATGGGTGTTCCTGCACACGGAATCTTTACATTACAAATACAAGTTGGCGGAATCACCGGCTTAAAAAAACCATTACAGTTATTGCATCCTGAAATCGCAGAGTTACCAAGATTTTGTTCATCCTCACGTGCAGCTCTTGGAATTTTTTCTGAATAATATCTATCTTCAGAAAAACATGAAAGACTAAGGAAAATAAAATTTAAACAAATTAATAACTTTGTAAGTAAATTTACCTTATATTTTTTATTCATTCGAATCTCCAATTAATTTCATATCAATTCCTTTTTGCCTTCTCGAATATCATATGATTGTTCATCAGAAATCAATAATCTGGGCCATTTTTAAAATAAAAAGCGGTGTCTATTAATTCATTCTTTTTTTCTGAATCTCGATAGAAATCTTTAATTGCAATCCCAGTTTTTTGTATTACTTCATTTATACGAATAATGTTGAAAGGACGTAGAAAATGAAGGCTCTCGTTTTTAATGGGATAGGTAAAATTGCTTTAAAGAATGTGAAAGCTCCGGCTTTAAAACATCAAACTGACGCTCTGGTGAAAATCACGATGTCCGCCATTTGCGGCACCGATTTACATTTTATTCGCGGAACAATCCAAGGAATGAAGAAGGGAACCATCCTGGGTCATGAGGGAGTCGGCATCGTAGAAAAAATTGGCTCTAAAGTACGCAATTTTAAAATCGGCGATCGCGTGATTGTTCCATCAACGATAGGATGCGGAAAGTGCCCCCATTGCTTAGAAGAGCATTATGCATTGTGTGATAACGCCAATCCTCATGGCCATGAAGCAGGAACTGCTTTTTACGGCGGCCCAGCGGGTACTGGTCCTTTTAATGGTATGCAAGCAGAAAAAGTTCGCGTTCCTTTTGCAGATGTAAATTTGGTGAAAATACCTGACGAACTGAACGATGAACAAGTAATTCTTTTATCCGATATTTTGCCAACTTCGTATATGGCAGTAGAAATGGCAAATGTTTCACCAATCGATACAGTTGCTGTTTTTGGATGCGGCCCCGTTGGTCAATTAGCGATCGCCTGTTTAAAACAACTACGTGTTAAACAAATTTTTGCAATCGATCATGTTAAATCACGATTAAAAATTGCGCAGTTGCAAGGCGCACGCATTATTAATTTTGATGAAGTAAATCCTGTAGAAGAACTTAGAAAACTCACAAAAGGAAAAGGGCCAACAAGAATTATAGACGCTGTTGGCGTTGATGCTGAGCATGCATCGCATTGTTCGCCCGCCATGCGCGCTGAATTTAAAAAAGAACAAAAAAAGATCGCTCCTAAAACACGCATACATGATGGCAATTGGATTCCAGGAAGCGGACCTTCTCAAGTTTTTAGATGGGCGGTGGATGCGATAGCAAAGAATGGCGTGATCTCTATTATTGGCGTCTATTCAGATTTATCAGAATCGTTTCCAATAGGAAAAGCGACCGGAAAAAATGTTACTATTCGGATGGGCGATTGCAATCACCGTAAGTATTTACCTATGCTTCTTTCTTGGGTGAAAAACGGAAAAATTGATATGCGACCTTTCCTCACGCAAAAATTACCGTTTACCAATATTATTGAAGCATATAAACACTTTGATAAACGAGAAGACAATTGGCTCAAAGTAGCGCTCACTTTTGGAAAAAAATAGTATCAGAACAAAAAAGGCATCCAGAAAATGGATGCCTTTTTAAAAAGTTTAGTAATTAGCGCATGGAGAAACTCTTATCTGCGTAATTGTTAAGTTCATATTGCACAATAAACGCTCCAACAAATGGAAAACAGGCTAAGCATACCGTTAGCAAAACTAAAAGCAGCTGATCTTCTGTCTTGCGCACCAATTTAATAAAATTTTGCGCGTAGCGATAATCAAAATAAATATTTAAAAACGGAATAATCGCAAACCAAAATGTTGGTATTTCACCACCCAACTTATTGATCTCTTGTTTAGTTTTATACTGCCAATAAAAGAAATAAAGGCCGAACGTGAAAAACATAAGCAGCGCCATCGCAATAAGACTGCGCTTTTTAATAATTATAATTGGCATATTCAAGCAACCTCCTAGGAATTCTTGTCAATACTATTAAATTAGCCAATCAAACTTGGATAATCAAATAGATTGTGGCTTATAGATAGGATTATTTTTTTGATTGGGCCATATTCAAAGACCAAAAAGAAAATTGCAATGCAACCAGTTCTAAAAAATCGGGCGATGGGTGCAGCTTATTTTGTATTCTTCCATCGGCAATATACTTCTTACCTTCTTGGCGCGCAATTTCCTGCTCTAAACTAATTTTAGTTTTCGCCATTGAAAAACGAAAATTTTCAATCGCTTCCCCAGTCCATTCATCAGCAATAACGGCTTTGCCGGGAAAAAATTTGTTAAACGATTTGAAGTTTTTGATTAAATCCTGTTGGATAGGATCAAAACCTTCCTTTGGCAAAGTCCCTTTGCTAAACAACTGAGAAATTAAAGTATCACGATATTGTCCCAATCTTTGCATTAATACAACGTCAATCAATTGAATCATATTTATGCGATAAAGCGCGAAACGATTTTGCTCTAATTGCGATTGAGGAGAATTCTCTTTTTTAGGCCCAGTTTCCATGCAAAAAGATTGCTGCGCGATACTTAACAACAATAAAAACAATATTTTAATGTTCACGTTAGACTCGTTAATTTTTTCTTAGTTTAAAGATCTGCTTTAATTATAATATTCACCAAAATCTTTTTTCGGCAAATGCGCGACCAGATTGCGACTTAAGATATTTTTCAAACTCTTTTGCTTTTTTCATCTCGACGAATGCCAAGTACATAATCAAAATCCATGGTTTATATTGAGCTGTATGAATAGAACCACCCGAGTTGTGTGTCTCGAGACGTTCTTTCAAATTAATCGTATATCCAACATAAAATTTTTCAGGAATTTGAGCTGATCTAATTAGATAAACATAATACATATTAGGGCCGGTCCAGTCTACGCTTATCCGGGTCATCAGACTCGGCAAGCTACGACGGACAGTCTTCGCCTTCTACTGATAAAATTTTATTTGGTTATTAAGTCATCTTATGGCGCAAGCCAGACGAAGCTACGTAAGTAGCGAAGACTGGCGTCCCTAAGGGGAGTCGAACCCCTGTTTCTGCCGTGAAAGGGCAATGTCCTAGGCCACTAGACGATAGGGACGTATATTTCATAGATAGGTTTTTATCTTTGCGTGCCACTCTTTTAAGAATAACATAATTTTAAAGAATGGCCGCGCCAGGCGAAGCTTGCCAAGGCGGAAGCCGTGGATAAGCGAAGCATGGTGAGCCGCGTTGGATTCGAACCAACGACCCACAGCTTAAAAGGCTGTTGCTCTACCGACTGAGCTAGCGGCTCCTGTAATTTCAATAACAAAGACTTTTAAATCGTATTAATTATGGCTTTTTTTGTCAAGAAAAACGCCGATTTAATACAAAATTAATTTACTTATATAACAATAAATCAATAATCCAAATATATCCATAAGCGTTGCCAGAAAGGGTCCAGCCGCATATGCAGGGTCAATATTAAAGCGCTTAAGCACTATTGGAATTCCAGATCCAAGAATAACCGAAAGCAGAACTATAAAAAAGAGAGAAACGCTTACGGCGAAGCTTCCCAACAGCTCTCCGTACGTAAAATAAACGCGCAAGAAAGAAAAAACACTCAACACCGAAGCGATCATAAATGCCATTAAAATCTCACGGCGCAAGAAGCGGCCAATGTTATTTTGTGTGATATCGCCAGATGCCAATCCTTGGATTACCAATGCGGAAGTTTGGCTACTTGAGTTACCGCCGGTACTGGTAAGCATCGTAATAAAAAGCGTAAGAAATCCACAAATAATCGATTCGTACGATTTTATAATAATGCTAGAAACAGATTGCGCTAAGAGTAAAATGATCAGAATATAACTGCGCTCATAAAATATACGAAAGAAAGAAGTTTCAAAATACGGATATTTGATTGGTGTCATCGCAGAAATACGGTAAACGTCTTCACTCGCTTCTTGCTCAATAACATCAACCAATGTATCGCTTGAAATAACCCCTAAAAAAAGATTATTTTCGCTCACAACAGGCACTGTCATGAGGCCATAGTGAATCATTTTTTTTGCTACTTCTTCCCGATCTTCATCCGCGAAAATGACGAGTTCATTTTTACGCAAAAATGAAGAAAGCCTATCTTTAGGATTTTTAAGAACTAAATCCTCCAGCTGAATATGCCCCACAAGTTTATTATCTTGATCGGTTACATAAATTTGCTGGTGCAAATCTCGCCGCGGCTGCAATCGCTGAAGAACATGAATACTTTTTTCTACCGTAAAATCTTGCAGCAAAGAAAGCACATCGGTATTCATGATACCGCCGGCAGACTCCGGGTCAAATTTAAGTAACGAAAGAACCGTTTGCCGATCTTGAGTACTAAGGAGTTTTAGATAATCCTTGAGTTCATCATCGGAAAGTTCATCAAAAAAGTCGGTTAATTCATCAATCGGGGTATTATTTAAAATCCCCGCCTTATCTTGATCGGGCAAGAACGAAAGAACAAATACTTTCATCGCATTTGAAAGTTCTCCAAAAACCTCAATTTGGAGGCCCATAGGCAATGCCAAGAATATTTTTTTTGCACTTTCTTTGTCTATTATCGAAAAGAATTGAGCACTATCTGCCGGGTGAAGAGACAAAAACTGTTGCCATCGAGCCTGAGCCTGGGGAGTATCTCTCGTAATTAGCTCATCTACATGATGTTGCATCTCCTGCAGCAGCATATCTGAGTTCATAGGATTGCACTCCTGAATGGTTTGCCCAGAGAAAGTAGCTTCGTGGCATTTGGCGTGTGCCGCACCCCGTCGCCTAAAGGAACATCTGCCTTATTTTTTCCGGGTCCCCGCAAAATCGCAGTTTCTCTATCACTGCGTGCGAGTTGGTTAGCAAAAAAGTGGTATTTTTTGGTCGAGCCTTCTAAGCATAATCGATCAGCTGGCCCATGTCCATTTGACTTTAACCTACACTCTTTTTAATCTGGAAACTAGAGGCTGGTTGCGATTTCTATTACAACTAAGCGAGTTTTCCAAAACGAGGTATAAAAAATGGAGAATATGTCAGAAAAAATCTATACGTCTCATGCCCTAGAGGCCCTGCCTGAACAAAAACCGGTTCGCGCAGATGTTTTCATAGCTGAGCAAATTCCCCATTATTCCCGGTCGTACCTCCAGGATCTTATCAAACAAGGGCTTGTAGCGATCAACAATAAAGTTGCTAAATCAAGCACTATTGTAAAGCCATTAGATCACGTTACGGTCTCCATTCCTCCCGTTCCCTCTATTTCGTATAAAGGTGGCCCGGAGATCGAGGGCAAACTACAAAACTTTGATGTAAAAATTATCTATGAGCATAAAGAATTTTTAATTGTGGCCAAGCCGGCCGGGCTCATGGTTCATAAACCTTCCGCATACAATACGGATGTAACACTCGTTGATTGGCTTCTTTCTCGATGGCAACAATTAAAAATGGTGGGGGATCAAGATAGGCCTGGTATTGTTCATCGTCTCGATAAAGATACTTCTGGGCTCATGGTAATCCCGCGAACGAATTATGCGCATTTTAAGTTCAGTGATCTTTTCAAGAATCGTGCCATTAAAAAAACGTACCTTGCAATTGTTCGGGGCCACCCAGATCGCACTGGTTCGATTGATTTTCCTATCGATCGCGATCCAATAACGCGCAATAAAATGTCTCATCAATCAGGTCAAGGCCGAGCTGCACTCACTCATTACAAAGTGCTCGAATATTTTACCGACACAACGCTCGTTGAGGTGCTACCAGTTACTGGACGCACCCATCAAATACGCGTTCATTTTAATGCAATCGGCCATCCACTGGAAGGCGATATTCTTTATGGTAAAAAATCATCACGTATTGATCGCCAAGCGCTTCACGCCACTTCACTTTCATTTGCCTTTGATGGCGAACCTTTTTCTTTTTCTGAATCAATGCCAGCAGACATGCAAGTGGCAATTGATCAGCTCAAAAAATAAGCTCTACGCACAGAGCGTGCGCACACAAATTTTGCTTGCTTTTTTCCATAAACGGAAATAGTCTGGTGCCAAGCTAAGAAGGAATTGTAGTAATGAAGCAAATCAACATATGAATTTAGCGCATCTCCTTTTTAGCTTCCGCTTTTTAGCGCACTTTCAATGAGAAAATTGTTTTTCTCATTCCGTATTTTAATCCATCCCACATTTCTTGAGTTGCGTAATTGCGAAGTACTTCTTTAGTTGGAATGCCACTTGAAGCTTCGCCTTTAATTTTTTCAAAATTTTGTGCAAATTCTGCGATGGTTTCTGCATTATTGGTAACAATAATATTTTCTTTGTTGCTCAGCAATCCACCTTTTGTCGTGTTTGCTGAACCAGTAACGAGAACCGTTCCTAGAAAATTCTTTTTAAATATCCAATATTTGTTATGCATAATTGAATACGGTTTTCCATAATAACTCGTTTCAATTCCGTTTTCGTGTAAGTGAGTAATTTTTTCGTTTTTGTCAAAAAAGCAACCAAGATCGGTAATTAAATAGATCTTAACGCCGCGCTGAAACGCTTTCATAAGCTCCGCGGCAACATCTGGCTCAGTAAGACGATAAAGCGCCGCCGTAATCTCTTCAGTTTCATTACGAATCAAACCAATCATAATTTTTTTTACTGAATGTTCTTTATCGGGCGTAAAAAAAGATTTTTGTATCTTGCCCTGATTGCTGGGTAACGACTCGTGCAAATATTCGATCGCTTCATCTGGCGCAATGGCACTGCTAAAAAAGCATGAAACTAAATTTAAATAGAGAACAATAAAAAACGTTCTTTTATGCATATTCATAGCCATTCTCTCCTAATTGCCATTTAAAGTATCGGCTAGCGTACAATAATCTTTTGTGCTTTGCAATTATGAGACATAGAAGCTGCAGATTGCCTATCAGAACTTCCATTTCACCTCGAGCTCACCACCAAGATCCCCGTGCTCATCTTTGATCGCGCGCAAAGTGATATCGTCAGAAAGATAATATTCCACTTCAAATTTAGTATCTTCAAGCTGACTAAAGTTTTTCTGAACAAGTCCATGTAACTGATCGTTAACATCTATCTCTATCGCGCCTCGCAATCCGCCACGCGCTGATTGATCGGTGAAACTCGGCACAATTCTTATATTCTTTAGTGGTGTAAGTAAACTTTTAAAATAACTTTCAAGTTTTGATATCGATTGTTCTGGGCCGAACAAAAGATGCTGTACATTATTCATGATAAGCGTTGGCATAATAAGAGATAATGATCCGCTTTCCGATCCGATTAAAAGCAACGTTATAATTTGTTCTTCTGTCAGCGGCGGTGTCGACTCAAAATTGATATGCGGATGTTCAACTGAACCTCCAATGCGGAGCGTTAAATCATAATGGCGAATACGCCCTTTTGCCACTAGTGTTATTTCTGGATCAAAAAGATGGGGCGGTACAAAAAATATTTTTCCCTGCGTAATAAAAAGCGGTTTATAAGGAAAGTTCAACAATCCGCGAGAGAGTAAAATTTTTCCCGTCACCAGCGGCTCTCTCACCGTTCCTTTCACTTGCCAATTCAGAGCTGCATCAGTATCCAGAAACGAAGTTTTCACACTCAACGGTTTGCGCGTCATCAAGGCGATATCAAGATCACCATCAAATGCAGTTTGCTCAAACGGTGTTTTGAACGGCGCAATATGCTGCTTTGAGGTAATGAGCGAGAAAATATTCTTTTTAAGTTGTCCCTTATCAAGAACAAGTCGACCGTAAATAGTTGTTTGATCATCATTTTTATAAAAAAGAGAATTGCCTGAAATAACAACAAAGCATTCTTTTTCAATATTAAAAAAAACTCTTTCTAGTACGCAGGGAATATGCATAAATTGTAAACGGCCCCACGAATCAAGCATGAAAGCAGCGCGCTCAGTTTTTATTGATCCTTCAAGAAGATCTATCCCTACATTTCTTAAAGATAATGCGCGTTTTGCAAAATCAAGTGAAATTTCTGCATTAATTTTTTTTATAAAGTTATAGGTCGGCGTAAGTTGAATAGTTCCGTCAACCATTTTGATATTGCCCTCAATAAGACCATTTTTATATTGAGCAGAAAGAGTAATTTTCCCTTCCCCTTTTACTGAAATGTTGAAAACTTCTTTCAGTACATTACGAATAATTTGATAATCGATCTCTCCCTGCACGATTTTATCTTCAGAGCACGATATCTTTATTAATTCTTTCTCTTTGTTCTTATAACTTCCATCAATAATTATTCCCGCAGCATTTGTCACAAATTGCGCGCAATAGCTTGCTTCACCCAGTCGCCCTTGTAGTGTGCCTGCTGAGCCATCGGCATGCATAGTTCCCGAAATTTCTCGTAAGCTATGATCGATGCGATTTTTTAAATGAACTACGTATGAACCCTCAAGGCCCCGACGGTTATCATAGTTTGCTGTTATTTGTGTTCCCTCAGATTCGATTTGCCACTGCGTGCCTTCTATTGCAAACATTTCGGCTAATGCGCAATCAAATGAACCGGCCATCGTTTGTTGATCAAATCCAAAAGATCCATTTAATTGAGATGCCAACGGCGTCATGATCGAAAATAATCCTTGCCAGCGCGCATCATTCAATTTCGCTGCAACATCAATTGAACCGAGCGAAAAATTATTATAAGAAGCTTCTTTTAAATGCGCTGAACAATCGACAAAACACCCTGCTGCATCCTGATTAATTTTTGCAGTTACAGATCCTGTCCCTTTACAAAATTGTGCATGATCTTGAACACCAAGCGCCTTCATTAACGATGAAACCAGCATCTCCGCATCAATTACCAAATAATAATCAGAAAATGATCGTGCTTTTCCTTTAGCATGCACAAAGCTGGGATTATTTAAAGTGCCCAGAGTTGCAACAATATTTTCACCGTCACTTTTGGCATTAATAATAAGCTCTGTATCGTCATCAAAAAGCACGCGATCCGGTTTGCATTTTAGATTACAAGTAAAGATAGGAATTGATTCACCCGTTTCTTTTTCAATAACGCATGAACCTGAAATTTTATTAAGACTAACATTTTTTTTATTTAATAAGCTTCCATCTAACACTGCGCAAGAAATTTTTACGCCATCATCTCTATTATCGATAGAGAGGTTGAATGAACTATGTAAATCAATCTCGTGGTCCAATCGAAAGGTAGTTTCATTCAATGAAAGAGATTTAAGCATTACTGGCATACCTTCCGGCCCATCAATCATTGAATGAATATGATCAACTATCGCTGGCCTCCCATTTGAAAATTGAGAATGGGCTTCCATGTTTTTTAAAGAAATTTCTAAACCAATTTTTTTATTTATGATTGAAAATAGCCAGGGTACCTTTAACTCAAGAAGCGGCGCTTGCCAAAACCAAGAATCATCAAGCGCACAAATTTTTATATTTTTTCCGATCACTCTACCAGTGAAAAAATTAATACTTTCTATGTGCCCTTCCTGCACTTTGCAAGAAAAGGTTTCTTCAAAAATCTGCTTTATTTTTTTTTCGCAGTTTTTTTTAAAACGTTCATCGTTTTGGGTAATAATAATCGCCAAGCAAATTCCGATAGCCCCTGCAATCAGAAAACGGCTTAAAAAATCAAACCGGATCATTCTATCAATTTCCATTCACGCTGATAACGATAAAGTCTTATATAGGAAACAAGCCCAACAGGAAGCGTAAGCGCATAACTATTTTTACTCTCTGGCGCATACAGGTAAATTGTTCCCGAAGAAATAGTCCCATCGGGATGAAACACTGCTCGGTTATCCTTAAAAGTTATTGCCGAACTTATTCTATTCTTTGGGTCTGATGGTGGCCCGTAAATATCCGCAGCGGCACCAAAACGAACGCATGATGGCAGTTTGTGCTGTCGATCATCAACACGATAACTGCTGTTTGGTATATCAAAGGAGATCACAAAATCTTTATTTTCAATTTGAGCACGTTGCCCTAGATACCAAAATGCGGAACGTAATTTTTCAATTTCAGCGCGTATTGCATAGCGCTTTATACTTGGCACCTGCGCAATTACCATCGTCATTAAAAGAGCAATCGTTCCAAATACAATCAAAAGCTCAAGCAACGAACTTCCTGATTGAATCGCGCGTGCCATTGCCCCCCTAAAAATTACTCAATCATTTCTTCTTCTGCAGCAGCAACTCGAACAACTTCTTGAATCGTAGTAAGGCCTTCTTTAATTCTGCGCAAACCATCGCTTACTAACATGGTCATTCCTTCTTTGAGCGCTTCTTTGCGAATTATGGACATGTCGGCACGTTCCATTGTTAGTTTCGCAATGTCGTTACTCATCTCCATAACTTCAAAGATTGCCATTCGCCCTTTATAGCCCGTGCCGCCACATTCTTCGCAGCCTACTGCCATATAGAAAGTAATTTCTGCTGCTTCTTTTGCAGTTATACCTAAACTTTCAATTTCTTCGGCGGTCGGTTTATATACTTTTTTACAATGTGGGCAAAGAGTACGAACAAGTCGTTGCGCCAGAATCGCCACAACCGATGATGCAATAAGATATGGTTCTATTCCCATATCAAGCAATCGCGTTATCGTAGCGGGAGCATTGTTCGTGTGGATCGTGCTCAAAACTAAGTGGCCTGTTAATGCTGCTTGAATTGCGATCTGCCCTGTTTCTTGGTCTCGGATTTCACCGATCATAATAATATCAGGGTCTTGACGCAGAATTGAGCGCAACGCTGCCGCAAAAGTTAATCCTATTTTTTCTTTTACTTGAACTTGGCCAATGCCGGGCATTTGATATTCAACAGGATCTTCAACGGTCACAATATTTACATCCGGCTGGTTGAGCTCAGATAAAATAGAATAAAGAGTCGATGTTTTACCAGAACCGGTTGGACCAGAAACAAATATAATGCCGTTAGGCCGAGCAATACTCGCTTCGATAACTTTATAATCGCGCGCACTAAATCCAAGATCTTTCAGACGTGAGAAAGTACGCGTTTTATCAAGCAAGCGCAGAACAATCCGCTCACCAAACGTTACCGGTAAAATCGAAACACGAATATCGATCGCTTTATCGGCAACTTTTATTTCGATTCTTCCATCTTGAGGAATTCTTTTTTCTGCGATGTTAAGATTGGCCATAATTTTTATACGTGATGCAAGCGCAGCTTGAATACGCTTTGGCGGATTGAAAGCATTGTACATTACGCCATCAATCCTATAGCGAACACGTACCTCTTTTTCGAATGGCTCAATATGAATATCTGAAGCACCCCGTTTGGCAGCCTGTACCAAAATATGGTTCACCAATTTTATAATCGGTGCCTCGGCCGCCATCGCCATAATATCTTTTTCTTCAATTTCTGAAAAATCTACTGCTTCTGGCGCCCCTTTTTCTTCGCCAAGCTCTTCTATCATTTGCTTGGTGCCTTCAAGGGGATAATAACGGTTTATCGCATCGATGATGACATCGTTAGTGGTAACGCCAACGCCAATATCTCCGCCCAGTAAACTACTAAGCTCATCGATCGGTTGATAATCCAGGGGATTAGCAGTTACTAAGATAACCTTGCCATCAAGTACAATCGGAACAACACTATTTTTTCGTAAAAAACGAAGCGGCACCTTAGCGAGTAATCCAGGATCTGCCATTTTTTCAGTAATTTTGCCGATATATTCAGCACCCACCAATCCTGCATAGGCTTGCGCAAGCGCAGCGGCCGGAACTATTTTTTGTTCCTTGAGATATGCCTCAATTGTCTGCCCAGCAGCATGAGCCGCACGTTCAGCTTCGTGCAACTGCTGTTCGGTTAATGCACCCTGAGCAACTAAAAGCTCGCCAAGTTTTTTTTTCATCACCATAGTGCGCCTTAAAATACGTTATTTTTACCGTTAGAAGGTACTATACCGTTTCAACATAACACAGTTACTATACCCTTCATAGACTTTTATCGCCAAATAGTAGGGTACGCTGGCCGCTTCAGATTCGTTTGCCGATACCCATCTTTTTTGATAGGGTTAGAAGTGATATATTTTGATTAAAACATGTTTCTCAAGACATCTACCATGCTCATGAATCGTATTTATTCGTATGCCGTTGCCATTCTGATAATGGTTTTATCGCTCTCTTCTTGCAGATTGAATCATAGAAAAAAGTTGATTCTTAAAGAGCCGCGCACAAAAAAAGAAATCTGTGTCTCTTATGCTTCCCCAAAAAATCAAGATGAAACAAAGAGAGAGAAAGAAATTCAGCATAAACTCGTTAAAGATTTGAACGTCGAGGAATTACGCATTCGGCTTGCGATCGATTATGCTCGCGGATACGAATCGGATCGACAAAAAATCATAGATCAACTTATTATCATGAGCACCGACCAACAAGAAGTGCAGCAACTTCGCCTAGAACGAGCGGACATTTATTTTGATGATGGCAAGATGAAAGAGGCGGCGCGTTACTATCGCGAATATGTAAAATTATATCCTGGCAGCAAAGATCGCGATTATGCGGAATATAAAAAAATACTTTGCAATTTCTATGCTCAACTTGTACCCCCGCACGATCAAACGAGAACCACAAAAACGCTCGATATGATAACCGCGTATCTAGAACAAGAATCGTTGGAGCAGGCGTTCCGCGATGAAGTGAAAAAAATTCAAACTACGTGCTATAACGATCTTTTCGAGCATGAAAAAGGCATTTTCAACTTTTATGCAAAACAGCATAATATTAAAGCGGCTGAAGCACGGCTGAAAAATATTCAAAAGACGTTTGTACCAACAGGGCGTTTTGATGCACAGTGTCTTGAGTTGGAAGCTTATTTAGCACATTTGCAAGGCAATACAGAACTTCTCAAAGAGAAAACGTTACTTCTTGAATCAAAATTCCCAGGATACTCGCCAACCCTGCTCGTTTCCAATACGCAAAAAAAACCTGATTATGTTCATCGATTCTGAGCAAAATTCAAGAAAAATAATTGGGCAGCTTGGTGAAGATGCCGCTGTTCAGCACCTTTTATCAAATAATTATACAATAGTTGCGCGCAATTTTAGAAAAAAGGGTGGCGAAATAGATATCATCGCTCAAAAAAAAGATTTGATTGTATTTGTTGAAGTTAAAACGCGCACCTCAAATTATTTTGCCCTTTCAGAAATTATTGTTCCTTCAAAGCAGCGAAAAATTATTATAACTGCGCATTCATATATTCTTGAAAACAAACTACGTGATTACATACTTCGCTTCGATATAGCACTTGTGCATCAAGTAGGCGAAAAATTTAAAATCGATTACATCGAAAACGCTTTCCAACCAAATGACAATTAATTTTTTATCTGCTCAGATAAAAATTGCACAAAAACTTTCCTCTTTTTTTGTATATCTTTTCATTTACGGCAACTTTTGTTAGGTTCGTTCGCGCAATAGACTAAATTGTATTCTTTTAAGTAGGAGACTCTATGAAATTTAAAGCATTAGTTTTAGCAGCAATGTGCGGTATTGCAATGCAAAATTCAAACGCAGTTGAGAATAACAATAACGCAAAACCATTCTATAAAAAAGCTTCGACCTGGCTTTATGGTGCCAGCGCATTATGCGGAATGGCAAGCGTATACTCATTTTGGAAATTTGGTGGTGCATGGCCGTGTTTGAAAAATTGCCCACCCGCTACCAGCACAAAGCAAGCTATTTTTCAAAAACTTCCTGGAGCTACGCTTGGCGCCGCTAGCATCGGCTTAGTATATGCGGCACGCAATCCTGAAAAAGTAGGCTTGGGTGGCTTAGATTAAAGAAAAAAAGAACGATTAAAGCCCCGAATTTATCGGGGCTTTTTTTAGTCAAAACAAGAACTTACAGCAATCTCTACCAATCTGTCGTTGATTGTTTTTCTCTTAGATCTTTTTGGTACAGCATTATTTTCGCGCGATTTGCCCGCAGATAGTTCTTCCGGTTTATTTTGCACTTGTGCGAAACGATCTTTAGATATAATAAATTGCGCAAATCGTTGCTGCCAACTTTTTAATGGCTCCGTGCATTGCAATTGAACACAACACACGAATAAAAAACCTACTAATACATCTTTCATAATTACTTCCTTTTATTATTTTGCCGTTGCACTTTCTAATGTTTTTTCCAAAACACCGACAAATTGTTCTTCATGAGCTTGCAAGCCGAGCTGAACAATTTGATTAATAAAATCCATCGGCCTCATGCCAAGTTCCGCCGCTTGATGAAAAATACATGTGGCCGGCGTCAGGCCAGGCAGCGTATTAATTTCTAAAATAACCACTCGCTCTTTTCCCGTTGCGCTCTGCTCGGCCGTTTGATAAAAACAATCAATGCGCGCATATCCTCTACAACCAACTGCAGAAAAAACTTTTTCTATAACGCGCTGAACATATTCTAATGTCGCTTTTGGCAGTAATGCAGGAGTTTGATTTTCTCCAGCTCCGGGTAAAAATTTTTCCTCTATTGATAAAATTGATCCGGCAACTACCGCTTGGCTTGGTGGCAATGCTTGAGGTTCATGATTACCAAGCACACCAACGGTCAATTCCATCCCGACAACTAATTCTTCAATGAGCGCTGCAGTTTTGCCTTGATTAAAAATTGTTTGCATTGCTCGCTCAAGTTCATCATCGTTATTCACTTTGCTAACCATAACGCTGCAACCATCATCATGCGGCTTTACAATATACGGAAATGCGCCGACCTGCTCAGCGAGATCTTTTTTTATGCGCTTTTGATCATTTTCCCATGAAGTTTTTTCAAGCAGCAAACCGCGAGGTACTTCAAATCCCTCTGATCGTAAGAACGAATTCGTTTTCCACTTATCCATGCACAACGCACTGGCAAGAACTGAAGAACCATTATACGGAAGTCCCAACATTTCAAGCGTTCCCTGAACGGAGCCATTTTCTCCTGCGCCGCCATGCAGCCCGATAAATACAAAATCTGCATGCTCGGGCAATGACGCCCAAGAAATTTTTTGCGCACGGTCTACATTTTTTTCTATCTCGCCAGTTGAACTTGAAACCAAAAGTTTTTGATCAAGAATAAAAAGCTCTAGCTGATGATTTACAAAAACAGGAATTGCATCATAGTTATGCGGCGATAATTTATAAAATACGTTTCGGCCAGATTCAAGGGAAATTTCTTTTTCATTAGATGCCCCTCCCATTAAAACAGCAACCCGTATTTTTTTTTCAGAACTCTTTTTTGAATCGCCTTCCATTTTTCCCATTCGTTTTTCAAGATCGGCTCTCTTACTTAGTTTACCATATGCACGTAGCTCAGTTTCAATTAAATGATTAATAAGCTGCGTGTGGCTCATATTGCGTTCCGCGGCTTGTTTAAACATAAAACTTGAAGGGCTCGCACCGCTAAAAGTATTTGGATCAATAATAAAGATGGAACCATCGGGCGCTAAAATTCCATCGATACGTGCGCTGTTTTTAAATTCGAGCACACGCATTACTTTGCAGCACGCTTCTTGGATTTTTTCCAAAACTTCTTGCGTACAACGCGCAGGTGTAAAAAGCACCGATTTTCCAGGCATATATTTTTGTTCATAATCAAAATATTCGAGCGCAGGGTTTGGCACCACCTCAGTTACAGAAAGTGGAACAAGATTGCCATCATTATCGGTAATAATAATAGTAGTAAATTCCATACCAGTTATTTTTTCATCGATAATAACAGATTGGATCAATCCGTTGTCGCAATGAGCCGCTTTTTTTATAGCCGCAAGCAAATCATCGGGAGAATGTACTACGGTAATACCAAAGCTCGAACCTTCTTTAGCCGGCTTTACAACGCAAGGGAAAATTATTTTTTCTTTTTCCATATCAGAAAGAAGAGTTTGTACATCTAATTTTTGATGTAGCTCATGCGCGCTTATCGCTACGCAGCGCGGAACCATAACCCCGCTCGCATTGAGTATTTTTTTTTGCATGATTTTATCCATCCCCAAAGCACTTGCAAAAACTTTGCTGCCAACGTATGGGATGCCAAGTACTTCAAGAAATCCCTGCATGGTGCCATCTTCTGCATAGCGCCCATGCTGCGCTATATATACTGCATCAACAAAGTTTTTAAGATCGTCCCAGCTGACCGCTTGCGCTTCCGCATCAAGCCGATGCTCAAAATCGGTTGTTTTACCACGATGCAAAAAACGCAGCGGCAAAATAAAAAGTTTACCTGTAATATTCTGATAAAGCGGAACAACTTCGAAATTGAATGTATCAAGATGATCGCAAACGGTGCGCCCCGAGTTGAATGAAACTTCGCGTTCGAGCGATTTGCCCCCCATAAGCACGCCAATACGTATTTTATCCATAAAACTCCTTGCCCTTATCCGCTCGTTTTCGATAGTATGAGTATATTAATTAGTGTATAACGAGAATGGCTATAGTTGAACACCATTCGTAAGCAATCGAAAAAACCTATGAATAAAGCTATCACAAAAAGAGATGATTATTTAGTCTGGATCGATTTGGAAATGACAGGATTGGAAATCGAATACGATGTTATTCTTGAAATTGCGACAATTATCACCGATGGTAATCTCAATTTAATTGCACACGGTCCCCATCTTGTAATTCATCAGCCCGATTCGATTCTTGATCATATGAACGAATGGTGCAAAAAAACACACGGCGTTTCAGGATTAACGCGCGCGAGTCAAGAATCCACTATTACAACCGAACAAGCTGAAGCAGAAACGCTCGAATTTGTAAAACTTTTCTGCAAACCAAATAGTGCACGCTTAGCCGGCAATTCCGTATGGCAAGATCGCATATTTTTGCAAAAATACATGCCAATACTTCTCAATTATTTTAATTATCGCTTAATTGATGTTTCATCAATCAAAGAAGTAATCAAACGTTGGTACCCAGCAAATGAAAAAATTAATTTTCAAAAAGCTGATAATCATCGAGCTCTGGAAGATATTGAGCAATCAATAAAAGAGTTACAACATTATCGCACCCACTTTTTTATTCCATCTCTTTAGTGGTAGTAAAAATGAAGATAAAATCGCCTATTAAAATTCATGTTATTTTTTTGCTCGTCACTTCCTTTTGCATAAACGGTATGGACGCTAAGAGAAACAACAAAGAAATCGCTTCAGAATCAGAAGATTGCAAAAAACCTAACGAAGAAGAAACTTATGAATTTTTATCTAAATGTTTTACTAACAAGAATGTAAAATCGATGTACAAGATGATTCAATATGTACAAAAAGGTGATATATCTGCAAATCATGCAACGAAGCTTTTACACAAATTAGATGGAATCAATGGCACTTCCTCAATCCAACAAAAACTTATTGAGCTCGGAGCACAAAAAACGCCACCAGCACAACCTTCCGATGCACAATAATCTTCGCATGAACTGCTAATGACGCAACTATTGCTAAACTCTTTTATTCATTGAGTACCATGAAACCAACTACGACTTTCCCGCTTTTATTTTTATTGCTCGTTTTAATAATGCCGCATATGGAATGGATGTACAGGATTTAACCAAAGAATTAGCGACCGCTTCAGAAAGAAATAATCCCCAAATGTGGCTCAATGTTTTACGGACGCCAAACTCGATGCATCTTTCTAACGAACAAGCCACGAAGTTATTGAAATCAACAATTGAATCGTTCGATTCGCGAAGTAATTTTTCTCATCAAGCCTGTCTTATACTTATCGATTTAGGCGCCGATGGATCTAAAACTATTAAAAACGGGAGCGTTACCACAACGCTAGCAAACGCAGCATTTGCTCTTGATAAAATTAACTCAACGGATGCGGAGTAAAATAGATACTGCTTTGATAGCTATTTTCATCAATTGATTGAAAAAGACGCTGTATTGCAAGCATTGTTGATGCCTTGCAATACATTTTTCTGCTACATAAATTATTCACTTTATGAACCAATGGCCGCGCTGGGCCCAAAACGCGCACAGCTAAAGAAGTTGATTGTGATTTGGCATTAAGTTGTTGCACAAGTTGCTGTGCTTCTCGTTCCACAATTGCTTCATCCGTATGCTTAAGTTCAATCTCTACAAAGCGCGCATAAGGCGGATATTCGATTTCTTGGCGCGTTATCATTTCGGTTTCATAAAATTTTATATAATCGGTTTCATTCAGAAACGAAAAGATCGGATGCTCGCTCATGGTTTGCACAATAACTAAACTATCATGGCTCGCTCTGCCTGCCCTGCCCGCCACTTGAATTAATTGCTGTAGCGTTGTTTCTGCAGCGTTAAACATAGGAAAATGTAAATTCAAATCGGCCCAAATAACGCCAACCAGGGTCACCTTTGGAAAATGATACCCTTTAGTGATCGTCTGCGTCCCTATCAAAATATCGATCGCCCCATCGTGAAACGATTTTAATGTTTGCTGCCACTTTTTTTTATTCACGGTGGCATCAACGTCGGCCCGTTCAATATGCGCCGATGGAAAAAGAGATTGAATAACAGAAACGAGCTGTTGCGTACCGATCCCTTTTTTCAAAAAAGAGGTTTTATCGGCACCACATCCTACACACGCTGGAGGCATTTGCTTTTTCAAGCCACAATAATGGCATAATAATTGTTCATGATCGTGCAGCGTAAGGGTAACTGAGCAGTGTGTACATCGCTCAATCTCGCCGCATTTTGTGCATTGCACGAAAAAACTATGCCCGCGTCGATTTAAAAATAAAATCGTCTGCTCTTTTTTCAAAAGTCTATCGGTTATTGCATTAAAGAGCTCTTTGCTTACCCAAAAATTTGGCCTTTTTTTATTTTTATCAAATTGAACCACTTCAATGCGAGGAAGAGATCCCGCATATCTATTTTTTAATTCAAGAAGTTGCCAGCCTTTTTGCTGCACAGCGTACAGCGAAGAGATTGAAGGGGTGGCCGACCCCAGAATTATAGGAATACATGCGGTTTGTGCACGCACGAGAGCTGCTTCTTTGCTGTTAATACGCGGATGTTTTTTTTCTTGATAACCAACTTCATGTTCTTCATCAACAACAATTATGCCTAAATTTTTAATCGGCAGCATTACGGGCAAATGCACTCCGATAATAATGAGCGGCGCACCCTGCACAAGCGCTTGCCATAACGCTCGCTTTTCTTTTATACCCACTGCGCTGTGAAATCCAAAAATCGTGCACTCGGGCATCGCTACGCGAAAAAGCTGCGTAAATTGTACTGCCAATGAAACTTCTGGTAATAAAACCAGCGCTGACTTTTTATTGTTAATCGCGTGCTGCAGCGCTTTTTTATATACTTCCGTTTTTCCAGATCCTGTTAATCCATGAAGTAAAAATGGTGAGTACGATTGCCCATCAATCTTTTTTGTTACTTGATTCACTGCATACTCCTGCTCATCGGTCAATGTTACTATTTTCGCTTCTGGCAGGTTTGAATTAGCTACCGCTAATTCAATTTCATGCTCTTTTTGCGTTAAAAACGAACGTAAACGTTGCGCAAAATAGAGAGGCGAAAGTTGATAGTAATCCGCAAGTTGATTAATAAATTTTTGATAATGCACATCTTCAGGAACTTTTTCAATCCCTTCGATTGAGCGTAATTGCCAAGAAACATTCGGCCGCGTGCTCGAAATCTTTTGAATCAATGCAGGCAGCACACGCGCACGCAATGGAACGCTTACAATCATACCAACGGTGAGCTCTTTTAACTCATGCGGTACTTCGTACCATAACGATTCGTGAAATCCATTGAGTAAACGTACCTGTGCAAACATAAATAACGCAGCATCTCTTATAAATAATTAAAAAACATACAGTAAGTATAAAGCAAAAATAGAAAGAAAACTGCGTTAATTTATTATTTTTATAAAACTATTTTTTTCAAACTGTACGCAACTGTTGATCAAGATCATAGTTCATCACTATAAATCAAAACGTCTGCAATTTACGTTATCTTGCTTTTTGATGGGAAATGTTTTTAAATAATGCCACAATTTCACGTTCATAACTTTTTAGCCATCAGTTTTTTATGAATATATTTTTATATTTCTTTTTCATTTTCTTCATGCAATCTACTTTCACGCAAGATCCTCTTTTTCCTGCAATCGCAAATGAAAATGGATCGGAAAAATGGTCCCAGGAATTTGTGCATTGGAAAAAAATAGAAATAACAACCGATGACGACAAGACTCTTGCAGATAGTTATTACCAAGTAGCCTATGAAGCGGTAAAAATTAACGGTCGCCGTGCACACGTTCTTTATTTAGTTCCGACCGAAGAGAATAACAGCTCTCAACCAATTTTTTTCTATAAATACTTTAATTCAGACGAAAAGAAAGTAGCAGGAACACTCGATTTAAAAACAAAAGATTTTAATCCAAATATCACCAATGCTGCTCTGGCGCTTGCAAATAAAGAATCCAGATTTATTTATCACAAGAAATTCGGGACGCTAAAATATAAAAAAGTAGGCGATTCAGGGCTCAATTCTGAACGAAGGTCACTAACATTTTGCAATCAAGGATTCTTTAAGAATTATTATCTTACTGAACTTATCAGAACCAACAACGGCGAAATGAAACTGGTCGAACCATACTCAGAATTTAATTGGCTTCGAATTGGCGTTACCGCTTTCTCACTTTTGGCACCCGCGGCATTTTGTTATATGAGATGGCGCAGCCAAAAAAGATAATTATCTTTTCGTTACAATTTTTCCGTTTTTTACCGATCCCAGGATTTTCGCCCCTTTGCGGATTTCAACTGTTCCAGGCTCTCCCTCAAATATAATATCGCCGACCACGACGGTCGCACCCTTGAGAATCAATGTGCTCTGATTCTTTTTGTTGTGATTTGCGACGATAATTTCTTTTGCGCTGGAATTTTCCAATGATAATTTTCCATCAAAGGTAATCGTATTTTCAAAATGAGATCCGGCAGCTTCCATTGAACCATTCACATCAACGGTCTCAAAAAAAATACTATTTTTTGCCAAAACAGATCCATTGATTGAAATCGCCTTGCGAAATTCCACCTCGATCACATCAAGCTTACCATTAACGTTCACGCGTTGCTGAAAGACGCTATCTTTATATTGTCCGTAGCCGCACACCTCAACCGGCCCCGAGATCGTTTTTCGATTAGGAACCTGTTGCGTAGAGTTCCTTGCAAAAGAAAGCACGATCCAAGAAGCGCATAAGATCGAAATCATCACTTTTTTATAACTAACCATATTCATAAGAGTCCTTATAGATTAAAATAAGCATAACAAAGCCAGAAATTTTATATACACCCTATCAAATTGCTTGATAAAATTTGAAAAATTCTTAAAAAAAGGATTACCATGCGCATCAAACTCTTAGCTCTTTTTCTCATCTGGGCATTTCAAACATTGGCAATGGATGTGAATGAACCCGTAAAAACTATCGATCCGCAGGACATAAATCAGTTAAGCCAACTGACTTCTCAAGGAAAATATTTTGTAAAAGAATGCTTGAATGATGATTTTCGTGCATGCGAAGAATTACAAAAAGAGCCTCAACTCATGAGACAAATTAAAGCCCAACATCCGCAAATGGCCGCAGGACTTTATCTTCAAATGAAAAAGGCAAAAAAATACAATAACGATAAACTGTTAATAGAAACCTATTTGAAGGAACGAAAAGCCTGCTTTGAAAAAAAATCGCCATCAGGCTGCGATTTCATACTTAAACATCAAAAAGCCCTTGCAGACCTAAAAGTTCTGAATGGAGCCCAATTGGATCAAGCGAAGGATACTATTGCACATATGCACTGTCCGTTTTTCTCAGAGTAATATTAAAAAATTGCGGTTTAATTTCCTTTTTTCGTATACTGCAAACGTTTCAAAAAAATAAAAGGAGCGTTTATGCCGCGCACAAAATCGCCAATTATCCATGTGGACTTTGAAAAACCATGGTGGCACATTATTTGGCTCCAAAAATGGCGCGTCTTTATTATCTCTGCTGGCGAGGCGTGTATAAACATTTTCGACACCGTAAGCCCAATTATTTTGGGATGGGTATTTACAGCCAAGCGCTATGATTATTTCGCTTATTTTTCGATAGCATGGCTCGGCTCGATAGTTTTTCAGGATTTCGTTCGTAAATTGAACTCGACGCTGCAATTGCGCTGTATTCACAGCGTCCATTTTAATGCGCATCAGTTTCTTTTGCAGGTGGACCCAATGTATCACGCTCACCGTGAAACGGGTGCGGTTTTAGGAAAAATTGATCGAGCTTCCCGTGCCTATGAAAACTTTCTTGATTCGGTGCTTATCGACATTTTGGGATATAGCGCTGGCATCGTTACCGCTCTTATATCGTTAATGTATGAAAGCGTATGGCTCGGCTTTGTGCTTTTGGGTTTATTAGCAATAATTCTCGCATTTAATTTGGGGCTTTCTCGCTATTTTATTATTCCGCGTGAACGAACACTCATTGATGCTGATGATGCGGTTAAAGCCATGGGCCAAGAAAATTTGTCGCAGATCAACCTTATACGCTCATATTTTGCCAGCAATGAAATTAATCATCAGCTCAAGCAGACCGACATAAAACTTTTTGGCCAAGAACGCAGCCTCTGGAATGCAAATATCACGATGTGGTCCATCATTAAAATTATGTATTTATTTACCGTTTTTTTGCTGGGCACCTATATTCTTGGAAATATTCACCATGGTAATTTAACTGCCGTTGATGGTATTGCCTTGATGGTGATGTATATTCAAGGCACCTATGGCATCATCAGCCTCGAGCGCCCAATTCGCACGATGACTCGTTCTCTTACTCGCATAAAAGATCTTTTTGCTTTCTTGCCAACCTTTGGCAAACAAAGTTATCCGGTTCTTCAAGAATCTGATGAAGAAATGATTCCGCCAGTTGCATCAACTTCTACTATTTCGGTCGTAGCCAACGATATTTCATTTTCCTATACCGATCAAAACAGTATCTTTGATCATCACAACTTATCGCTCTTTGTTAATTCAGAACAAATCTCAAAACTTTATGGCGTTATTGGCCCTTCAGGCGTTGGCAAGAGTACGCTGATTTCGATTTTAGGAGGGCAACTTAACCCGCTTACCGGCAGCGTGCTTATCGATGGCATTGATATTTATGCGATCGATGATTATATGCGCCGTTCCCTTATTGCAATGCAAGGGCAAATAGCTTCTAGCTTACGCGGCTCACTTCGCTATAATTTACTCTTTGGGCTGCCAGAAGAAAAACTGAATACATATACCGATGAGTATTTAATTGATATTTTGGGCCGTGTCGGCTTATGGACTATTTTCGAATCAAAGAATGGGCTCGATACGCTCATTGGCGAAGGCGGGCTCACTATTTCTGGCGGCCAACGACAACGGTTGAATTTTGCCAGCCTTTATTTGCGTGCAAACGCCTATAAACCAGCGTTAATTTTAATCGATGAGCCAACAAGTAGCCTTGATGAAGTAAGCGAACAAGCGATCACTGCAATGATTTTGGAACTTGCGTATAACGCACTCACCATTGTTATTGCGCACCGTATAAAAACAATCGAAAAAGCGGTCGGGATTTTAGATTTTTCATTAATTGCACAAGAAAAAGATCTCATTTTTTATTCACACGATGAATTGATTAAGCGTTCTGTTTATTATCAGCAACTTATGGGCGGTACCGCGACGCTCGAATAAAAGTTTTCGCTTCTCCAAAAAAATGGCCGATCGCTAATGCAATTCTTTAAGTAGCTGTTCCCATTCTGAGAGCCGTAGACTTAATTCGTTTTGTGTTTCTTTAAACTTCTTTTCAGCTTTATAATAACCATCTGAGCCGTATTGCAAATCAGCAAACTGTTCGGTCAGCTTTTTCATCTCTTGCTCTAATTTAAATATCTTTGATTCAAGCTGGGCAACGTGCTTACGCAAAACAGAAAGATCTTTATTTTCATGTTTTTGAGGCTGAGGCTCATGTTCTTCAATTTTTTTCGGGGCAGGAGCAATCGTTTTTTGCTCCGCATTATTTTGCATGTGTTTTTTTGCGTAAAGATACGATTCATAATCGCCGTTATAACTATTCAGGCCGGTGGGTGTCAATTCCAGAATCCGAGTGGCCAATTTTTGGATGAAATCGTGATCATGGCATACCATCAGAATAGTTCCGGTATATTGCTGCAACGCTTGCAATAAAATATCTTGTGCATACATATCAAGATGGTTAGTTGGCTCATCAAGAAGCAAAAAATTAGCTCTTTTTAAAAGTACTTTTACCATTGCAACGCGGTTGCGCTCTCCGCCGCTTAATACACCAATCTTTTTCTTAACATCATCACCAGAAAATAAAAACGATCCCAAAAATGAGCGAATGATCTGCTCAGAAATTGTCGGGGACGATTCTTGCACTTCCTCAAAAACAGTCAGTTTAGGATTTAAGATGCGCGTTTGATCCTGTTCAAAAAATGCAGGCGCCGCATTATGCCCAAATTCTATGGACCCATTTTGCAACGGTAGTTTTTCGTGAACCAACTCAAAAAGAGTCGTTTTACCAACGCCGTTTGGCGCAATTAAAGCAACTTTTTCACCACGGCCAATTTCGCACGAAACATTTCTAAAAAGTTCTTTGTTATCAAATGAATGCTGAACATTTTTTACCGTCAGCACGATTTTTCCTGATTGTGCTGTTTCAGGAAATTTTAAATGAATTGAAGGTAAAAGCGGCTCAACTTCAACAAGTTCTTCTTTAATGCGATCAACCTGCCGAAGCATACTTTGTGCCATTTTTGCCTTAGTAGCTTTGGTTCCCCAGCGCTGCGCCCAATCCTCTTTTTTTGAAATTTCTTTATCCTGGCGCTCGCGTTTGGTAATTGCTTGTAAGCGTCGTTCTTCTTTTTGGGCTAGATAAAACGTTAAATTACCGTTATAAAGCGTTCCTCGCCCAAGCTCGAGCTCAAAAATTTGCGGGCAACAATGCTCTAGAAAATAGCGATCATGGGTTACGAGTAAATAACCAAACGATCCATTTTTTAAAAAATTGAAGAACCATTCTTTTGCAACGATATCTAAATGGTTTGTCGGTTCATCAAAAAGATAAAAATCTGCTTCCTGCAAAAGAAGTTTTGCTAGAAGTACACGCATTTTCCAACCAACACTTAATGTACTAACCGGCAGTTCCAATTTTTCTTTCTTAAATCCAAGCCCCAGCAAGATTTCCATCGTTTTGCGCTCTGCATTCACTCTATCAAAATGCGCCAGCTTTTCCTGCACGCTCACATATTCTTCAACCGCATCTGCAGCATCGTCGTTTTCTTGCGACGTCAATAAATCTTCAAGCTCTTTCATTCGGTTTTCAAGGACGGTGTACCGTTCAAAAACGGAAAACGCTTCGTCAAAAACATTTTTTTCTGATTGCATCACCAACTCTTGTGGCATGTACGCAATTTTTTGTTGCTTATCAAGAGAAAGTGAACCATCAGTAAAGTGCTGCATACCAGCAATGATTTTAAGTAGTGTGGATTTGCCAGCGCCATTACGGCCAACGAGCCCAACTTTTTGGTGAGGCTGAAACGTTGCGCTCAATTCACGAAATATGGTGTGTTCGCCCAATTGTAGTTGCGCATCACGAATAATAATCACAATTATCCTTATGGATTTTATAGTTATGTTTCTTTAACAAGTTTGCTTATTGCTTTTAAATTTTTCGACGTAGGGCAAGAAGCATTATACAATCCATGGGCTCTAACAAACTTTTCAAAAGCTTGCTCGCGTAATTTTTCATTCTTTTTAATTTCTTCTTCAATCCCAGCGCGCGCGTGCGCTGTATCTTTCTCTGCCTTTAATGTATTCACATGATCACAAATATCACAGTACCTGACGCTTAAAGACGCGAGTGCCACAAGCGCTTTTTCCCTTTCCCGATTATAATTGGGCCAAGCAAAAACTTTTATCGAGCAAGCCAGCAACAATAGAAGAGCAAAAATACGCATATTCAACCCCTTTTTTGCTCTTAAACTACTCCATTAGTATCCATTGTATCAATTGTTAGAGCATTTGTCAGAGAGAATTCTTTAATTCTCGCGGCCACCTAGGATAGGTTAAAGCTAATGTATCCGCACTATAAAAAAGGGAGTTCGTATGTGCTTTTCAGCTACCGCTAGCTTTGCAATGAGTGGGGTTCTTGCCATCATAGGAATAGCTGCATATCGCCTGGTTCACCATAAATCACAACGCATGCTTTCCCTCATTCCCATTTTTTTTGCACTTCAACAGGCGGCAGAAGGTATCGTTTGGCTAACTATTGGTCGGCCATCTCTACAGGTTTTGCAGTATCCGGCTGCATATGTATTTCTATTTTTTGCCTTTATCACATGGCCGCTATGGATTCCGCTGTCCCTGCATGTCTTTTATCACCGGATCAAAAATATCCGATCTTCTCTGCTCGTTATTTGGGGCTGTATGGTGAGCACGTTCTTTGGCTATTATTTATTCACAACCCCGTTTGCCCTACTTATTGAGCACCGTCACATTGTTTATAATTTTGATTATACGCAACATTACGGAGTATTAAGTTCAATCGCCTATTTAATGGCTACGTTTTTACCCTTTTTGATTGCACCGCGTCGGGTTGCGCAATTTTTTGGCATTTTAGTTATTCTATCGTACGCGATCGCGTATCTTCTTTATCATTATGCGGTCGTTTCTGTTTGGTGCTTCTTTGCCGCAGGATTGAGTGTGCTCCTGTGTTTAATGATCTGGCAAGATAATCGTGAAAAAAGCCGCGCGTAGAAAATTCGTTCAATTTGCGCTATAGTCAAAAATAAACGCTTTTGAAGGAACTTTCTTTTGACTCAATCACCCTTCGATCCTAAAAAAACATTATTTTTAATAGACGGCTCATCCTTTCTGTATCGCGCTTATTATAGCATGCGCCCTCTACACACCATCACCGGCGCTCCAGTGCAAGCAGTCTTTGGATTCTGCCGAATGCTTAAGAAATTAAGCGATACATTTAAACCAGAATATTTGAGTTTAGTTTGGGATAGTCGCGGCAAAACGGTTCGGCACGAACAATATCCGGAATATAAAGCAACGCGGCAAGCAGCTCCGATTGATTTATTCAGCCAAAAAGAACTTATCCAGCAATTTGCTGAAATGGTTGGCATCGGCCAATGCCAACAAACCGGCGTTGAAGCGGACGATTTGATGTACTCGATTGCCCAAGAATTAAAAAATAATGGGGTTAAAATTGTTCTGGTAACATCCGATAAAGATATGGGCCAAACAATTGATGAATCAATTCTTATTTTCGATCCGTTTAAAGATATCGTTATCGATCGCCCTGCGTTTGAAGCAAAAATGGGTTTTCCGGTAGAAAAACTCCCCTTCTATTTTGCAATCGTTGGCGATTCCTCTGATAATATTCCGGGCGTAAAAGGAATTGGCGAAAAAGGTGCCACGCAATTAGTTACAGAATTTAATTCACTTGAAGATCTTTACGCGCATCTTGAACGCGTGCCAAAAGAACGCACACGGCAATTGCTCGCTCAAAATAAGGAAAATGCTTTCCTGAGCGAAAAACTTTTTAAATTGCATTACATTCCGCTGCATACAAGCTTGAGTGAATGGAAATACGATGCGAATAATTGGCAGAAAGCGTTACCATTTTTTCAAGAACTTAATTTTAATAGCCTCATTAAAGAAATTAAATCTGAAGGCGGCGTTCCGGCTTATCAGCAAAAAATTTCTCTTTCGAATGCGGAAAAATATAATTTTATTACGGTCACAACACGCGAGCAACTCGATGAAATTGCCAATATAATTAAAGCCAAGCGAATTGTTTCGATCGATACTGAGGGCGCTGGCCTTCTACCAATGCAAGGATACATGTGCGGATTTTCGGTATGCATGGAAAAGGGAACTGCATACTATATTCCGTATGCGCACCAAACAACTGAAACGCAACTTACCAAAGAAGAAATTTTTTCTGTGCTCAAGCCGCTACTTGAAGATGAAACCATTAAAAAAATTATGCATCACGCAAAATTCGATCTTCAAGTTTTTTTCAATGCCGGAATCGATGTGCGCGGGTTAGTAATTGATACACTCGTTGCTGCACATCTGATTACCGAAGATTGGCAGCGGATTGGCCTAAAGTATTTATCGGAGCATTTTCTTAGCGAACCGATGCTTTCATTTGCGGATGTGGTTACCAATAATGGGTATAAAATATTTCCTCAAGTGCCGCTGAAATTAGCAACCGAATACGGCGCGGCCGATGCGCATCAAACCCTGCAGCTCACTTCATTGCTCGAACATAAATTACAAGATAAAGGAATGGAAAAACTTTATCATGAAATTGAACTCCCGCTCGTACAAGTGCTCACCGACATGGAAAAAGTCGGTATCGAACTTGATCTAAAAGTAATTGAAGATCTGGGCGAACGTGCTGCAAAAGATTTGAAAGCTTTACAAGAGAAAATCATTTCGCTGATCGGCGATGAGTTTAAAGAAATCAACCTCAATTCTCCAAAACAACTTGAAGCGCTCCTTTTTACGCATCTTAAATTACCAACGCAAAAAAAGACAACGGGAAAAACTGGGTATTCAACCGATCAAGAAGTGCTTGAAGAACTTGCGCAGTTGCATCCAGTTCCAGGCCTCATTGCAAAATATCGAGAGCTTTTCAAATTAAAAAGTACGTATATTGATGCGCTTCCAGAATATATTAATCCAAAAACGGGAAGAATTCACAGCACCTTTAGCCAAACGCAAGTAGCTACTGGTCGCCTTTCAAGCTCCGATCCTAATTTACAAAATATCCCAACCGATTCTGAAAATTTTCCAGATATACAAATTAGAAAAGCATTCAAAGCCCCAGAGGGCTGCGTTTTTCTTTCTGCGGATTATTCCCAAATCGAGCTGCGCGTTTTGGCAGAATTTTCGCGCGATGAAAATTTAATCGAATCGTTTTTGCATAACATCGATATTCACCAACAAACTGCTTCAAAGATTTTTGGTGTTGCTCGCGAAAACGTAACGCATGCACAGCGCCAAGTAGGTAAACGAATAAATTTTAGTATTTTATATGGATTAACGCCGTACGGACTTTCGAAAGATTTAAAAATCCCGCTCAACGATTCAAAAAGATATATTGATACTTATTTTGCGCAGTATCCACGCGTTTCTGCATGGATGGAACAAGTAGTTGAAGAAACCAAAGCAAAAGGATACGTAACCACTTACTGGGGCCGTCGCCGCTATTTGCCAGGTATTCATGAAAAGAACAAAAATCTTTTTGATTTAGCACGAAGAATGGCGATCAACACGCGCGTTCAAGGAACCGCTGCAGAATTAATGAAATTGGGGATGATTCATATTGAGAAGTTACTTAAAGAGCATCGCCTGAGCGGCAAAATGGTTATTCAAATTCACGATGAATTATTGCTTTCTGTTCCTGAAAATGAACTGGAAAAAACTGAAAAACTAGTGCGGGAAACACTAGAAAAAGTGGTACTCTGGAAAGTACCACTCGAAGTTTCTACGCGTTCTGGACGTGATTGGTTTGAGGTGACAAAGTAAGTCGATGCATTTCCTCTAAATCCTGTAGATGATGTTTTTTCACACCCACCGATTCAAATAGTTGCGATTGAGAATGGTTCATGATTTTCTCCAGCTGCATTCTCTCTTTTGCATAATCTTCAATTTCGTCTCTAAGATCTTTAATGTGTAGTTCTTTTTCTTGAACCATTGTTTTTAAGTTCGCATTTTCACGTTTTAAGTGTAAATATTCGCCACGCAAAGAAGCCCCTGAGGCCTCATACATCAATCCAAGATCTTTGTAAGCTTCATTAAATTGCTCTTTTTGTTTAACCAATGCTTTTTTATTTTGATTTATAATTCGCGTAATCTGATTCCCTTTAAGTGCCAATTGATCAGCTGCTTTCTTTTGCTGCTTTTGATAAAGATATAATCCAGTAGCCGCAGTAATGCCAGCAACAATCCAACCCGCAGCAGGATGTTGCACAGCTGAAACTATTTTATCGCGCGCAATATCGCATGCCGTTAATAATGAAGAATATGCGATAGGAAAATGTGGTAAAACAGGCGTAAAGCTTTCATACCAAGAAGCTTGCGCCTGCGTGGCAATAAAAAGGAAGGCGAGAGTAAATACTGAGAAATTTTTTTTATTCATAATAACCCCATTCTTAATTAATAATGCTCAAGCAAGAAGCCCGCATCTATTAATAAGGATATATTATTATTACAAATAGTCAAACCAAGACGGCTTGCCAGGCAGTTTTTATAGGCAGCTACTCAAAAAGCAAACTAATTCTTGGTTTTTTCCGATTTACTATCATTTTTTTTGGTTTTTGCATGGGGAGGTTGAACTGCAAATCTGTCGGTCCAATCTGGGATGCTTTTAATCCCGTTTTCAACAATATTCAGAAATTTTAAGCTTTTACACAATTCAAATACTGGCGGTACTTCGTCAAATCTATTTTTACTTATATCAACCCATTTAACACATTGCGCTACTTGCGTAAATCCCTTTGGCAATGATGAAAGCCTGTTATTTGATAAATCCATAATATGAACGCTGAAAGCTTCAAGGTCTTTTTGTTTTGGTTTTTTCCCCGTACTCAAATGGAAAGCGAAAACTGATTCTTTGAGATAATTCCGTAAATTTTTGATGGCACGGCCCGATAAATCAAGCGTGATATAAAAACTCGTTAATTCATCCGCGTTAAGGGATCGTAGATTGGGATTCGTAACTAACTGAAAATACATAAATTTTTTACAAAGAATTTTAAACTTATCGTTCGGCTTTTTTTCCTTTTTTTTGGGGGTGCACATCACTTGAGTATAAAGCTCACTGCTGCTGTCTGTTAGATTAAAGTTCGCGTTGTACGATGAGCGCTTTTCTTTTTTAGACGTATTAAACGAAGATTTACTCCAATCCATTGCGCTGAGATTTGCACAGCACAGTAAAGAAATAAATACCGAAGCTTTTTTCATTAAAACCTCCTTTTGGATACCTAGTAAGTTTACTTAAACAAAATTTAAAAATTAAAGAGAAGGGAATCCAGCTGCGCATATTTAACATAGATTTTATTTTTTTATAAATCCCGTAGACTAAAAATATAAAAATAATTCTCATTCATGAAAGAAAACATATGAATACTCAACTTGATACAGAAACTATTCAAATCAATGAAACTAAAAGCATTGATCCCCTTGGAGATGGAATTAGCGCCATTGAATTAGTACGCGTTTCAGGATCGGATCTTGATATCGTAAATGCTGCGCGTGTTTCATACGGCAAGTTTTCGACAGAGCTTTCAGAACGCGATAAAAAATTAATTCATTTTTTAATGGAGCATCGCCATACCAGCCCATTTGAACATAACCAACTTTCATTTCGCGTTAAAGCACCAATATTTATCGCACGCCAATGGTTTCGCCATCGCATGAATTCATATAATGAAATTAGTTATCGATTCGTAAAATCGGCGCTTGAATTTTATATTCCGCAAACATGGCGCCAGCAAGATACGGTGAATAAACAAAGTTCACTTGGCAGTTTTCAGAATGAAGAATTATTGGCAACGTATAAAAAATCGCTCGAGCAGTCGGTGTACGCATACGAAGCGCTTCTTGCGGCAGGCGTTGCGCGCGAACAAGCACGAGCGCTTCTTCCTGTTTGCACCTATACAGAATTTATTTTCACCTGCAATTTGCATTCGCTTATGCATTTTATGAAATTGCGCTTGCACGCGGGCGCGCAATGGGAAATTAGAAGATTCGCGCAAGGATTATTATATTTAGCTGAACCGCATTTTAAAGAATCACTCAGCCATTGGAAAAAAATTGAAATGGCAGACATTCCACAAGAAGCATGGGATATTAATTTCGTGAATAATTTAAGCGGACAATAAAAAATAAGGCGCACCTTTTTGACTGTGCGCCCTTTTTACATTATTTCTTAGAATTTATATTTTTTTTATAGGTTACGTATCTCATATTGCCATGGCACGTATTACGCCAATCACTTACTTCTTCCTTCGATTTTTCATAATTGACGAATGGCAAATTACTCGCGTCAAATTGATTCTGCATTTTTGATGATAGCGTTAATCGAGTAAGATTAGTAAGCGCTTTGAGATTATCCTTTTGCAGTTCCAGATCAAAGTTTGCAATATTTAAATCTGTTAAGCTCGTTAGTTTAGATACAATCGCGGGAAATTTTTCAAATTGATTGCAAGAAATATCAAGAGATGTAAGTTCTCCCGCAAGATCTCCCAAAGATTCCGGCAGATCTGCTAGCTCATTTCCTTCCAATTCGAGGTATCGCACAGGAAACTGCTTAAGATCAGAATCGGTAGGTTTTTTGAAATTTGCATCCAACGCAAGCGCGGTTGCAACTTGCTTCACATACCTTTCCAGCTCATCTTTATCACGCAACCCTCTTTCCCGACATTCCAACGTCTCCCTCTCTTGCTGCGTACCTTTATATAAAGGATACTTTGCAAGTTTGAGACAAAGTATTTGCTGAGCTGCTCTTGCAAACGGGATATCCCCCACAGATTCCGTTTTGAACTCCATTGCATTCAAAGAAAGAGAAAAGCAAAGCGGCATAATAAGTTTAATAGCTGAATTCATAAAATAATTGTCCATTGTGTGATGCAATTTCTTGAATTAAAAAAAGGCGTCTAGGGACGCCCTTTTAAACAAATATTAGCAGATCTCTATTTCTGGAAAAAATGGTAACTCATTAATTTGCCACCCGATTCGCATCGTTTGAGTGAAAGCGTTAGATCACCAGCGAGTTTTGTTTTTTGGTCTACCGTAAGCACTTGAAGCTGAGAAAGCTTATTTAAGTCAGACGCTTCGATCTTGTCAATCGTATTACTCGATGCATAAAGTCTTTTTAGATTTGTAAATTGGGTGATAGGCGCAATCGTCTCAAAACAATTATTCGAAATATCAAGCGTGGTGAGCGAGGGGATTAAAAATTCAAAAGAATCAGGGATTTTATTTAATTTGTTAGTTCCTAGATCAAGCGAACAGATAGGCAATAATAACAATTCACTCTCGGTTGGCGCCGCGACAGCTTTATTCATTCGCGAAATCAATTCAGCCTTATTGATATAAGATTCTAAATCTTCTATTTCATTGCCGCCAAGCTCCAATGTCGACATTTGGGATGCACTGACGCGTCCATGCTTTTTCATTTTGTATGCTGAGGCGTACGCAACAATTTTTCTGCAATTCTTTTCGAGCCCTCCCATTTGCGGTTTAGATTCCATAGCAAACGTTGAAATTGGAAAACTCAATAAACTCAGCATCGAAAATTTTAAAATAAACTTCATAAAAGCCTCGCAGTAGTTAAAAAATAGTATAAATAATGCCCTATGATTTTATATTTTCTGACTAAAGCTGACAAGAATGCTTTTGAATAAATCACCTTTCCCCGAAATTATTATCTTTTCTAATGATTTATTCTCAGGTATTAATCTATCTTCTCAGCAATACCTTGAAGCAAATTCCCTACACATTTGGTTTTACCTGAATAAAGCAACTTCTTTAACGTTTTTATTTCTTTCACATTTTCCCACTGGATCTCTTTTATCGGATTTTCAGAAACATTGAGCGTCACGAGTTTTTTTAGTTTATTAACAACTTTCGGTATTTCGTCAAACTGGTTTCCTGCAAGGGAAAGTTCGCGCAGAACTGACGCGAGTTGGCTAAATTCATCCGGCAAAGTTTTGAGGAAATTAGACTCAATCCTGAAAATTTCAGGCACAAAGAATGCCAAATCGCCTTTTGAGATTTTTGTATCATGTTTTAGGGCTTTATGAATTCTCTTACTTGCCTCTAGGTATCCCGGGATTCCTCCATCTCGTTGATCGATTTCAAGCTTATTCAAATTTAACGTTTTCATCATTTGTGATTTAGGCGCAGTAGGGTTTGCGTTCAATTTCATATGCCGCGCACAAGCTCTGTAAAACCAGTCATCTTTTTTCTTTTTCTCTGATTTTTCCGCATCCTCCTTTATTGGTTCTTTTTTTAAAATGTTTAATTCAATGCTTGATCTATTACTACCTATGTTATTTGGGTCTACGTCCCCTTTATCAATCGTAGGAACATTGGCATAAAAGCTGATACTAGCTATATCTTTCTGTTCTGCCTGCGCCTTGGAACTCAGGGTGTCGTATGGTGTAATCACTGCATATGGATTCGATCTAGGAGTTGTTGGTGGGCTAGGAATAGATGTTTTCTGTCTATTTAATTTATAATCTTCCATACAGTTAATTGCGCAAGACCCTAAAAAAAACGCCAGCATAACTATTTTCATAATATCCCTTTACTGTTGTTTTCTAACTCGATTCATTGATATTTTACCGCTCTATGAATGTTATAAAAAGACCCCAACGTGAAACAAATAGAAATATTTTCCCTAAATAAGGCCTAAAATTGCCTTTTTGCGAAAATATTTCACATTTGAATTCATCAAAAAAAGACCTCTGATTTTGACCGTTATTGACATTTAGAACGAATTTAGGCATTTTGATAACAGATTTTCAATTCTAACGAATTCCGTTAGCTATAAAAAAAGTATTTTATCTTCTAAGGAACAACGATGGCAACTAGTAAATCGGGTGGTTCAACATCCAACGGCCGCGATAGTATGAGCAAACGTTTGGGCATCAAGCTTTTTGATGGCCAAGAAGTTTCTGGCGGCGAAATTATCGTCCGTCAACGCGGTACCGTGGTTCACCCAGGACGCTCTGTTGGTTTGGGCGGCGATGATACTCTTTTTGCACTTGCTGCAGGAGAAGTAAAGTTCCATTACGGCCGCAAGGGACGAAAATTCGTTTCTGTTTTACCTCGTCAGTAATAATTTTAAATTACCGCCGATTTGATTTCTCTGAAAAACCTTGCTATAAAAAGCAGGTAAGTTCTTGTCTTTACCACGTATGAAAAGATTCTTTTGATCGGAGAGTGCATGATTGATTTTCTAAAATACCGTTTTCTTTATGCTTTACTTTCAGCAGCTATTATCGTCAGCTTTGTTGGCGTTGCTGCATATAAAAAAATGACCACAGGTCAGATTTTTAACTACAGCGTTGAGTTCACGGGCGGCACACAATTGCTTCTTGGATTTGAAAAACCGATGAAAAGCAGCGAAGTTGTTGAAATTTTAGAGCATCAGGGATGGTCTGGAATCACCACGCGCGAGTTTTCTGATAAAGAAATTCTTATTCGTACCAAAGATGTACCTGAAGATATAGCGATACTTGGAGAAAAAGTACGCCAAACAATTCAAGAAAAACTCAGTGATAACACGGTAAAAGTTCTCCAAATTGATAGCATCGGTGAAGGAATAGGCAAAGCATTAAGCTGGAACTCTATGAAAGCGGTCATTTTTGGCCTTATTTTAATGCTTATTTACATTGCATGGCGCTTCTGGTCGGTTGCTTATGGTGCCGGCGCAGTTGTTTCATTGTTCCACGATGCGATAGTGATCTTGCTTTTCTTTTTGATCACCGGCAAAGAAATTTCTATGAACGTTATTGGCGCAATTATGGCTGTTTTGGGCTATTCAATTAACGATACGATCGTTATCTTTGCCAGAATTAGAGATAATATTAAACATATGCGAACGGGCTCGATTGAGCACATTGTAAATGTCAGCATAAACCAAACCCTACGCCGTACTATTTTGACAACAGGCGCAACAACCTTGGTTGTTATTGCCCTCTTGCTTTTTGGCGGCGAAGCGCTCCGCGATTTATCGCTTGCACTCCTGATTGGAATAGTTTTTGGTGCATACTCTACAATTTACATAGCAAATCCTGTTATGCTATTACTGTATAAAGAAACAAAGTAGTTTTTCGGCAATTTTTATATAACCTATGCTTGACGCCTTGCAGCGTACCACGTGCGTTGCATTGACTTGATAATACGTTTTTTAATAAAGAAAATCTGACATATTCCAATAGTGTTTATCTGCTCACATGGTGTTGAGCAACACGTTGGCTTATTTCTCGTTAATTCAAGAATCTTTCACGTTCAATGGCTGATTCTTATTTTCCACAGGGACATTCATTCATCACCTCTCATTAAGGAGATCCTCTCTCATGACACCAGAAGAATTAAGACAGTTAAATCTTATGGACCTTCATCAACAAGCGCGCCGCCTTGGCGTCGTTGGTGCAAGCCTTATGCTCAAAGAAGAGCTCATAAGAAATATTATGGAGATGCAAGCAAATCCTGATAAAGAGATCGTGGTAGGGGGAGTATTAGAAAAATTACCCGACGGATTTGGATTCTTGAGATCAGCAAAATTCGATTACGTTTCAGGACCGGATGATATTTATGTATCACCATCCCAAATCAGACGTTTTAATTTGCGCACCGGCGACATGGTTACCGGAGTAATCCGCAAACCAAAAGATGGCGAAAAATATTTTGCCCTTTTAAAAATTAATCAAGTAAATAATATGGATCCAGCAGTGCTTGCCGATCGCCAAATTTTCGATCGCCTGACGCCGCTTCATCCTGATAAAAAATTTAATCTTGAATCTGACCCAGCTTTTATTTCAACTCGTTTGATGGATATCTTTTCCCCTATTGGTAAAGGGCAGCGCGGATTAATCGTCGCTCCTCCAAAAGCGGGTAAAACAATGCTCCTTAAGGAAATTGCGCAAAGTATCCTCGCAAATCACCCAGAAATATTCTTGATTGTGCTGTTGATTGACGAGCGCCCTGAAGAAGTTTCAGATATGCGGCGCTCAATTAAAAACAAAAATGCAGAAGTAATCAGCTCTACGTTTGACGAACCTGCAGAGCGGCACGTTCAAGTTGCAGAAATCGTTCTTGAAAAAGCAAAACGAATGGTTGAAAGCGGCAAAGATGTGGTTATTCTGCTTGATGCAATCACTCGTTTAGCGCGTGCGTATAACACAACTGCTCCAGCATCAGGAAAAGTACTTACCGGCGGTATCGATGCGAATGCATTGCAACGCCCAAAAAGATTCTTCGGTGCTGCGCGAAATACAGAAGAAGGCGGATCGCTCACCATCATTGCAACTGCGCTTGTGGAAACAGGTTCTCGTATGGATGAAGTCATCTACGAAGAATTTAAGGGTACAGGCAATATGGAAATGCATTTGAGTAGAAAAATCTCAAATCGCAGAGTTTTCCCTGCGCTTGATTTACTTGTTTCTGGTACACGCCGCGAAGAACTTCTTCTTTCTGAAGATGAACTTAATAAATCATGGATTATTCGTAAATTCCTTTCAACGATGAACACTGTTGAAGGAATGGAATTCTTAATTGATAAGATGAAAAAGCATAAAACAAATGCTGAATTCTTTGAATCAATCCAGAAAAAAGGCCAAGGTTCCGCATCCGCTGAGCCAAGATCAGAAGGTCGCTCAGAAAATCGCAACGACAACAACAACTTTTAGAAATTAAAAAATAAAGAGGCGCTCGAATTTCGGGCGCCTTCTCTATTTTTAAGTCTTTAATACTTTTCTCTTCTTAAAAACGTATTTTGATACATCTTCAAATTCTTTAATTTTTATTCGTTACTTTATTTGAATCGATCAAGTACTTTTCAAATAGCTGTTTTCTTGCCGCTTCGCGTTCTTCCTTGGGCTTTAATCTCATAAAAACCCATTTTGGGTCGGGAAAATTCTTCCCTTGCAGTTTTTCTACTTCGAGTTTTCCATAATGGTTTATTTTTTCGGCGCCAAGTTTTGCGACATAATTCGCATACTGAGTTGCGGGGCCTTGCCCCACCGCTTGTATCCATCGCCCATCTAACCAATCGTAATTGAGAAGAACTAATTCTTCTTTTTCGCCAAACGATTCAAGTTTTTCTGCGCACGCAATCTCCGATTCGCGCAAAAATCGAGCGCTACATCGCAGCAAAAGAGCTGAATGATAATCCCCAGATTTGCATTTCTCAATCGAAAGATTATATGCAGCGTCGCCCGTTAATGGATCGATAACTTCATGCACTTCAGTCTTACCGGTCATTGCATTAGTTAAATGAGCAGATAAAAGTACTACGCAAAAAATTTTTTTCATGTTAATTTTCTTTTTATTTAGAATAATATTTCTTTATTTTTTGACACAGATGTGAGCCAAACTTCGCTCGTCATTATATTTTCGACCAATGAGCTGCTCGATAAAAGGAGTGATGCTTTCTTAGTTATCACTCTCATATGCATCTTCAAATGCCATTCTTATATTTTCAAGAGCCGCACTTCTTTTTTCTTGCCATTGATGTTCATGATAAAATTCTACTGTGGGCTGAAACTCTAGCACCCATTTTGGCGCAGGCAATTTTTTTTCGCGATTCATTGCCTGAGCCCATTCAAGCGCCCCTAGTGAAATTTGACTGATCAATTTTTCGTCAGCTTTATCAACAAACTTTGCATAAGGCTCATTATCTATTTGCGAAAAATCTTTCTCAAGCTCTGTACACAATTCTTTTGGTGAAAGATTTCTGCAGCATGCAGCATCTTGCAATAAGCGATAATTAAACATGTTGTAGTAGACAACTGACTCAGAAAAATTTTGCGCTTTTCTCTTTCCTAAAGCTAATTTCATCAATACTGGCACCTCCAGCAAGTTTTGTATGACTGGATTCGACTCTATCTCTGATTTTTCTCTTGTTGCTGAAAAAGTATCTGGCAGTTCCATACCAAAAAGTGAAAATCCCATCATTACATTCACAATAAAAAAATAACTCTTTTGTTTCATGTGCATCCTTTATGAATTAACCTAGTTTCGATCTAAATTGGGTTATCACTTCAGCCCGCTTAGCAAACCACTCTGAAGATGGAACAAATAAATCTTTTTTATTTTCGCTCAAACAATATGTTTCAAGCCACATTGGTTCTGGAAGCGGCACATCAGATTTCATTTTGCTGTCGATCCAATCCAATTGTTCATGAAACAGCTTATTATATTCTGCTTGTGATAAATCTCTAAAGTATACTAAAAATGCTTTTTGTTGCTGATTATATAAAACCTTTTCTATTTGATTAAGTGCACTCATTCCAAGAGATTTATCTGTGCAGCATGCGTCATCTTGCGCAAGCCGAATATGATAACGCTGAAACATTGCCAACCCTTCTCTATATTTTCCTTGAATACTTTTCTTCGACGCCATCTGAATAATCGCGATCGCATTTCCTTGTTCGGCAGACTTTTCCAAATCAAGAGGAGTTTCCATTGCAACAGAACACGAAAATAAAAATCCAAATATGATCGAATTAATTGATGCATAAAACTTCACGTGCAGTTCCCCGACTAAATATTTTGTAATTTCTTTTTGCTGGCACTCGTTAAAAGTTCTTTAAGTGTTGAAATATTGCGCGCATCATTTACTTCTTCCTGATCACCCTTTGGAGTTTCACAAATTTTTGGCACATCAAAAAAGCGCTCATCATTCATAAGCAACGCAAATGCTTCAATTCCTAATTTCCCTTTGCCGATATCATCATGCCGATCCACTTTTGAACCTAAATCTTTTTTTGAATCGTTGCAGTGAATTGCTTTTAATTTTTCTATCCCAATCAATTCATCAAATTGTTTCCAAAAAATATCATACGATTTTGGCGTACGTAAATCGTAACCGGCGACAAATGCATGGCACGTATCAATGCAAATGCCTACGTGCTTTTTTTTATGTACACGATTATAGATAGCTGCTAATTGCTCTAACGTTGTTCCAACTGCCGATCCCTGACCTGCAGTATTTTCAAGCAAAAGCATTGTTGGCCCATCAAATTCTTCAAAAACTTCATTGATGCTTTCTGCAATCAATTCAATGCACTCTTGAGCAGAACTGCCAACCGCTGCCCCAGGGTGAAGCACAAGCGCGGGAATGCCTAATAAAGCACAGCGTTCTAATTCTTCACGCACTGCTTGCTTTGACTTATTTCGCAACGTAGCTTGGGCAGAACCAATATTTATTAAATAACTCGCATGCGCAATAACTGCATGGATTGAAGAATTTGCCCATCGATCCTTAAAAGCTTGCGCGTCTTGGGGATCAATATGCTTTGCAGCCCATTGCTTATTGCTTTTTGTAAATATTTGCATACACGTACCGCCTACTGCCTCAGCACGTTCAATAGATTTATAAAAACCACCCGCGATGGACATATGCGCTCCAACCAGGAGTTCAGATTGTTTCTTTTTGGCTGCCATTCGCTTTTTCCTTTATGACATTAATTGACAAAATAACGCAAATTAGTAGGATAAATAGCATCCTTAAATGTCGCTGAATAGTTCATCACATTTTTGGTAAAAAATTGAGTAGTTATTGGCGCACATCTGTTTTTCCCAGAAAATAAAAATTTCCGGGGCCCCCTAAACCGTCTTGGCAGGCCGCTGTATTTCATTGTACCGGCAAAAAAGCTTGATTGCACGAGTAAAAATTGCTTGTTGCTCATTGCTTGCTCATAGGCAGAATAGTTGGGGTTATTTATAAACCCATTATTTTGAGCATTTGCACGAAGGTTTGCATTGTATGAAGTTCACCACCCGCGCCCCACTTTTTGTTTTTTTCGTTTTTGCACCGGCACTCTTTTTCTATTCTGTTCAAGCTGAAAACGCTGCGTCCGTTATTACCGCTAAGCCAGCAGATACAAAAATTTATTATGAAAAGATTGCTGAGCCACAAACGCAAAATAGCAAGGAAGAAAATTTGCCTGATGTATCTGATGAAGTAGGCGCCCCACCAGCATCGTATGAAGCATGCGCACTTGAAACAGAAAAGCCCGTAGGTAGACAGCGGTATCAACGTGTTTTACCTCCAAAAGCGCCACTCGCTTTCGATCTTGGAAATTTAACCGGCAAAATACAAATCAAATGGAAACCAGAAACGTTTTTTGCAAAAAATAGTAACCTCTTGAACGATAACAATACCAGCGACTGGTTGTTTCTCAATCGTTCAACGATCGATATCAACTTCGATTTTCTCTATGGCAGAAAAGTGCTTGGTTATGATTCAACCGAATTTTTTGTCACGTTACGAAATAAAAATCTTTGGGGAGATGCAGAAAGTATCGCAGCTACAACAGATGCTGATATCAAACTCCTTGAAGTCGTTTTCGGCCCACATCGCCACTTTATCAGTCGTAACATGGTTTGGATTCGTGAAATCTGGCTTAAATTCTGCATAAACGATGCACTTGCTTTTGGATTTAATCATAATCATTTCTTTACCCTTGGTTCATTCCCATTTGAATTAGGCCGCGGGATTGCGCTCGGTGCTGCATTTGCGGTAAGCCAACGTTTCCTTGGTTTCTTTTCCGACACCACCATTGACCAATACGCATACGGATTTAAACTTTCTGGTGATTTTTTCCCATCAAAATTGACGTACGATGTTTACGGCGCAATTCTTGAAAATAAGAGCGGAAGTTTTTCAAATACATCTCTCAAGAATCGAGGTCAGCACTTTGGCCATCGCCTCGATCAAGAACGCGGGCCAGGAAAAATTAATTTCGTGGTAGCCGGCCGCTTACGTTGGACGCCAGTTCGCCAACCATGCGGATTCCTGCAATTCGAACCGTATATTATGTACAATCGTGCGCCTGAGCAACTTGTAGAAATTCCTGCAGATTCACGCGGACAGCTTGGTACTATCGGCCTTGCATCAGAATTTACCAACGGCAATTGGGAAGGCGGATTTGATTTTGCAAAAAACTTTGGCGTGCAAGATGTATTTGGCATTGATCGCAATCGCATAGACTTTGAAAATAGATTTATTCCAAACCCTGCATTGCCAACTGCGCCAAACGCAACGGTGGTTGTAGTAAACTCACGCGTAGTTACGCAAGATCCAAACGTCGTGGCAAAACCTGCTAAAGCGTTCTACGATACTTCAAGCGTTGAAGGTAAACAAGCGCAACAAATTATTAATACGAGTGCCGAAGATGCTTCGCAAAACGGTCAGCGCATTGGAACATTACCAAGCGGCGTTGAGCTCTTTAATGATCTGAATCGTTTTAGAAATCCGCATCGCAATATTTTTGAAGGATGGATGATCGTTGCTGACGTTGCATATTGGATGAAAAATCGCACCGTACGCGTCGCAGGAACCTTCGGTTATGCTACGGGTGACGAAGATCCAAATCAAAATTTGGATGATCCAAATGGATCGCTTGTCGATGGCAATTTCAAAGGATTTATTGGTTTGCAAGAATTGTATTCTGGTAACCGTGTGCAAAGTGCGTTCTTCTTAGGCGGTGCTGGGCGAATTCCTCGACCATTAACCGTGCCTAACCCTGAAGAGGGATTGGCTGAACTACCTTCTCTCGTGAGCGGATTTACCAACTTGATGTTCGTGGGCGGCAGCGTGAACTGGTTCCCTAAAACAAAACGTACCGTTGGCGTGCGCCCAAATATTTTGACCTATTGGCAAACATTCCACACGAAGAAATTTGATGTGGCAACCGGCCAAAGCTCTCCGACAGATTTTGCAAGAAACTTCCTAGGAACCGAAATCAATACATTCATAGATGTTGAATTGATCAAAGATCTTAAAGGCTTCTTGGTTGGTTCAGTATTCTTCCCAGGAGCGCATTATAAAGATATTAAAGGTACACCGCTGAGCAAAGATCAGTTAAAAATTCTTGATAACGTCGACGTTACTGGTATTACCGACGATAAATTGCCATTACTTGGCGTTGATACGGCGTTCACGCTCAACGTTGGCCTTGAATACAGATACTAAACAAATAAGCGGCTTATCAGGAAGATCTCTTTCTGATAAGCTGGCTGCTAGAGCTCGAAATTTTAGCAAGGAATGAATTTCATGCAATACTATAGCCGCACCACAGGTTGTGGATTAATAAACGAATCGCATCTAAATAAAAGCGTTACCCTTTCTGGGTGGGTTTCTCGCCGCAGAGATCATGGGGGACTTATTTTTATTGATTTGCGAGATCGCAGCGGCATAGTTCAGCTCGTTTTCAATCCAGCATTTTCTGAGCAAGCGCATAAAGAAGCGCACGCGTTGCGCTCAGAGTTTGTTATTTCTATTACCGGCAAGGTGGTAGAACGTTCTGGAGAGACAGCCAATAAAGATTTACCAACAGGAAAATGGGAAATTCAAGTTAACAAATTGGAAATTCTCAATAAAGCAAAAGCGCTGCCATTTAATCTTGATGAAAATGATGTTGATGAAGAATTGCGCTTAAAATATCGTTATTTAGATTTGCGTCGCACTCAGATGCAGCGAAATTTGACCGTTCGTAATGATGTTCTCTTTGCAATGCGTGATTTTTTGCATCAAGAAGGTTTCTACGATATGGAAACCCCAATTTTAACTAAAGATACGCCTGAAGGTGCACGCGGCTTTCTTACTCCTTCTCGTATTAAGCCGGGATCGTTTTATGCCCTTGCGCAATCTCCCCAGCTTTATAAGCAATTGTTAATGGCCGCAGGTTTTGAGCGTTATTATCAAATTGCTCGTTGTTTTCGGGATGAAGATACTCGAATGGATCGCCAGCCGGAATTCACGCAATTAGACTTGGAAATGTCGTTCATCGATGAACAAAATGTCCAATCAGTTATTGAAAGAATGCTTCAATTTATAATGAAGAAAGTCTTCAAAATTGAACTCAATCTTCCATTAAAAAGAATGGGATACGACGAAGCTTTTTCCACCTACGGTTCTGATAAACCTGATGTGCGTTATGAGCTAAAAATTAACGATATCACCACTCTTTTTGCCGATACTCAACTCAGTTTTTTACAATCGGTACTAAAAGCAAACGGAAAAATAGGTTGTTTGTATCTTAAAAATGCACAATTTTCACGATCAGAGCTTGATGGCTGGGTAGCAAAAGCGCAACAAGTTGGCGCAAAAGGAATGCTCTGGATTAAAGTTGGCGAACAGAATGCTCTTGAATCGCCAGTTTCAAAATTTTTACCGGCAGATTTTTTTGAGCGCCTCAAGAAACAATTGCCCCTTTTAGAAAAAGGCGATGTTCTCTTTGTTATTGCTGGCCCATACGATGAAAGTTGGGAAACGCTCGGCCGTCTTCGTTGCCAGGTGGCAAAAGAATTGGGGATGATTCCAGAAGGCGAACTTAATTTTCTGTGGATTACCGATTTTCCTATGTTTGAATTTAATAAAGAAGCAAACCAATGGGTTGCAAAGCATCATCCGTTTACGGCGCCACAAGCTGGCTGGCAGGGAAAAACTCCCGGCGAAATTAAAGCACGTGCATACGATATCGTACTTAATGGCGTAGAACTTGGGGGCGGCTCAATTCGTATTCACGATCCGGAGCGCCAATCTGCCGTATTTGAAATGCTTGGCATGACAAAAGAACAAGCAGAAAATAAGTTCGGCTTTTTATTGGAAGCGCAAGAGCTTGGCTTTCCTCCGCATGGCGGTTTGGCAATCGGCATCGATCGCTTCATCATGCTTCTTACTAATACCCACTCAATAAGAGAAGTGATCGCATTTCCAAAAACTGCGCGTGGCCACGATCCGTTAATGGATGCGCCAACACCAGTTGATGAAAAAAGATTGCGTGAATATGGGTTACGAATGAAGCAATCCCAATCTTAATTTGATTTTTCTTGCTTTTGGGATAGCATATAACGCTCAAAATCTCCTTTTTTGAGCGTAAAATTTCTGCTATTTTTGCGTGAGCATTTTCCATTTCTTTTAATGGTTCTAGAACTTTGCGATGAGAATTTAAAGCGACCTGAGCCCTTTAGGGATGCAGATTTTAAAAGATCAGGATGCGTGCATTTTGTTTCTTCACTCATGGATTTAAAGCGTTCAACGCAGCGCGTAACATTTTCTCGATTCAACCAACGTTGTTCATGAACTTCGAATTTGCTCTCCATCTTCTTCTGTATTCTTAACGCTTTGTCTATTTTTCTCGTTATTTTATTTTTTGTAAAAAACCAATCAAGACCGCTCTTTTCTCGCGTAATTGATTCACCAAGCACTGATCTTAAACCTATTATTGGCAGTGGGTTAGCCATTCTATAATTTAATTGTTTTTTACTGAGCGGCAGTGCAAGATGAGCGGGAGTATCTTCAACAACCCAAGATTGATCCCGCCTTTTATGAAAAACAATAAATTCTGGCACTAGAAAATAGAGTCTCGGGTCACTAAGCGCTTGAAGAGTAGAAAATGTTGGCCCAAAACCTTCAACTTTACGAAATAGTACGTGACCAAGCACAATGTATTTAGAAACATTGGTAAGCATAAGCCGTTCGATATCTTCATCATATAATTGCGCAAACGAAAGCTGAAAAGCAAAAATTGATAATAAACAACAAATCATCAAATAATGCGGTCGCATCGCCCATCCCTTTCTTGCTCATTTTCAGAATAAACAATTAGGAACAAGCAATGCTATTATTTAATAATCAATTGAAGAAACTGCAAAAAAAACAGTTTTGATGATTAATTGATTACTCGATTAATCTAAAGAAGTTTCTGGCTGTGTGGTTGCTTTGATAATTCCAAAAGGAGATTCATTCGAAAGAACAGATTGCACATGAATATTATTCGGGCGTTCATAGAGTTGTTCCTTAACACGAATGTCCCACTTGCCGGTTTTCGTTTTTCTGTGATTAAGGCACAAATAAACAGCCCGATTGAACCTCGATAACTCTGGATCAAATAGGACAGCTTGCCCACCTGGACCAAAACCTCTTTTTTTAAAGAAACGTTTTTTTCCTATGCGGACGCTGTGTCCAACATTCGTCTGAACTAAGGCACGAATATGATCACCCTCAATTCTATTGTAAAAAGTATTACGATAAAATCTTGAAAATTGCTGAGTCATTGCTTTCGCATCATGACCAAATGACAAGATGGATAAAAGTAAAAAAATTGAAGCTCGTGCTGAAGCATATTTCATAAGTCCCTTTCTAAAATGATGCACAGAACGAAAGTAAGTTTAGCACAAAATGAAAAAGCGCGCAAATTAGCGCGCTTTTCTATATTTTATGCATGTTAGAAAAATTATTTTACCAAATGCGCGCGAAGCATCCATGCCATTTTCTCATGCGATTCGATCATACTGATTAAAAAATTATTGGTACCTTGATCCCCAAGTTCCATTGCCTTATCTTGATCTTTGCGCAATTCTTGAATAATTGCTTCGTGAGCGTGCAGTAGATCTTTAATCATTTCTAGATCGCTCATTTTATCCGCATGGTGTTCTTCTAACGTTGTTACTTTTAAGAACTGTCCCATTGTGCCGTATGATTTATGGCCCAATTTTCTGATCCGCTCAGCTACTTCATCCACAATATCAAGCATTTGCTCATATTGTTCTTTGAAAAATTCGTGAAAATCATGAAACTGGCGCCCCTCGACGTTCCAATGATAATTGAGCGTTTTGGTGTAAAGTAAAAACTCGTTAGAAAGCAGTACTTGCAGAAACTTGCATACTGCGGCGCGATTTTTTTCTGGAATTCCGATATTGACGTGAACTGTCATAAAAAAGATCCTTCTCATTTTTTTTAGTTATAAGATAACAAACTAGATTTACGCAATCAAGTTATCTATTTTTTTAATAATATGCCTGAAATTAGTACCTTTTTTTCTTTTGAGGCTCATTCACTAGCAGCAATACTTGGCAATACGGTATGCTCAAGATCAAAAAAGGATGGTGAAACATGAAAATTATTAAATTAAAAGGTCGAGAAATCTTCGACTCACGCGGCGTTCCCACAATTGAATGCCAACTTTTTTTGGAGGATGGCTCGTCATTTTATTCCTCAGTTCCTGAAGGATTATCGCGCAGCCGATACGAAGCATTTGAAATGCGTGATGGCGGAGATCGCTTGGCAGGAAACGGCGTTAGAAAAGCGATCGAAATTTTAGAAAATAAAATATCGGATGCAATTATCGGGCTCGAGCCGAATGTAATTGAACTTGATCAATTAATGATAAGCCTTGATGGCACCGAAAATAAAAGCAAACTTGGCGCAAACGCGATGCTTTCAGCAAGTATTGCAATATTGCGCGCTCAAGCATTTTTATGCCAACAAGAACCGTACGAACTGATCGCAAATCTTTGCGGAGCAGAAACCGTTACGCTTCCCTTTCCTTTATTTAATATGATCAGCGGCGGCGCGCATGCGGATAACAAATTACGCATCCAGGAATTTTTAATTTTACCTGTTGGAACCCAATCATTTCGCGAAGCGATTGAGCATGCAATCTCATTTCATAATGTGCTCAAAGAGATCATTATTGCCGAAGGCGAAGTGCCATCAACGAGTGATGAAGGTGCATTTGCACCTCTTGTTGCAAACGATTATGAAGCGCTCGATTTGATTGTGCAAGCAATAGAAGAATTTGAGGGAGAACAACTTTTCAAGATTGCTCTCGATTGCGCCGCATCACAATTTTTCAACCCGAAAAATCATACCTATACAATCGGAAGAAAAAAATATACCAGCAACGATTTAATTGAATGGTATGCAGGTATGGTCGAAGAATATCCTATTTATTCTCTTGAAGATCCTCTTGATCAAGATGATTGGTCCGGCTGGGCAACGCTCGTGGAAGTGCTTGGAGAACAAACACAAATTGCTGGCGATGATCTTTTTGCAACGGATCCTGCACGCATTTGGCACGGTATTGAAAATCACGCAGCAACTGCAGCAATAATAAAACCAAATCAAATTGGTACGGTAACTGAAACGCTCCAGGCGATTCAACTCTGCCAAGAATATGGATTCAATGTCATTGTTTCGCATCGCTCAGGAGAAACTAACGATACGTTCATTGCAGATTTAGCAGTTGGTACAAGCGCAGGCCAAATTAAAGCTGGCGGATGCGTGCGCGGCGAGCGTTTAGCAAAATACAATCGCCTTTTAAGCATTGAAGATCAACTTGCTCTTTCCATGCTTGAATGAGAAAGCGGATTTTTTTCATTGCTTACTAATTTTTTAAGCTTGCTACTTTCTTGCTCAAAAGCAACCTCATCTTCATCCCCTCCAGCAGTTCCTGTTGCTTCTGTAAAGATCGGTTCTTGGGTTGGTGCTAATGGATTGAGACCATCAAGCTTTCGCAATGAATGATATTTATAACCTTCAATGGTATGCGCACCAAGTCCGCGATCGGGCTGGAAGAACCAACGCGTTATTGGATCACGAAGATTCTCGAAACATAAACCTTCATTGATTTCATTTTTTGTGAATTCCAATTTTTGCGTGGTGAATTCGTTGATCCCGCCTTTTAAGCGAGGCTCAATGATAACTGGAGAAATAAAAATAACAAGATTATTTCGCTGAGTCGTCTTTTCTTCATTTTTGAAAAACCAACCAACTATGGGAATGCTGCCAAGAAGTGGAACCTGATTTGTAGAAATATTTGTCTGATTTTTTATGAGCCCACCAATCGCTAAAACTTCGCCGCTCCCAACGTTTGCGCATGATTGCACAACACGCGTAATGCGATTATTGCTCGAATTTGAAACGAATTCGTTCAAATTCACCGTAATTTGCAAGTTAACATTTCCGGTCAAACTAATATGCGGCAAAATATCAACTGTTAAACCTGCCGTCACCGTTTCAAAACGGAGCGCAACGGCAGTATTTGCAGTGTCCGCATCACCAACCAAAAGTCGTTCCTGCTGAATCGTCACGGTCGCTTGCTGATGATTCATGGTCACCAAGAAAGGCTGTGCAAGAATCGTCGTATTTGCATATTGATTAAGAAGTTGAAAAACTGCCCAAACGCCGCCAGATTTTTTATCATTTAACGAAATGATAAGTGAACCAGGCGCCGCGTTAGACGCAATATTACCGTTAACGCCGGTTGTCGGATCGGTAATCAGTTGCAACAGATTTGCCATGAGAGCGTTACCCGGTAATACCGGCAACCCACTAATTGGATCCGTAGTAAGAGCTTGCGGTAAAACAGGCGCCGCTAATTGAGCACTTTGGAAATTAAGTTTTCGCGAAGTGCTATTTTGAAATCCAGCTTTATCGCGAATCTGTGCACCTAAAATTTTATCATTTAAAAGAGTCAAATCTACCAAAAGAACTTCCAGCGCAACTTGCGGCTGCGGTTTATCTAAATCTTCTATCAACTTTTTAATACGCACCCAATCTTTTTTTCGTGCTGCAATAATCAAACGGTTACCGCCTAATTGTGTGCCTTCAGTTGTTGGCGACGATGCACCAGCGGGAGTTCCACCTGGCTGAGTTGGCTGCACTTGTTCAGTTTTGCGCGTAATTTCTGCTTGGATAATAACATCTTTAAAATATTGGCGCGGGCCGGTTACCTTCCCCGTTGTTTGCGATCCTGTAGCTTGTGAAGGAGTAACTAATTGTTGCAAAACCGGCGCGAAATTTGTTGCGTTCAAATATTGCAAATCATAAAGATGCAAGATCGATTCGCCAGATTCAAGCGGACGATCGATATATTTAATAATAAAATCTTTTACTAAACCGATCGCTGAAGGAGTTCCCATCATAACGAGCGAATTGGTGCGCTCAAGTGCCAACACCTTGGTATTGCGGGGAAAATAAGAAGCTTGAGGAGCTTGCTGCTGCTGCCCATTTTGTTGCTGAGGCACAAAAAGCTGCTTATTAAAGAGATCGTCAAGAACTTGTGCGCTCACATAGTAGAGCGGTAGAATTTCGATCGTATCGCGCAATCCGCCTTGATCCAATTCTTGAATAATTTTCATTACGCCTTTTATATTCACCGATTTATCGGTAAGCAGAATCGAATTAGTTTTTGCATCAAGGCGAATATCTGCATTTGGCGAAAGCATATCTTGCAATACTTTGGTCATATCTGCGCCGGTTACTTTCACGCTTAAATTGCTTAAGTAAAAAAGAGCGCGAATAATTTCTTCAGAATTAGGAAGTTCCTCGAGCGGCCGATCAACATACAGAGTAAATGGTTCACGAATAATATTAGGGTTGTCTGTTACACGAACGATTTCTAAAAAATCACCTTCAGGATGAATTGTATATCCTGCAAGATCAAGCAATGTGATAACTTGTTGCCACGCTTGATCAACCGTTATTTTATCTGGTAGGCGATAGGTTACTTTAGTTGTTATTGCAAGCGCGCCCTGAGGAAAAATAATATTTAATTCTTTGAGCGCAGCAAGTTCATTTATAATATCGACAAGCGGTTTTCCATTGTAATCGAACAAAATTTTTTTCTTGGCTTTATTAGAACGTTTTGTTCGGCTCTCTTGCGGTTGTGGTTCATCGCCTACCAACAATGAATATGTTGGCGTTGCAAGTAAACAGACACCAATAACGAGTGTACGTAATCTATCGTATTTTAATTGTGCCATTGCTTTTTACTCCGCTACAGCAGAAATCTCTTCCGCTTTCGGTTCGATAGTTGCGATTAGTAAATTAACGTTAATTGTTTGTCCATTACCATTTCCAGTCTGCTTATACATCTCAACTTCTTTAGTGTATACACGATCGGTTTGCTCAATTGCATCAAGAAGTTCTGCAACTTGTTTGGTCGTCATATTGGTAAAACTTGCATACAATTTTACTTCAGTGTATCCATTATCCAGCGTCTCGCGCGATGTTTCAGGTTCGCGTGTCTTATTTGAAGCAAGTCCAAATTTCAAAACGAGATCATTAAAATAGCCACCAATTTTGAAATCTTTATCTTTTGCCAAAATCGCATCAACTTCGGCTTGTTGTTTTTTAACCATTTCGTAACGCCCGAGCAGTTCACTTACTTGCTCACGTTTGCGATTAATTTCGATTGTTTTTTTTCGCAGGGTACCAAGCGTTGAATAATAGCGATAAACAATAATTCCTGCTATTAAAAAAATAACGCCAAATGCAGCAAGTACATAATAGCGGAACTGTTTTTCGTCTATTGAATCGATGGTAATTTGTAAACGTTTAAAAAATTCCATCATTGTTCAGTCCCATTCTTTTTGAAGAAGAACTTTTCATTAATTTTTAACTCTTGCATCGTCGGAACAATAATGAAGAGATTCGATTCGCGCAATTCACGCTCAAGCACTTTAAGCGCATTAAAATCTTTTACCTCACCCTCAAAAAGTAAGGCGTTTGGGGTAATTACTAATTTGCGCAACTTCAATCCGATCGCATCGCGATCAATTGCGCTGCTCAATTCTTGTAACGCTTTAAGGAATGAAAATCGTGTTTGCCGAGAGAATGCAAACCATAGTTCTTCTTCGCGCTGCACTTTTTCAGCAGCTTCACTTTCAGCTCGTTGCAAGTCCATTGCATCGGTAAGCTGTAAATCCTGCAGTGCACGAACAACTTCACGTTCGCTGCTTTTTACTTTTTTTGCGGCGGACGAAGTTTGCCACCACGAATAACCAATCAATCCCGCAAGAATTGAAAATGCTAAAATCGCAGCAGTGAGGAATTGTTGGAGAAATAAATTTGCAGTTGAAGGCGCAAGTTCTGCTTGGCGCAAATTAATATCGCTCGTTATAGGGCTTGGTAGCGCCGCTGCTAAACTATGTACCGCATCTTGCTCAATTCGTTGCCCTTGCTTGATCGTAATTGCTTTATTATTCAATAATGCATGCGGATCAAAAATAGTTACATCGTGTTTGAGGAAATTTGCTGCATATTGACGCATACCTGCAATTTCGCATCCAGATCCCATTAAGATAATATGATCTATCTGACCAGAAGAAATTTGAGAGCTGAATGATTGCAGCGTAAACTGAACGGTTTGCCAAAAATCCGCCGATCCAGAAGTAACCGACTGATAATATTCCGCTCCATCATGTTTTTCAAATCCAAATCGCAGAAGCTCTTCTAAAGCCTGCGTTGGCGAAATGTTGAGCAAATTTGCCATAGATCGCGCAATCGTCACAACACCTTTTGGCACGGTACGAATAAGTTTTAGTTGGCGATCAATAATAAGCATGATGCGCGTCATATACTGGCCCACATCGATAAGCACAACACTTCCCGAAAGATTTGAAAGTGATGGCATCATCATATAGAGCCCATAAATATCAAAAACATCGACGGTCACCGCCTGCGGCTCAACGCCCGCTAATTGAAAATAAGAAAGAGTTTCCTGCACAAGCGCTTTTTGAGTAGCGGCAACGAGCACCGTAGAGCTCTTTTTTTCTTCATCCGTTGCGATAACTATAACATCAACTATTGCATCCGCAAGTGAAAATGGAAGCGATGATTCAATTTCATAGGGCACTACCATTTTAATTTTTTCATAATCAGTGAACGGTAACGTCAATTGCTTGAAAACAATCCCGGTACTGCTAAGTGGTGTTCTAATAGCATCATAGCGATCAGCTCGTTTTATAATTCTTTTAATTGCCGACGCAACGCGCTGTGGATAATCCACGCTTTGATCTGTCTCGATCGGCTCCTGCATTAACTTTTCAATAACGATGCGATTTCCCGCGCACGATAGTTGAGCTGCATGCACAAATCGCTTATTAATATCAACGCCAAGGATGCGCTGAGGGAGAACAAAATAAGATCCGATTTTTCTTGGAATAAAAATATCGATCATGCTACTGCCTCCTTACCTTCAGGTAACGAGCTCATAATCGATCCTCGCTTTTTGACAGATTTTTTTACAGAAGCAACTTTATTCTCTTGGCGAGCGGGTACATTTTTTGTGCGCGGCGCTTGAGCCACCAATTGTTTTTTTTCTGAAGTTACAACTTCTTTGGCATTAACGGTTTTCAAATGCGCGTTTACCGGTTTTTCAGCAGTTTGTTTTTTAGGAGTCGCGGTAACAAATTCGGTGCGCTCTTGCTCCAATGTTACATCTTCACTGACAATTCCTGGCGCAAGTCGTTCACGCACACCGGGCGGTAAATCACCCACCCCAACAACACGCACTCGATCATAATAAGGGTTCATGCAATCTGGATTGCACCATTGCTCTTGATTTTTACCAGCAATATAGTTGTCGACCACTTCCGTATTTTCGTCGGGACGATCATGAAAAAACCAGCGATGAACAATATCGCGTCGCTCAGCCGGATGGCGCATTTCGGTCATAATCACTTTGCTGTGATCAGCTTTATCTTGGGAATAAGAACCGATGCCGCCTTCTAATTTTGGTTCTATAATGCGTGGCGAAATAAATACTAATAAATTATCCTTACTTTTTGTTTTTTCCTTGTTCTTAAAGAGCCAGCCAAGTAAAGGAATATCGCCAAGAATGGGTACTTTATTAGTTATATCAGTTTCGGTTGATCGCAGCAATCCGCCAATTGCAAGAACTTCTCCGTTTCCTACATTCGCGTTGGTTTTTATTGTTTTCGTATCGCGCGTTGCACTTGAAGGATTGTTCGTATCGGTAAACGAATCAACGCTGATGTTAATTTGTAGGTTAATATTTCCGGTGCTATTAATAAGCGGCGTAATATTTACAGTTAAATTGGCAGTTACATCACCTTGCGTTTCGGTATTAACCTGCGATTGCACCTGACCAGTTATTACACGGCGTGTTTCGCCCAATGAAACTTGCGCAGCATAGTTATTCACCGTCACCAAAAATGGATTAGAGATAACGTTAAGATGCACTTGCGTTTCAAGTAATTTAAAGAGAGCCCAAACACTATTAAACTTATTTGAGATCGATATCAACGTCGCGCCGACCGTTTGGCCTTGAGCAAGGGAGATGAGATTGGCAAGCAAACTTCCACTATTTGGATCAACGACCGGTGAAGAAAACGATCCTCCACCCAGCGGCAAGCCAGAAGTTTGTGCATTGATCCCATGCCCAAATACATCTTGGCCCTTATTTCTAATCTGAACGCCGATTGCGCGATCGTCGTTTGCAATAACGTTAACCACTAAAACTTCTAGCGCAATTTGCGGCTGCTTAACATCTATTTTTTTTATGATATCAAGCACTTTTAAATAATCTTCTTTTTCTGCACTAATCAGCAATCTGTTGCCAGATGGTTCTGCTTGAAATGTCATCGGTCGCAGATATTTATCACCATCTCGCACACCCCCGCTTTGCGAAGCTGGAGAATCCGGAGCAAATTTAGTAACCGCAGTTAAAATAGCCGCCACGTCTTCTGCTTTTGTATATTGCAGTTCATAAACATACAACGGCGAATAAGGGACTTTTATTTCGGTATCAACATAGTTAATAATAAAATCTTCAACTTTACGAATACCTTCCTGCGTTCCTAAAATAATCAGTGTATTGGTACGGCGTTCTGCAAATACGCGAGTATTATCTGGAAAATAGATAGATGATGGTGCTTTTTTTGCTCCTAAAATGCGCGCTGCAAGCCCGCGAGGATCTTCAGCTTGAGTCAATTTATCGTAAAAAGCTTTTACTTCTTCAGCATCCGCATGTTCTAGTTTAAGAACAGAAAGCGCTTCAGGAGAACTTGTACTATCAAGTTCCTCAACAATTTGCATCACAGAACGAACGTTTGTTCCCTTATCGGTTAAAACGAACGCATTGAGATCGGGCAATGGATTTACGGTTCCTGTATTACTTCTAAACGCATCTACGATTCCTTGAAGCGTTGCTAGCGTACTGTTACGAATAAAATAAATATAGCGAATCCGTTCATCACTATTTGGCAAGCAAGACCAATGAACGTTTAAAAAAGAAGTAAGTGTTGAACGAGCCGCAGAACGAACTGCCTTAGGATCGGTTGAAACAACCTTATAAAGATTCGGCGTCGGGCCTTTAACAATGCTCAAACCAAAAAGATCGAGAAAGGTGATAAACAGATCCCATACTTGCCTTCTTGTGAGCGGCTTTTGCGTTTTAAACGTAATTTTATTACCACTCACTATTCTTGCGTTTGCTGGCTGCGGATTAATTGCATCATCAGCTAGAAAATTAACTTGGAACACATCAGAAACCCACAATAAAACATTCTGGAGATCAGTGTTATCAAAATTTATTTCGATTGCTTCTTTAGGATCGTCGGTTGCGGTTATCGGGCGGGCTAACGCACCAATAATGGCTGTTTCCTTCGCCTCATCTTTATCAATCACAAGCCGCTCACTTTGATCGCCCTCATTTATAAGGCAAACTTGCTCAAAACGGGGATCTTGATCAAATACAGGAGTATTATGAATATCGCTATTTTCAATTGGTGGGTTTGTCGGTTGATCGGGGGAAACCGGAGCCGCAGCAACTTCATTTTTTCCATTAAGCTTTTTTGCCGGAGTTTTTTGCTCAGCGGAGAAAATCGTACCCGTAAGCACGAAAGTAGATAACGCTAAAAAAACAATATACTTATTCATAATGTATCCACGCGGTTATATGTTGCGCTCAAAGCTATCCTGCAATTTGCCACGCAATGTTCGCTGCGGTTTTTGGGAGACCATAATTCGTTTTTCATGTTTATTATTTTCATTAACCACTGATCTGTATTTTTCTTGCTTGTGGCGCAGCGCCAAACGTTGTTCTTCAAGCTCAAACGTGCCCAAATCTCGAGCTACCGTTATACGATCGGGCTCTTTTATTGTGCGTTGCGCAGTTATTGTTGAATCGGCCGTTTGCACATCCTGAGAGGCTGGCGGAACGACTTGATCCATCTTTTGCAATGTATAGAATAAACTAATTGGTATATTTTTGCGCAATAATTTTACTGCAATCGTACCGCCAATAGGCAATGCAGAAACTTTTTCATACGCTTGCATGCGTCCATTTACCGTTGCGCAAGAAATACCATTTATTTCCTGAACAATGTCTCCAGGCAGAATACTTAGCGCAAATCCTGGCGATGTCGCCTGCATTTTGCCAATGCGGCATCCAATGCTCACGCCTTGCTGGAAAACCGTGGTGATATTGAACATATCAATAAATTGTGCAAGGTTTTCAACGCGCTCTACAAACAGATCTGGATCAACCAGATATTCTGTTTCATTCACTTTCTTAATAACTGAATCCCAATTCGTTTTTGGCGAAAGAAGTTGTTCAAGCTCAGCATCAAATTGGTTCACATAGAGCGTTTCTTGTTGTCCATTTGCACGAATCAGAATAATTTTATTTTTATAAATCTTTATCAGCTGTGCATCTTCAATTTTCTCGCCAAGGCGATAATTTTTCGATCTTCCTTCTTTGGTGCTTTCAATGATCGCAACGTCAAGGCGCTCATCAGAACCAACTACGATACCTTTTAAATTGATTGCTAATGGTTCAAGGAATCGAGGAGGAGGGGCTTGTGGAATAGTGCTTACCTTAGGCGTCGGAGGTGGAGGCAATGGCGTGCCCAAAGAATCTGGAACTTCAGGCTGCATTACTGCCGGTGCTTTATACGTATCAAAAAGATCATTGGCATAAATTTTTGCCAAATCGATTTTTGTTATCTCTTGTTTGTGTGCACGAACTTCACTCGTCGGCTGAAAAGAAACTCGCGCCGGTAGCTTTGGCCGTGCAAAAAACATAAATGCTATTGCTAACGCTGCCACTAAAACAAGAATACTATTTATTAACCACCATGGCTGTTTCATCGCGTCCCTTCGTGAGAACTACCTTCAAACAATAACCCTCTAGGTCTGAGTTTGTCAAGCGGAATATAACGATGAATGCCGCATTTATTCCTCATCTTCTGCGATACAAGTTAGTTAAGCCAATAGAGAGCTCGAACGTCATTGATTTTCATAACTCCTAAAAACATTTACGCAAAATAATTTTTACGGCGTTGGCACTGTTTGAATAATTGTGGTAATTACATCATCCGGTTTTATAGCATCCGCTTGCGCATCATACGTTAGTGTAATGCGATGACGCAAGAGTGGATGTACCACCGCCTTAACATCATCTGGAGTTACAAAATGCCGTTTTCTCAAAAAGGCGTGTGCTTGCGCAGCTTGAAATAAACCAAGTGTTGCGCGAGGTGAAACACCATACTCAATGAGAGATTTCAGCTGAGGCATTTTATAGGCACCTGGATTACGCGTCGCAAAAACAATAGAAATAATATAATCAATTACTTTTTCATCGACATATATTTTTTTTACGAGTTCTTGCGCTGCAAAAATATCATCGTGCGTTAATACTTGATGCACGGGAGTTGTTACCGAACTTCGCTGCAAAAGCTGTTTTTCTTGTGCTGGCGTCAGATAATCAATAAGCAATTTAAACATGAAGCGATCTATTTGCGCTTCCGGCAAACGATAGGTGCCTTCTTGCTCTAATGGATTTTGTGTAGCAAAAACCAAGAACGGTTTATCGAGCGGAAAAGTATTTGAACCGATTGTTACTTGTTGTTCCTGCATCGCCTCTAGAAGAGCCGCCTGAACCTTTGCAGGAGTACGATTGATTTCATCAGCTAGAATAAGATTTGCAAAAATAGGGCCTTTTTTCGTTTCGAATTCTTGCGTTTTGGGATTATAAATTAATGTACCAATCAAATCTGCCGGCAACAAATCGGGAGTAAATTGAATCCGCTTAAAATGAAGCCCTAACGCTTGAGTAATTGTTTTTATCATCGTTGTTTTAGCAACGCCGGGAACCCCTTCAAGGAGAATGTGCCCATTTGAAAGAAGAGCAATCATGATAAATGAAATCGTATGTTCATTGCCCACGATTACTTTCTGCACTTCTTGCTGCAGCGATTGAAATCGCACGCTTTCAGATTTTAACTGTTCGATAATTTCTTGATTCAACAATTCCATATAAATCCTTATTTATCTGTCCGCATGGTTCGATACATTTTGTTCACAAAATTCGCAAAACACTCACCACGAGCGGACTGCCCAACTCTCTCAGAAAACTGATCTCTCAAAACTCTAAGGCCGCTCGCCCTGAGTGATTTCGAGCATAGCGAGAAATTGTATCGAAGGGTGTGCATACTTTTTATTTCACTACAAAATTTATTAATCGATCAGGAACAAAAACAACATTAACAAGTTGTTTTCCCTCAACATATTTTTGAACAAATGTGTACGCTTGCGGTTCAATAATCGCACGATCAGATCCTGGCACAATCATTAATTCGCCGCGCAATTTTCCGTTTACTTGAATCATAAATGAAATTTCATCACGCAGTGCAAGTGCAGGATCAAAATGCGGCCACGAGCAATTTTGCAATTCTTTGCCAAGTAATTGTTCCAACAATTGTGAAGAAAAATGAGGAATAAGAACCGATAACGCTACTAATAATTTTTCCATCGTTTCGCGGCTTAATTTCATTTTCTGCGCAGAAGCATCGTTAAACCATTCCATGCAAGCCGAAACTGCCGTGTTAGGTTTAAAATGCGCAATGCGCTCTTGATAATCTTTCAAAAAGCGATTGAAGCGTTTTGTAACTTCACTCTCTTCACGCTCACCTGCAGGCAACATGCGCTCTTTATCTGTCAAAAAGAGCCAAAGTCGATTGAGGAAACGCTTAACGCCTTCAAGCCCTAAATCCTGCCATTCGCAATCAAGTTCAGGAGGACCCATAAATAAAATGTACATGCGAAGCGCATCGGAGCCATATTCTCCAACGATTTCATCAGGATTAACCACGTTCCCTTTTGATTTAGACATCTTCTCAACATGGCCGGATAGTTCAGAATATTTGCATACCATTCCTTGATTAAATAAATGCGCAAACGGCTCATCAAAAGAAAGATAGCCCAAATCATAAAGCACTTTTGTATAAAATCGTGCATAAAGCAAATGCAATATCGCATGCTCAATCCCGCCAACGTATTGATCCACTGGAAGCCAATATTCCATATCTTTTTTATCAAAAGGTTTATCTTTAAGATGTGGATTAGGATAGCGCAAGAAATACCAGCTTGATCCTGCCCATTGCGGCATCGTATTAGTTTCTCGTTTTGCCGGGCCGCCACATTTTGGGCATGTTGTATTTACAAAAGATTCAATAGCTGCAAGCGGTGATTCTCCAGTGCCTGTTGGCTGATATTCTTTTACCCGAGGCAATACAACCGGCAACTGATTTTCAGGAACGGGCACAACGCCATCTTTTGGGCAGTGAATTATAGGAATTGGCTCACCCCAATAGCGCTGACGCGAAAAAATCCAATCGCGTAATTTATACGTTACTTTTTCCTGAGCTTTACTTTCTTTGGAGAGCGCTTCTATCATTTTGCGAGCGCCAGCTTTTTCTTGAGTGCCGGTAAACGCACCGCTATTAATAAGCGTTCCTTGATAAGGATAACAGCCACGCGGGCCATTTTTTTGCTCACGCACTTGATCATTATCAACGACGTATACTATTGGAAGATCATACTGGTTTGCAAATTCATTATCTCGCTCATCATGCCCCGGCACGCCCATAACAGCACCGGTTCCATAACCGCTCAGCACATAATTAGTAACCCAAATAGGAATCTCTTGGTTATTTATTGGATTAATTGCATAGCTTCCAGTAAAAAATCCAAATTTATTCGTATCATGCTCAGATTGTTGATGCAATTGATTCATGAAACTCGTTAATTCTTTCTCTTTACCTGCAGCCAAAATCTCTTTGATATCTTTGTAATCATGAGCAATCGCGACGAACGTAACGCCAAAAAGTGTTTCTGGGCTTGTAGTAAAAATCGGCATCGGTAATTTTTTGCCGGCGGGCGTGACAACGATAAATTGAATTTCAGCTCCGTGCGATTTACCGATCCAGTTTCGCTGCATGAGTTTTACTTTTTCAGGCCAATCAAGACGATCCAAACCTTCAAGTAATTTCTCGGCATATTCGGTTATCTTAAGTACCCACTGCCTAATTTTCTTTTCTGTAACAATAGTTCCGCATCGTTCACATTTTCCGTTAACCACTTCTTCATTTGCAAGACCGGTTAAGCACGATGGGCACCAATTGATCGGCAATTCTGCTTGATAAGCAAGGCCGGCATCGTACATTTTGAGAAAAATCCACTGCGTCCATTTATAATAATCGGGATCAGTGGTGTTTATTTCTTTAGACCAATCGTAAATAGCGCCGATTTTATTAAGTTGCTCCTTAAAAACGGCAATATTTTTGGCAGTACCTACTTCCGGCTGGATGCCTTTTTTTATTGCATCGTTTTCAGCGGGAAGCCCGAACGCATCCCAACCCATAGGATGAAGAACGTTAAATCCTTCAAGCCATTTAATACGCGCATAAATATCAGAAAGTACATAGCCGCGCCAATGGCCGACATGAAGTCCTGAGCCTGAAGGATAAGGGAACATATCCAGACAATAAAATTTTTTACCGCTGCCCGTCGGTTTGGTTTTTGCTGGATTATTTTCAGCCCATCGCTGCTGCCATTTCTCTTCAATCGCTTTAAAATCGTAACTCATGCCAGACCTTTTTGAATGCGCCCTTTAAGTACTTATTATCTAGTTACTATAGCAGATTTTTCATGATCATAAAGCGCGGTACAAATTCTATGACATGTGCTATGATAGATTTGTGTTGGGTGAGTTAAAAAGTTGTAAGGCCATTTTGGGAACTCTATGTATATTCTAAAAGAAAAAATCTCGATTGCCGATTTAAAAAAAATGTCCGAGAAGATGTATCATCGTTTAGTAAAAGCGGTCGTTGATATTGAAAAAGAGATTATAGCGATCGACGCAGAACTACACTCTGATGAGGAAATGCTCCTTTTAGAAAACGGATCGCAACAAGAGAATCTTTGGGGTATCAATATACATCCCGGCCTAGCAGAAACGACAGACTGGATCGAATTTGACTCCATGATAAACCTGCGCCCTTCGCATGGCAATAGTAGCCGATCAGTAAACGATCCAAAAATTAGAGAGAAAATTGTATTAATCGTGAACAAATGGATACAAAAATGACGATGCGACACGATGGGCTTGCAGCTGGGCGTTGGTTTGAACTTCCTCTCGTGGAGCAATTAGCAAATGTTGGTAGCGACATTGAACGAACGATCCGATGGAGAGATAAAGGAAATCTTGAATATAGCCGCGATGCCTTTGAAAGGGCTCTAGAGCTCCTTTTTTTAACTGTTGCTGACCCAAAAAATAGAAAAAGATTAAAAGAAATCGTTCGCGCGCGAGAAATGCTCATCGATTACTTTGTCTATGATAACAGCTATTCATCAACCGATAAATTCTGGCAAGATTATTTTATGGATTTTAATTATGCGGTAGCACTTGCCCGCGGTAAATAAAGCCATTATTTTATATAATTTTTTATCTCTACAAAAAAAATAATTTCTGCTTAACTTAAAATTATATAATTTTCCCCTACTAAGCGTGCAAGCGCTATCAATAAGGATTACCCATGGTAAATCAAACCCAAATTACCCCTTCTCAATTAGCTCAAAAACAAGATGAGCTTATTCTTGTTGTTCCCCGCGCAGAAATTTTTAAACACCAACCTGCTTGGAATGGATTAAAAGCGGTTAATTTTGATGATTATCTAGCAATTATCAAACAACATAAAGAATTCTTGCCCCGCTCATTGATGGAGCAAGATTCAGCTTACAAACAAATTATCCCCTATCTCGTTTTTGAGCACGAAGGGCGCTATTTTTTAATGCAGCGAACGGCGCAAGCGACCGAAAAGCGTCTTCAAAACAAATACTCGCTCGGCATTGGCGGCCATATTCGCCAAGAAGATATGGAAACCGATTCTCTTTTTGACTGGGCACGTCGCGAGTTTCATGAAGAAGTGAATTATTTAGATGAGTTCTTCATCAAACCGCTTGGCATTTTAAATGATGATTCAAACGCTGTCGGGCAAGTGCACATCGGATTTGTATTTTTGCTTCAAGGAAAAACGCCAAACATTTCAGTAAAATCTGAACTCAAAAGTGGAGAACTACTTTCGCTTGAAGAGCTAGGGACTTATTTTCCAAATATGGAAAGCTGGTCTCAATTAGTAGTTGAGTTTATAAAAAAATAGTCTTTTTAGTTATTTATTGTGTGCAATTGCAAAGAGGGCTCTCTCGAATTCGAGAGAGCCCTTTTTAGTATAAGCCTGTCGCTTTAAACCTGAACAATGTTGTGAAAAGGGGACAATGGCGGTTGCGAGATTCCTCCAACCCCTACAGTAGTACTATAATTGTATTCCGCAACCACGCCGCCAGAAGCCGGTTTGTCATATTTATTTTGTATGATCAAAGCAGCGCCGGCTACTGTTTGAATCGGACTGCCAGCCCCATAGGTGTTACCAAAAATGGTATTTTTGGAAACCACTCCTGATCCGTTTGCTGCTATACCAAATAAATTTGCTGCAGCTCCAGGAGTATTTCGCGCCACAGTACAATGTCTTATGAGACATGTTCTATCACCAGTTAATGAATTTATGACATACAGATTACTACCACCTACCGGCGCTGAATTATCATTCACTTCGCAACGCTCGATCACTGTATTACTACTATTTGCAGAGAGAATAATCCGTGGAGAATTGGCAGCGCTTCCGCCGGACTGAAGGAAGACGCTATTAGAATACCAGGATGAATCTTGAAGGATGGTGTTAGTGGATGCCGATACGGCAGTAATCGTATCATAATTTGTGTTATTAAATAAAACACAGTTATCCATAACGGTGCCGGTGGATCCAATTATCAAGACTGTTTGCGACGTAGGGCCCCCCGCGGTTGTTCGTCCGGTATTATCGCGAAGAGTGCAGTTTTTTAACATCGTATCAATTGAAGATGCAATACTTATTGGCAGTACACACCCAATAAAAACACAATTAGTCACCTGCACATTTTCACAACTTGAAATTGACAATGCAGTGTTAGTAATAGTGCTCAGCAGAATATTATCAAAGGTTACGTCGAAACACGAAGATATCTGAATGCCTTGACCACCAACGCCAGGACTAGTAATCCGTCCATTCTTTACTAAGATGTTCTGATGGGAGCTGATGACCAAGGGAACTGCACCCGTGATCTGTTTATTATTCATATCAAGAATAACGTTGTCTGCATTGATAGTTATCGTTCCCACGATATCTTGAGTAAGACAATAAGTGCCAGACTGCGTAATTACAGTTGAGCTACTTATAGGAGTTGGAATCCCACATACGGTTAGTGTATCTTTCAGTTCAAGAATCAACGAAAATGTAGATACATAACTGAGCGGTTGGGGAACCATTGAAAGATTATGATAAGAAGATAGAGGAGCATCTACAGGAACTGGTACTATTATCCCGTTGGCATAACTCAGTTCAGCAATCGGAATAATTAAGCCACCAGTTGTAATATAGTTATTTGTATGTTGCTGGGATTCGTTCATCGTAACCATACCCCTGCTTGCGCTTATTTGAATACCAGTGCTCGTAGATCCTATATTTCGTGTGACTATATTTTTTTCAATAACCGAGTCTTCTCCGACCACACTTATTCCAATCATCTGAAGCGGGCACTGGTTCAAATTAAGAACGTTTCCTCTAACAATCGCATTACTAGTTGCTTGAATTCCAAACGCAGCACCGGTGCTGCTTGAATTCTCGATCATTATATTGTCTTCAATAAGCGCTACAGCTGAAGTATTAATATAAGAAGCGACTGAACTAATGCCATCGTTAAACATATTAGAATTGATTGTATTTTTCGTTATAGTCGCATTAGTAGAAGCTGAATCAGCTATAATAATATTTTCTGATGCGCTAACAGCATTGATGACGTTATTGTTAATAATATTACCAGAAACGTTCAAGCTCTGCACGCCCGTCGCTTCGATCAAATTTAATGAAACGACAGGTATTCCGGATGTATTGAGAGCATTATTCTCTATTCGACAATTTGTCACCTCGCATCCCGTAACTGTTAATAGAACGCCCGCACTAAAAACAATTCCGTTTTGGCCTCCAGCAAAGGTGTTGTTTTCAATCACAACATTATTAATTCTGATAAAATCACTAGCCTGAGCAGTAATGATATTGTCAGCAGTGTTTGATGCATTATCGGAGAAAATGCAGTCATCAAAAATTACTTTCGGCGAGTTTGTAACTCTTGCAAAACTAATCGAACTCAATGAGTTATTGTTTGTAACTTTAAATCTGCTAATTTGAATATCTGGAGCGGTATTGATATTGAATACTGAAATAAGCGCGCACTCATTTAATGTCCAATTATCAAATGTTAATTGAGCACCAGTAGTCGTTCCAGAAGAGGTATTATCTACCACAATAGCAGGAGCAGATAAAACACATTCTGAAGCATTATAATTTTCAAATACACAGTTAGTAATATCTGTGGCTAAAATTACTTCATTCCCAACACAATTCTCTACGTTAAAATTTGAAACTCGGATATTGGTTCCCGTAACAATATTTTGCAGCACGCCGCCCACAACATCAGAATCTCTGCATATACAATCTGCTATGCTAACGTTTCGAACGTTGTTCATAAAAGAAAAACCATTTGTCGATAAGCTTGATTGAACATTTTCTATTATAATACCTGTAGATGTTACAACGAATATAGCACCAGCTTCGGTTATTACATTTCTAATACTTAAATTCGTGACGCTCGTGGCAGCGATAGACGAGGCATTGATAGTCGCGCTTGGCGTGCTGGGATTATTTAAGAAGAGGTTCTCTACCTCAAAATTATCAATAGAAATTATAGTAAATCCTTGGGCATATTGCGAATCATTCACATTAAAATTTTCAAATGAAATATCATTACTTAGTTCTGCACTTACACATGAAGAAAAACCATAATGATTAAAAATTGAATAATTAGACACGCTTAGGCGATTCATTCCCGTACAATTAATATCCGGCACTCCGCAAGAGAAGGAGGCTATCGAATCGATCAGTACATTTGTGCATGTGCTCGCAAAAATGCCGAGTTTATATAACTGACCGTTACGAACCGATACGTTTTCAACATTATTCATACTTATTGCACCCCATTGAATAATAAACGGAGGCGTAGGAATTTCAGCAATTCCCGTTGTGTCTGTGCTAATGATCGAGAAACCATTTAAATCTAAATGAACTTCATTTGATGAAATCGTTATCGTTCCGATAATATCATTCGCTAAACAATAGTTACCAGACATCGTAATTTCTGTCGATGTAAAAATCGGTATAGCGCCGCAGGCCGTCAGCGTATTTTTTATATCAAGCGGTTGCGGTTACCGTTAAATTCGCAAGCACGCTGAACGTGCCATTGCAGCACGCATTAATTACACTAAACGTTCCAATCACTTCTCTATCTATTTTATCTAACATCGAAAATGTGCTTTCACAGCATGCGTTCAATGCAGTAAATACTGGATTGAAGTTCACCGTGATTGCCGTCAATGATGATTTAATATCGGCGATTGCAGAGAATGTGCCATTGCAGCATGCAGCGATCGCCGTAAACGTTCCTTGTTCATTTATGATAATCGTATTCAATACTGAGAATGTACTAATTACTTCTGTGTCAATTTTATTGAGCATTGAGAACGTGCCATTGCAGCACGCATTGAGCGCAGTAAATACTGGATTGAAATTCACTTGGATCGCGGTCAGCGATAATTTAAGATCTGCTATTGCTGAGAATGTGCCATTGCAGCATGCATTAATAACGCTAAAAGTGCCAATCACTTCTCTATCTATTTTATCTAGCATTGAGAAAGTGCTATTGCAACATGCGTTCAGTGCGGTAAACACTGAGTTGAAGTTTACTTGGATTGCGGTCAGCGATAATTTAAGATCTGCTATAGCACTAAAAGTTCCATCACAGCACGCGTCAATCGCACTAAACGTACCCTGCTGATTGATAATAATTTGATTCAGCACAGAGAATGTTGCGATCACATTATTATTTACATTATTGATCGCCGTAAATGTTCCATTACAGCATGCATTAAGCGCGGTAAATACCGGATTTAAATCTACGACTGCAGTAAAACTCAGATTTGCAAGCGTACTAAAGGTACCATTACAGCAATCAGCAATAACTGAAAACACTGGGTTTAAATCTACTGTTGCAGTCACATTCAAATTCGCGAGAATACTCCATGTTGCTTGAAAATCGAAACGAATTTCATCGCAGCATTCCACAATCAGATTATTTATTATTACTAATTTTGCTTGTATTGAGCCAAGCACCGCCAGAATCTGAGATAAATCGCAGCATCCGCAGCATCCGCTTATTGCGCCGTTGCCCAGTGCATCAGGCGCATCTGGCCGCGCTGCTCTTTCTTGCTCAGCTTTCATGCATTCAAGCATTACTGGCAGCAGTTCATTGAGATCTTCTATTTTAATTTCGGTTTTTTCTGTTACTGCTTGATAAAGCCGCAATATACTTTCAGTTGGCTCTTCATTATTTTCCGCCATGCGCATCAGCATATGTTCAAGCGCATGTTCTATTACCGTCGATTCTTCATGCGTGACGAACTGGGCGGCAGAACCCGCTTTACCGGCTACTTGATTGGGTTCATTGCCAAATGCCGCTCCAAAGAACGTCAGTAAAATCCCAATTATAATCTCGCGACCTCTACTAAAAAAAATCTGCTTCATCATCATCCTTTTTTTGCTTCTTTTTATTTCTCTCTATCAAATACTCAGCTACGAGGTAAAAAATCAACAAACTAATACAAGGGAATTATTAAAATCAGGGATTATCTGTTATTGCGAAATTGCTAAATTGCTCCATGGCGCCGTTACCGTCTGTATCAAATCACTCGTGATCTGAATTTGAGATCCGGAATTTACGTTAACAAACTGATTTGCAGCAATTGTTCCGTTATTATATGCAATATTTCTCGTGACTAGAGAGGCGCGTGTTCCACTGAACGAGAAACCAATCGAGCCTGCATTAGTAGGTCCTTGGTTTCGATGCGCTATATTCTCATAAAGCACTACATGCGCCGGTGTTTGTGGCAGATTGAATCCGAGACTTGTATTTACTGAAGAAGTATTATATGCCGCTATACAACTCTTAAATAAGGAGTTCGTATCTGGACAATTAAATCCATCAGTCGCGCCGGTAATAGGAAAACTACTATTTCCAATGGCGCAACAGCCATTGAACACGTTTGCATTCGATCCATTAATCGTTCTCAGCCCATTTAATCCCAAATTATTTGTAGCCGAACAACTCACTATAAAACAACGATCAAAAATTGAATTTGTCCATATTCCAAAAAAACCGTTCATATCTTGCGACTGAGAATTTGCCATAACATTTGAAACAATTTGACAATTTACATATCTATTAGAATCGCAAACCGAGGGAGCGGCGAATCCATTAAAACGATTATTCGCGCCAAGAGTGCCCGTATTAAAACATTGATTATTGCGTATTAATACAAAATCAAATTCACAGTTATTGTCGCCCGATTCTTGGATGAGGCTAACGTTGGGAATTTGGCCCGTTGCTCCAAAAGCTCTAAAAAAATTGTTTTGTATCCATATATTCTTAAACGTACACATACTGCATGAAGCAAGACTCAGCATTGCAAACTGAGTAGTTTGCGTGTTGATTCCAATCAAAGTGTTAACAGTATTATCAAGCACGCAGTCAAGCATTCGCGAACGGTTACAACGTGAAAGAAGCACCACGTTACGATCGGTACCATTCGAGCAGCAGCCGCTCATGATGCAGCTACGAATTTCCAGATTATTAATGGTGCCGCTCGTTCCATCTGCCACGAGTGCCGCGGCGCTACAATTAGTGAACGTCATGTTAATTATTTCGATACGCATATCAGATGCAGTTACCACGATTCCGGTGCCCGAGATATTTTGAATCAGACCATTTTGTATAACAATATCATTGAGCGCAGGATTAATAAAAACGCCAGCAATATTTTGAGTGGTATTCAGTTGCGAAATAAAATGGCCATTGAAATCAATGGTCACGTCACTTGAGGCGACCCTTATCACCGCATCGCCATTTGCGGTTGGAGATACAAGAAAATCTTCCCCAAGTTGATAGAAACCTGGACGAGTGATAGTTAACTGCGTACTGCAAATTTTAGGCGCAGTGGCGCACAAGAGCGCAATGAATGATAATTTAAATAAATTGATTTTCATAAAACTCTTTCTTTTTTGCAGTAATTTTTCACGCAATAATATTCAAATTTGTCCAATAAATGAGAGCCGTATTCATATTATCGGTCGCTGGGGCAGTTGGCGTAGTGAACGAAGTGCCTATGATGCCAGTTATTGGGCTTTGGGCACTGCCCGTGCTCCCCTGATAGGCAACATTGCGCGTGAACAATGAAAAGCTATTGGTTTGACTTATGATTCCACGAGATGAAACGCCTGCATTGACGCCTAAATTATTAAAAAAAATCCCATTCCGACAAGCATTATTTGCGCTACTTATTCCATTCAGTCGCTGCAAAATAATTCCTGCGGTATTTCCTACGACCGTACTGCCAATATTATTAGCGCCAATGCATGCATCAAAAAATATGAAATTAGCGACCGGCCCCGTTACATAAAATCCCACGGTTGAAGCAAATACGTTGGTCAACCCTCCAACAGGCGTCGTGCCAGTATCCTGATTAAAATTAGTATTGCTTAAGGCAAAACAATTAAAAAAGGAATTATTGGGGGCATCGATATAAAATCCAAAAAGACCTTGTTGCGCCACTGAGACATTAGACATAGCGGCGCAATTTTGGAAAATATTATTCTGCGCATTATTTGATCCCGTAATCGCAAAGCCATAGAAAGCACCATTTACACCGTTTGAATTACTCATGCACAAACAATTGGAATAGAGATTACCAGAAGATACTATTAAAAATCCGTTAAAAGTACTGGTCACAGCGAGGTTCTTGCGTACGATGACCTCATTGAATGTGCATGCCGTGTTACTAAAATCTGCCAATCCGACAAAAGCGCTCGCCGTGGACACATTATCTTCAATGCGCAAATCATTTATCGTTATGAGAGAACTGCTTAAAATGGAACATGGAGCAAACGTTGTCGTTGAACTGTTGGATGATCCAGCAATTTCACATTCATTTATCGATCCATCGATACAACTAACTAATGCAAGAATTGTAGTTGAAGTACTATTTGATCCGCAACCAATAAATTTGCATCCGGAGATGCCAATATTGTTTATAGAGCCAGCAGAACCGTTTGCAGAAATTCCCGTAGCGCCACAGTTTTCAAACATCATATTGATAACCTGAATTTGCGTATCGCTCGAAGTAACTGATAAACCGTTGCCGGTGACATTGCGAATAACACCGTTTTGAATCGTAACGTCTGTTAATCCTGGATTGATACGCACGCCATCAATAGGGGAAGTAGCATTATTTTGCACGATTGGATTACCGTGAAAATCAAGAACCACGTTGCTGGCAGCGATTAAGATGAGCGCGTCGCCGGGAGTTGAAGGTGACGCAGCTAATGTTTGCGATAATTGATAAAATCCTGGCTGAGAAATGGTCAGACTCGGCGCATAAAGTTTGGCACAAATGAATACCATGCTGGCTATTGCCGTGCTTATTACTATTTTTTTCATCACGTTCCTACTTTTTACCAGTATTAATTCGCTACAGGCACACTACTCCACGGTAATGTTGCGCTGTTAATATTACTCGTTTGAACCGCTGGAATAGTATTGACCGATCCGGCCGCAACGTTAAATAACTGCTGTGTCTGCGTCTGGCCGTTGTTATAAGCAACCAGTCGAACATATAAGTTTTGAATTCCCGAAACCTCTAGTACGCCAAATGAGGTCGGATCACTTGCGCCCACATCTCTCATGAGGATTCCCCCAAGAACCGCATGGCGCTGAGTACTATTTACAAACATACCGTACACGGTATTATCACTCTGCTGAGTGCCGATACAATTTAACAACGTATTTGCCGCGCCACCGCTTTGGAGCAGAAAGCCAGCAGAAGCTGTATTCCTTGATGGGTTGAATAAATGGCTGGAAATACAGTCAATTAAAGTACATGAAAAGCCACTTATTAAAAACCCAGATCCTGTGACGCCATTATTTATATTATTGTTAACGAGGCACCGTTGTAATACACAAAGACTTGCGTTTGGCTGAATAACGAAGCCATTAAAAAGGCCGCCAGCGGTATTTGCAACGCATGAGCAATCAGTGTAAATGCCATACGTTGATGTTGTGCTCAATCCATTAAAATTGCCAGAGGCTTGATTAAATTTTACGTTAACATCAAAAAATTGGCAGCCTACGCAGATTTGATCATTCAACCCATTAAAGGCGGTTCCAGCGGCAGAACAATTTTGTATAGTAACCGATTCAAAATTACATGCATTGCATCCGTTAATAAGCATTCCTGAAAAAGTACCAGGTGATGTATTTATGGTATTATCGATTACGCAATTCTTTATAGAACCATTGCTCACGCTTGTAAGTAATACCACATTGGTGCTTGTACTGTTTGAACAACAACCGACACAATAAACATCTTTTATGTAAAGATTTTTTACTACCGTACCGGTAATTGCAGTTGTGCCGCACGTCTCAAAAGTCATGTTAGTTATAGTAATATTCGTGGTAGTTGAACTTATCGATAACCCATTTCCAGTGACTTGCCGAACGACGCCATTTTGAATCGTGACGTCAGAAAGATTCGAGTCAATTAAGATGCCATCGATTCCGGTTGTTGTATTGAGCTGCGAAATAAAATGGCCATTAAAATCGAGCACTACCCCGCTGGAACTAATTCTGATTATTTGATCGTTTGAAGCAGTTGGGGTCAATGTTAAATTTGATCCGAGTTGATAAACGCCAGGCTGCGCTATTGTTAGCTGCGTTCCATTGGAACTATTAAAAGCTACCAGCAGGAATAATATAACTTTTTTCATCTCACCCTTTTTATCGTTAAGTACTTACCCCTAAATTAGTCCAAGGTGCATTTCCTGTAGCGTTAATCGTATTGAAGCTTACCGCAGAAGTCGCACTAGCTGCCACATTCAAAAATTGATTAGCGCTGGTCGTGCCATTATTAAACGCAACATTCTCACAAAGCGAAATACGCGAGGCGGTAGTTGGCTGTGCGTAACCAAACGAAGTGGCAGCAGTTGCCCCAATATTACGCCCAAAATAGGAGCGAACAATAAGCGAATTTGTCGAATTTGTCTCAATCATACCTGTCGCACTTGCACTCGACACATTATAAGATCCTATGCATTCAACATATGTTTGGGGCCCGGTGCCGATATTTAAATATCCAACTGAATTGTTTCCAGTGCTTGCTAAGCCATTTGAAATGCATTTTAAAAAAACATTGCCGGTACCGGTAATTGAAAAACCTGCATTGGCAATAGTGCCGCTCGCCCGATTTGAAATGACCGAGCAACCAGAAAAAATATTGAACCCATTGGTTGCATTGATAATAGAAAATCCGCTAAATGTTGTTGCTAAACTTGCATTACCATTGATATTTCCAATGCATGAACAAGCGGTATATATCCCGCCAAAAACTTCGTTGAGCAAGAAACCGGTTAAGGAAAGAGCAGCAGTATTATTGCGCACTGCAACTCCTTTTAATCCACATGCATTATTGAGGGTTTGTGAAATTGCTACAAAGTTGCCTGAGTTGTTCGCATTATTTTCAACGGCGGTATTAATCACATCGCAAGCGGTGCAATTACTCATGGTAATAGCCGTAGCAGTGCCGCCATTATTAATCGCGTTACTAAAAACGCAGTCCGCTATTCTAGATCCTTGGCAGTTTTGCAGATCCGCCACGCGCGCGTTTGTAAAAGTAGTTCCGCATGAAATGAATTGGCATCGTTGAATATCAAGATCATTAATAGTTCCGGTCAATCCGTTAGCAAGCAAACCTCCAGCTCCGCAATTTTCAAACGACATGTCGATAATCTTAATACGTGCATTGCTTCCAGTAAGAATTATACCAGTACCAGTGATGTTCTGAATAATGCCGTTTTTAATGATAACATCGTGCACATTGGAATTAATAAGGACACCATTAAAGCCGGTCGTCGTATTAATTTGGGAAATACTATGAATGTTAAAATCTAAAATGACGTTACTTGCCGCAATAACAATTGAATTATCGTTAGGCGCAGCAGGCGTTGCGAAAAAATTACTACCTAATTGATACGAGCCGGGCTGAGAAATAGTTAATTGCGTTGCGCTGCACGGCGCACTGCAAACTAGTAATGCATAAATTAATAACGCATATTCTCTAAGACGCATTCACTACTCCTTGAACCTTTTTTTTGCTCAATTTTTAATCGTTATACCATGGTGCGTTCGCTTACGCAAGAAACCATAATCCCTAAAAAGCCCCTCGCAAATGCAAAGGGCTTTTTAGTGCTTTTTTATGGCAATAAAAGTAGATTATGGAAAGTGGTCGCTGGCATCATGAGCGTTGCGGTCGTTTTAATAAGTGATGCAGTTAATATTGCACCAGGCGAAATATCATAGTTTGTTGCGCTGCCATTATCTGCTTGGTTGCCAATAATTGTTGCAGTAAATGGATTAGTATGATCAGAAATGCTGAATGACGTGCCGCCCGTTAACGTATTATTGCGAATCAGGTTATTGCGAATTGTTGAAAGTGAACCGGCGTTAAAGATCGCTGAAAATATTCCCGTTGCTGCACGATTGCCATTAATATCGCAATTTTGCACCGCTATATCCCCATCAGTACTTGCAATTCCAATTCCTATAAATCCATCAGTTGACCTATTATTATAAAGAATGCAACTATCGATGAGCGTTGTATTATTATTTCCCGCACTTGCAATAATCGAACCGGTGATCGCATTATCGTGGAAGTTACAGTTTTGCACGATCGTATTTGAGCTGCTTCCGACACCAATCGTATTTTGGCTACTGTTATTATACAATCGGCAACCAGCCATTTGTGCGCCGCCTGCTCTCAAAATATTAACAATAGTGCCGGTAATCGTATTATCAAAAATATCGCAATTGACAAATCGAGCTCCGGTAGAAGTATTTATAAATAGTTGCCCAGTGAGTGCGTGAATTGTATCTTGATTGAAAAGTACGTCGTCCGAATTGACGATGTTAATAGCAACACCTGAAGGGCCCGCTACGTTAACTATTTCAACATGATCGAATGTAACAGCCGTGGAGCTTGAAACAAGTGCGCCGTTTCCATTATCAATAACACCATTATAAATATTGATATTTCGAACGCCACTTACCTGAATACCCCCATTCAATAAGCGACGCGAATTCATATTTATAGAAACATTATTCGCGCTAACAGTGATTGTACCTACAATGTCATTTTGCAAACAATATGGCCCTGAAACGACGATATTAGTTGGGGCAGTAATTGGCGCTGCTTGGCATGTTAAACTACTTCTTAAATCGGCCAAAGAAGAGAATGTGCCATTGCAGCAGGCGGTAAGTGCGCTGAAAGTGCCGTTAAATCCGGCAGCCACTTGCGTGAATACTGGACTCAAATTTAAATTGAGGTTCGCAAGAACACTAAAGGTACCATTGCAACATGCATTCAAAGCAGTAAACACAGGGCTGAAATCAACCGTTGTAGTGATACTAAGATTGGCAAGAACCGTAAATACAGTACAAATATCACACGGAGGCGTGAGCGCGTTCGAAACCATTTCAAGATTGTGATAAGAAGAAAGTGGTGCATTTGAAGGAATCGGAAGTATAATACCGTTAGCATAACTTAGTTGCGCAATTGGGATGACCAATCCGCCTAGCGCTCGATAGTCCTGCGTGTGCCCCTGAGCTTCGTTCATGGTAACCATCGATGTGCCAGCTACATCAAGACCAATAGAACCCCCAGCACCTCCAATGTTGCTATTGAGAATATTTTTTTCGACTACAACATCAGCACCACTAGCTACAATACCTGTTGCAGCTCCAGATCCTGTTGCAATTGGGAAAGCCCCGCAACGATTAAAATTAACAACGTTTCCTCTAATAATCGCGTGATCGACTGAGGCAGCAGATATCCCAATTAAATCATTACCGACTACGTTGCCAGTTATTGTATTATATTCAATAGAAGCAGCCGTGGTCGTTTCAATCAAATTACAATCTACTGATGTCGTCCAGAGATTCCCAAGAAGAGTATTCTCTCTTATGATTGCATTAACAGATCCAGCATTTAAAATACCATGGAAGATGTTAGCAGCACCGAAGTCACCGCGGATTATAGTGTTGCCGCTTATATTATTGTTAGCAATAATCGAATTAGCTATCCCACTGACTTGTATAAGATTGCATTCAGGTAAACCATCCCCAGCAATACTATTATTCTCCAAGCGGCAGTTGGTAATTTCAGCCGCTGATACGGTGAGCATCAAGCTTTGCAAAACGATACCATTTTGACTTCCTGCATAGGTGTTTTTTTCGATCACAACATTATTAATCCTTGTAGCATCACAATCGGTAGCCAAAATTATATTTCCAGTCGCTACCGCAGATGAGCTATTATCACTAAAAATGCAATCATCGATGAACACTTTTGGCGCTAAGTCCATAGTTGCAAAACTGATTGGGGTAATTGTCGACGAGTTATGAGTGACTTTAAATCTACTCATACCCACATCCGAAACCAGATTCAGATTTATTGCTCTTGGTAGCGTACAGTTATTAATCGTAACGTTATCAAATGTGAACTGAGCACCAAGAGCGGTACCACCAAAAGCCGCATTGTTAGCCGAAATAGCTTCACTCGAGAAAACACATTCTGATGCGTTCACATTCTCAAAGATCACGTCGATTGCTGGCACCAGGCTTAATAGATTCAATGCTGAACAATTTTCTACATTTAGATTTCTAATTACAATATTAGTGCCTGTGATGATTGAGCATACAGGAACCAATGCCACACTATCAAAATAGGTACAATCTACTATGCTGACATCCCGAATATTAGCAAGACTAGCCAGACCGTTCGTTGAGCCAGCCATTTGTACATTTTCCATTGTGATTGCAGTTCCGGTAGTGACCGATATTACTCCGGCTTGCGACAGAATATTGGCAAAACTGAGATTGCGCATGTTGCTCAAAGCTGCCGTACCAGCACTTGAAACGCCGGGATTATTTAAAACAGCATTGATTATTTGGCATGTATCGATACTGTCCATAGCAAAGGCATTGGCATACCGCGAATTATTTATACTGAAATTCTTAAATAAAAGATTGTTACTCGAAGCGGATGTGACGCAGATACTGCTATCTCTAAAATGGTTAAAAATGGAATAATTGGTTACCGCGAGTCCATTGATTGCAGAACAATCAATATCCGCATTACTGCATGAAAATGATCTAATCGAATCTAACGTTAAATCATTACAATTACTAGCTATAATACCCAGCCCATACAGTTGACCATTGCGTACTGATACATTATCAACGTTGGCAATATTAATTGTCCCAACGCCCGAAGCAACGCCTGGAGCGATAACGGAGAACCCGTTTAAATCCAAATGAACTTCGCTCGATGAAATAGTAATAGTGCCAATAATATCGTTTGCTAAACAATAATTACCCGATGCTGTAATATCCGTTGATGTAAATATTGGAATAGCGCCGCATGCAGTGAGCGTATTCTTTATATCAAACAGTGAACTGAATGTGCCATCACAACAAGCAGCGAGTGCGCTGAAAACGCCACTCAAATCGGCTGTTGCGGTTACCGTTAAGTTTGCAAGCACCGAGAACGTCCCCTCGCAACATGCATTCAACGCGGTAAACACTCCGCTCAAATCGGCAGTTGCAGTTACCGTTAAATTCGCCAGCACGCTGAACGTGCCATTGCAACACGCATTAATAAAAACGTTCCAATCACTTCTCTATCTATTTTATCTAACATCGAAAATGTGCTTTCACAGCATGCGTTCAATGCAGTAAATACTGGATTGAAGTTCACCGTGATTGCCGTCAATGATGATTTAATATCAGCAATCGCTGAGAAGGTGCCGTTACAGCACGCAGTCAGCGAACTAAAAGTTCCTTCGCAGCATGCATTCAATGCGGTAAACACCCCACTCAAATCGGCAGTTGCAGTTACCGTTAAATTCGCAAGCACACTGAACGTGCCATTACAACATGCATTAATAACACTGAAGGTGCCTATTACTTCTCTATCTATTTTATCAAGCATCGAGAAGGTGCTATTGCAGCATGCATTAAGTGCTGTAAATACAGGATTTAAATCTACAACCGCTGTAAAACTCAAATTTGCGAGCGTGCTAAATGTTCCATTGCAACACGCATTAATTACACTGAAAGTACCTATTACCTCTCTATCTATTTTATCAAGCATTGAGAAGGTGCTTTCGCAGCATGCATTCAACGCCGTAAACACCGGATTAAAATTCACTTGAATAGCCGTTAACGATAACTTAAGATCCGCTATTGCACTAAACGTTCCATTGCAGCATGCATTAATAACGCTGAACGTACCTATTACCTCTCTATCTATTTTATCCAGCATCGAGAAGGTGCTATTGCAACATGCATTAAGTGCTGTAAATACAGGATTTAAATCTACAACCGCCGTAAAACTCAAATTTGCGAGCGTGCTAAATGTTCCATTGCAACATGCATCAATTACCGAAAATACTGGATTGAGGTCTACAGTTGCTGTTACATTCAGATTGGCCAGAATACTCCAGGTAGCCTGAAAATCGAAACGGATCTCATCGCAGCATGCTATCAAAATATTAATCTTTGCTTTTATCGCATTGAGAATCGCTATTATCTGACTAAAATCGCAACATCCGCAGCAACCCGAAATTGCTCCATTGCCAATTCCAGGCGCGTCCGGGCGCGCTACTCTCGCTTGCTCATCTTTCATGCATTCAATCATTGACGGCAAGAGCTCACTCAGATCCTGTATGGAAATATGGCCACCCTCGGCTATCACTTTGCAAACGCGGAGTAACGTTTCACTTGGCTCATCAGTGCGCATCAGCATGTGTTCAAGGACGTGTTCTATTGCCGTCGATTCTTCTTTCGTGACGAGTTCAGTTGCAGAACCTAACATTTTATCGTTTGATTCAAGCTGCTCATTGCCTTTTGCAAATACTGAAATGCACAATAATAGAATATAAAGAATTTTTCTACTCTTAAAAATAATCTGCTTCATCTTTTTCCTTTTTATTTTTTTGCTTCTTTTTTCATTCTATCAATACAAATAATGACACTGAAAATCAATAATTGATGCAACCACTTAATCTTTATGGCAAACTCGCACTGTATTTAGAAGTAATAGCAGCGCATATTAGCGCTGCCTGAGTTCTCTTTTGCCTTTCTTTTTTATTCACAACATGTCAGTATTGTATTTACTGAATCAAAAATGCAATGGCTGATTTTAAAGATTCTGGGGGGAATAAAAAAATGATCAAATTATCGCGCATTATCGGCAGATCATCCTTTTTTTCTGCCAGCCTTACTGCTTTATTTTTAGCGCTGACTTTGTGGAGCGGACTTTTTCCTACGAACACTGCACTCTCGATTTATCGGCATTTTATTTCCAGTTCACAGAATTATTTGGAATCTCGAACGGCGCAATACGGCCTTGCGTTAAATCTGCACTCAGAGTATGACCAATTAGCATTGATAGCGACGATCATTATAGCAATTTCCGGCATCATACTTTGTATCCAAACAATAAGAACTCCAATTATAGGCTGGTTGAAAGAACTTATCATAAACGGAGGCGCAATTTGCTGGCGAATGGTTCTTTATATTTCAATACTCTGTATAGTTTCTTGGGCCGCAGTCGCTGTCTATTTTGGTACGCAGCTTTCTGCGCTTTCGCCAGCGAAACCAAGCACCAGTTATTGGCAAGCTTTTTTAACGTATGTAAATCCAATAACGCTGGCCAAAATGGGATGGCGATCGATAAACAAACTTTTTAAAGCACAAAATCTTTTTGATTCGATGAACTATGTAAGCTTTGCGGGCTATTGCATCAGCTTAGCAATCGATATTATCAGCACACTTATTTTTTTTCTTTTGCTGTATAAAGCGCTTTCAGCAAACAAAAAAGCCACGTCATAATCGACGTGGCCCATTATTTTAATTGCAAACTTATTATGCACGCGCTGCGTGTTCACGCATTAGATTAATAAACGGTTTTGCATTTTCAGAGAGCATGCGTTCACAGGTTTTATTTTCGTAATCGACGTCACAAAGACCATAATGCTCCGCATAACCTTCATTCCACTCAAAACCGTTAATGAAACACCAATAAAAATAGCCGCGAACATCAAAACCATCTTTTATAGCTTTTGAAATGACATAAAGATGCTTTTTAATAAATTCATCGCGGATCGTTCCCTCACGATCACTCACGCCATTTTCGGTGATATAGATCGGCTTTCCAACCGCTGCAGCTTTTTCTATACATGCATAAAGACCTTCAGGATACATAGATTTCCCGTGATTAATTTTTTCAAATTCACGATGAGCACCCGAAGATAATCCTAAAAAACTTGCCGCAAGCAACAGAGGAGAAAGAAGCAATGCGGTTGATTGATTAATAACGCCTGTAATTGCAAGAGCAATAAATAAAGCGCCGCCAGCTGCTGCGGCAATCAAAGATTTTTTTTGATCTTGTTTGATAATTATATGCGTATAATAATTGAGGCCCATATAATCGATAGATTCAGATGCTTCTGGGTTATAAGATTTTACGAGTGATCCCCAATTAAAATGACCAGTTTTGAAAAATTCAAGTATTGTTTCATTCGTTAACTTTCCAAAATAACTACATATCGCATTCTCAAGAGGATTATAATCATGATAAGGATGAAGTGGCTGCATCACATGCGCAATACCAATTTCTGCGTATTTGTCTTTTTGATGAAATACTTTTGCTATACGCACATGAGCGTCCAACATATTTTTTAAAACATGGCCCGCTTTTATTAAATACCCACTTTTGCTCGGTGCCAAATTGCCGCGTAAATATCCTTCCAGAACAACTACCGTTGGCTCATTGAATGTCATCCACCAATGAACACCAATCGGCATCATTGCGTCAAAAACATAATGCGCAAATCTATCAAAGTAATATGCATTTTCTACTTTTTCAAAACCACCAAGGTCGGCAAACCAGCAAGGAATTACAAAATGGTGTAAGCAGACAACAGGTATAATTTTTTGGCGTAAACATTCGCGCGCAATATCAACGTAATGATCCAAAGCATCTTGATCCCAAATACCTTCTTGTGGTTCTATCTTGGACCAATCTACGGAGAATCGATATATCTTAATACCTGCTTGGCTCATTAATTTAATATCATCTTTGTATCGGTTCCAATGATCGCAGCCAATTCCTGGCTGAGGCCGGAAAGTTTCACGAGTCCAGGAATTTTGGGAAAATTCGCCGCGCGCCGTTTGATTTCCTTCAAGCTGAAATGCCGAAGACCCAGTTCCCCATAGAAAACCAGCGGGAAATCTTGATGCATCATAATTATATGAAAGCTCATTCCAGTTCCAATAATCTTCGATTGCGTCACTTGTTGGTGCAATAAAATTAAGAGCCATTAGAATAACTATTAATTTATTTTTCATCATTAATTAATCGGATTCATGCCAGTATGTTTACGCATCAGTGCAACAAACCATTTTGCATTTTCGCGTAATGTACGAGTTAATGTATTACCTTCGTAATCAACTTCATAAATTCCATATTTTTTCTTAAAACCTGCAGTGCTCCAGCTAAAATGATCCATGAAGCTCCAATAATGATAGCCACGAATATCATAACCATCCTTAATTGCTTCTGAAACAATATAAAGATGCTTTTTGATATATTCTTCGCGTTTATCACCAGAACGATCACTAATACCGTTTTCAGTTATGTAGATTGGTTTACCCGCAGAAGATGCTTTTTCAATACACCCTCTCAACCCTTCTGGATAAATTTGTTTTTCATCAGAAGCAGATGTTCCCTCGCGATGGGATTTAACCGATAAACTCAAACATGAGCTCACAATGGCCGAAATAACGCCCAGGCCTAATCCGGTTGATGGTTTAATCAATCCCTTTTGCACAAGCCCAGTAATTGCCAAACTGCTTGCGCCAAACGCGATTGCTGTTTTTTTCATATTTTGTTTAATCAAACTATGCGTATAGTAATTTAAACCAAAATAATCGATCGAGGCCGGAGCAGCTTTATTTTCATCTTTAACCAATCCGCCCCAATTGAATTTACCGGTTTTGAAAAATTCAATAATTGTATCATTATTTAAGCCACCAAAATAACTGCATATAGATTTTTCAAGCGGATTGTAATCATGATAAGGATTGAGTGGCTGCATAATATGGGCGATACCGAATTTAGCATCTTTGTCATTTTTCTTGAACTCTTGCGATATTTCAACGTGCGTATTAAGCATATTACGCAAAACTTGCCCTGCTTTTATTAAATGCCCAACTTGCCCAGGTGGCAATTTGCCGCGTAAGTACGATTCGAGTACAACTCCAACTGGCTCATTGTATGTCATCCACCAATGCACGCCAGCAGATTGCATATTTTTTTGCACATAATATGCGAAATTTTTGAAATCTTCTTTGTTTTCTATTTTTTCAAATGCACCTTGATCGGCAAACCACGTAGGCCAAACATGATGAAATAGACAAACAATTGGCTCAATATTTCTTTTTTTACACTCACGCGCGATAGCAGCATAGTGATCCATAGCATCTTGATCGATCTCACCTTTTTTCGGTTCGATTTTCGACCAATCTACAGAAAATCTATAGTGGCGCATTCCGGCCTTTGCAATATTTTCTATATCTTCTTCGTATCGATTCCAATGATCTGCCGCAATGCCCGGCTGTGGGCGAAATTTATCACGGGTCCAATTATTTTCAGAAAACTTTCCATTGGCAGTTTGATTTCCCGCAATTTGAAAATCGGATGATGCAGTGCCCCACACAAAATCTTTGGGAAAATTAAGCGTTTCTTCGGAAATTAGAATATTATCCCAATTTCGATACTCTTCAACAGCATGCGTCATTGCCGTAAAAAGATTAATCGCGCACAGCGCTATGATCATCATTCTATTTTTTCTCTGTTTCATAATAAAACCTCATGTTTTTTACTGCGCTGTTTGCGTTTGTTCATTTCTAATTTTTTCATTTTCTAAAATAATACCGCGCTTTTTAAGCTCATCCCGTAACTGTGCAGCACTTGCAAATTGAATACCATCAATGCCGACTTTTACTGAAGCTTCAGTATTATCCTTTCTATCATCGATAAAGATAATCTGCCCTTGATTCCACTTGTGCTCTACTAAAAATTCTTTTAATGCTTGGAAATATTCTATTGTAGGCTTTACTTTATAGGTGTAACGCTCTCCATCCATTTTCAAAGCGCCATCGTAAAACAATCCATCAAATAATAAAAAAAGTTCAGGATATTTTTTTCCATTCTCATCAATGATTCATGGCCAATATTGGATGCAAGCACCTGAACATACCCTAATGCTTTTAAACTTGTGATGATATCGACCATTTCAGGGCTAATATAATGGAGCGTGGCAATGTTATAAATTTTTTCTTTATGTTCAGCAAGCTCTGCAGGATGAAGCGCAACAATCTCTTCAATCATGCGATCGCCAGATTTTGTTTGCCCCAATCCATACCAAAGTTCTTTAATAAATGAGGGCGAGAAAATGAGTTTAATTAAATCCCAACGATTGTTTGCATCTTTAACAACTCTGATGCTTTCCCACGTCATTGCGCCAATTGGTTTATAAGCAATAACATCATGGAAATCCCAAGCAATAACCGTATTTTCGGGTGTGTATTCTTTTTTTTGGATCGAGAGAGCAAGCGCGAGTCCTGCAATAATCAATGCACAACTATAAAAAAATTTCTTCAAGAGGGATCCTCATCTGTAGGGGGCGCTTTTTTTAGTTTCAGCCTAAGAAAACCCGTTTGCAAAATCAATTAATGCCAAAACGAATGCCCACATCTTGAATAGCGTCGCTTAAATTAGCATCTTGTGACAAAAGTCCACGCGCTTGAAGTTCACTCCAAACCTGCTTGCCAGATTTAAATTGAATAGATTCAATTTTTATTGGTGAGCCGTCATTAGATTCCTGTGCGGCAGAAATATAGTTAGGATTATCATCGATAAAAATAATATTTTGCCCATCTTTGATCAAATTATTGTCGTTCAAATATTTGCGCAAACCTATAAAAAAGCGCGCATCGAGCTTTTCGTAGGAGCTATAAGGTTTTCCTGTTTTTGGATCAATTAAATTTTTGCAAAAACCACCATCAAAGTTTTTGAAAAAACTCGGATAATGTTTTTGGCTAATATAATTGTAAGAATCAACACCAATATTTGAAACGAGCGCTTGCTTCATTCCTCGCTTCTTTAACTCATTCACGATCGCTGCCATCTCAATATTAAGCTTGTGCGGATTTGCAAGACGATAGAGATTGTTGCGATGCTGTGCCAAAATAGTAGGATATTTTTCAATTACATGATTGAGAATATCGTCAACACAACGCGTTTCTTTTCGTTTTTCTTTATACTCTTTATAAAATGTTGGTATAAATTTGATGAGCGCCGCTCGATTTGGTGCGCCATACAAGAATCTGCACACATCGACCAACGACCCAATATAATCTGAGGTGCTGTCATACCGCTTTGATAACGTATCGTTCCAATCAATTGCGCCGACCGGCAATGGCAATTCCATTGCGAACGCAAGATTCACTATGCAAAATATACTTATTACTAATACTTTAAGCGTCCGAAACATATAATTCTCCATTTACGGTATATATTTTACGGCAGAAAACACTGCGCTATACTTCCTCTTTGCTCATACGCTTCAATCGCATTTATTTCTTTATCGCAATCAGAGATGGTTTTGCAAATATTTGCGTGAAGTTCTTTGCCACCTTCTAAATATACCAGATCAGCGGAACGCTTTTCTAACGATCTAAGATCCCATCTTATATTGAGTATATTTTTTTTTGTTTTATCATAAGTAGCGACCTTCAAAAGCCATTGGGCATAAAGACAAAGTACGCTTGCAGCACTAACGAAAATTTTTTCACTCAATCGCAAAGATTCAATTTTGAATTCAGAGAATGGCATTGCCATGATCGCAATTGAGCCAGCCTGGATACCCCGCCGGGCTATCCACTGGCCGTTCAATCTTGTTCTAAGGTCGTGATATTCACGCTGGATAGATTTATATTCTTTGAGAGCATCTTCCACAGAATAAGGAACAGATTGCATTATTTGCATAATAACTTGTTCATCTGCATGAGAAAAATGAACTGGAACCAAGAGAGAAATCAACAAATAAAAGTATTTATACATGAAAAAAACCTCGCATTTACCTGGAATAATCTACGTATTAGATACTACCACAATTTAAATCCCTTGAAAACCGCTATTTCTTTTTGATTTATTTTATAGCGGAGGAAATGCAAATAGTTACAGACTGAAAACATACTTCGTCCATATTACATACCTCTTTAAGGCTTTATTTTTACTCATCCCTCGATACAAACGCAAGGCGTTCACTCGGGACGAGCGCAATTGATGCTATTTTTTTTTACCTTAATTTGGTTTTTATAATTTTATTAATCAGAGTCTTTTCCTTCGCGCTCGTCCCGAGTGATTTTTAACCGCGTTAAAAATTGTATCGAGGGATGCGCGCATTTAATTTTGATAATTTCAGAATAGATGTAAAAAAACGCCCAGCACATTTCTGCGCTGGGCTTAATTGCGAGATTTATCCCGAGTGATTTCGACGCGAAGCGAGAAATTGTATCGAGGGATTACGCTTCGTAGATTCTTCTGCTAAAACCTCGGCTGCTGCCACTGCGACCACCGCCAAAGCCACCGCTGCTACGACGTCCGCCGCCTCTGTTGCCGCTAAATCCACCGCCAAATCTTCTTGGGCGGTATGAACGATCGCCACCGCGATCATCGCTTGAAGGAGCGACATTAAGATCTTCACCTTCTTGGGCTACTGCACCATAAAGTTGCTGCGAGCAGCTCACAAGCGCTTTGATCAGTTCACCTTGAGAAAGTGATGATAGTTGCTCAGAGAGTGCAACTTCAGCTGGCTTTGAAAGTTCTTTTCTAGCTTGCTGAGTAATTGCTGTGTAAATTTTTTGTACACGTTTTTGGTTTATTTCTTCAGCCGTAGGAAGCGACATCGGTTCAATAGTTACATTATAACGACGCGCGAGCGAATTAACACGATAGCGCATTTGCGGATCAATAATAGTAATTGCTACGCCTTCTTTTCCTGCACGGCCAGTTCTGCCGATACGGTGAATATAGCTTTCTTGATCTTCAGGAAGGCCATAGTTAATAACGTGGGTAATACCGGCAACGTCGATTCCGCGAGCTGCAACGTCGGTTGCTACTAAAAAGCTGAATTCGCGATTTTTAAATCCTTTAATAACCTGATTTCTTGCAGATTGGCTCATATCGCCATGAATAGGCTTTGCTTTGTAGCCACGTTTACCGAGTAATTCGGCAACTTCGCCTGTAATAATTTTTGTTGGGCAGAAAATGAAGCCGTACATATCTTCTTCACTTTCAAGAATACGAGAAAGTGCTTCAAAGCGTTGACGGCGAGAAACGACAGCATAAAACTGCTTGGTGCTTGCGTTTGCAATGCTGGTTGAGTTAATGCGAACCGAAACAGGGTTTGGCATATGCGATTTCATTAAATCGCTAATTCCTGATTTCACCGTTGCAGAAAACAACCAAATACTGCGATTTGCTGGGGTCATGTTAATAATTTCTTCAACTTCATCTTTAAAACCCATATCAAGCATCGTATCTGCTTCATCAAGAACGACTATTTTAATGTCGGCCAAGCTGAGCGTACGGCGTTGAATATGATCGTTAAGACGACCCGGTGTTCCAATAACAAGATGAGGCTTTGCATTAAGCTCTCTCATTTGGCGATCAATAGGCATACCGCCATAAATAGGAACAATAGAAATGCCGCGATAGCGTGCTACCTGAATCAAACTTTGATAAATTTGATCGGCCAATTCGCGAGTTGGCGCAACAACCAGTGCCTGTACTTTTCTTATAGCAGGATCAATATCCTGTAAAAGTGGTAAACCAAAAGCGAGCGTTTTACCTGTACCTGTTTGCGCTTGCCCGTGGAAATGGGTGCGTGAATTATCAAGAAGCACAGGAAGAGCTTGAGCTTGAATAGGGGTTGGCGTGGTTAAACCAAGGCTTGTAAGAGCCTGTTTAATCTGCGCGTGGAGAGAAAAATCGTTAAAAGAACCAAGAGAATTTGTACTCATAAAGTATCCTTGCGTAAGGTAATCCTAGGCCCCCGCAGGCCCACTCTAGTACAACTATTGGTGATCCCTTACGAGGATAACATCGAAGCGATATGCTACGATCTTTTCAGATAGGAAAATATATATATAAAAAAGGCCTTGTTTAGCCTCTTTATTAGAATAACAAAATCCGGGAAATTGACAAGCTCACAATATTGATTAGAATGAAGGATAGAGGTTTTGCCCTGGAAATGGCATGGCAAAATTACTATAAAATGGAACTTTCGGAGGTTATTCGCATGTTTTTTAAAAGATCTTTTACTATTGTTTTAATAGCTTTACTGGCTATTTCTACCCAATCGCCCCTGGCTGAGGCGTTTCCAACCCAAGAAGCATCAACTCTCTTAGAGCAGTTGGCTGAAAAAACGAGTTTTAATATAAAAATTAGCCCTATCATGGCGCCATATCAAGTAGGTGTTGGTATATACAACCACCCCTGGGTTGCCTTTGGGTCTTTTTTAGGGCTAGTTTTACTCCGCAACTATTATCAAAACAAAATTCACCAAATAGCAGGCTATGCTGACCAGCAAACGTTTGCCGCAAAAGGGCGTAAGGGTTTAAACAAAGACTGCACTGATCTTATTTGGCCAGTAAATAAGCTTTTATGTATATATCCAGCCGAATAGATTCTTCTATTAAATGAGAAGAGGCGCCTTGGAGCGCCTCTTTTATTTGATGCTATTTGTGGTGATGGTGTGGTGGGGGTGGCGCCATTAGATGGCGAATCACTGAAGCTATAAATGAAATGACGAAGATAAAAAACAGAACTTTGACAATAAGCAGTCCTGCACCTACAAACATCGTCGTGAAAAAACCCAAAAATCCGGTCGCACCTGCCAAAAGCAGGAATAAAATAATTAATCCGATCATAAACATAACTCCTCTTTATCGTTTTTTAGCTTTTACCGTCTTTTTGCGGCTAACAGTTTTGCGTGCCGCTGTTTTTCTTTTAGCTGAAGCGGCCTTTTTTTTAGGCGCAGCTTTTCTTTTTGTAGGAGATGCTTTCTTTTTTGCAGATGGCACCTTTGCTCCTTCTGCGCGAGCCTCAGAAAGACCTATTGCGATAGCTTGCTTACGGTTGGTCACCGTTTTGCCGCTTTTTCCGCTTTTTAGAGTTCCCTCTTTCATCTCTTCCATCGCATGTTTTACTTTTGCTTGTGATTTTTTGCCGTATTTGGCCATCGCAAACCTCTTTTTTTAATAGATTCAACAGAGCTCATAAGCTTTAATAATTTTCAGAATTACGCATTTTCTACTCATAAAACAAGAGAATTAAGAGCCGAAAAAACCTGAGCCGCGCATAAATCGATCTAATCGAGCTAAATTTGCCAATTGGTCAATCTCTTGGTATGCTATTTTCTAATTATTTTATAGTTATATGTTTCACCTTCTAACCATCTCTCGATCAGAGGATTACATGTCCAAAGAATTAATGCGCCCGCAGCAGTACCGCAAAGTACAAACGTCATGGGCACAAGACGAATCAATCCAACTCAATCAAGATCAACAAACCGAACTTGCTTCCTTGTATGAAAGCCAAACAGATAAGCTTTCTCAAGGAAAAATCGTTACCGGAAAAGTTATTCGCGCCGATAATGATGGCGTTCTTGTGGATATTGGATTCAAATCATACGGACTTATTCCTCCGTATGAATTTAATAAAATGGATTTGCAAAAAATCACTCCCGGCACCGATATTGAAGTGTTGCTTGAAGATTTAGAAAACGTTGATGGTAACGTCAGCCTTTCTTATGAACAAGCTAAGGCGCTTCGTGCATGGGATACTATTATGAAGCTCTTTGAAGAAGGCAAACCTGTTGAAGGTATTGTTACTCACAAAGTTAAAGGTGGCTTGAGCGTTGATATTGGTATTCCGGCATTCTTGCCTGGTTCACAAGTTGATTTGCAACGTGTTGCTGATTTTGATCAATTTGTTGGTCAGCCAATTACCGCTTACATTATTAAGGTTAATAAAAAACGTGGAAACGTTATTATTTCCCGTCGCAAATTCCTTAATGAGTTGCGTTCCGAATCTCGCAAGAAGATCTTGGGTACACTCTCTGAAAACCAAGTTATTCAAGGCGTTGTCAAAAATATTACGAATTACGGAGTATTTATCGACATCGGCGGCGTGGACGGATTGCTTCATATTACCGACATGACCTGGGGCCGCATTGCTCACCCAAGCGAACTTGTTCGCATCGGTGACAAAATTACGGTAAAAGTCCTTTCGTTTGATAAAGATAACGAGAAGATTTCTCTTGGCATGAAGCAGCTTACAGAAAATCCATGGGATAAAGTTGCTGGCGGTCTTGCTATTGGCGCGAAAGTCAAAGGTAAGATTTCAAGCATCGCTGACTATGGTTTCTTTGTCGAGATCGCAAAAGGCGTTGAAGGCTTGGTCCACATTTCAGAAATTTCATGGACCGACCGCATCGAGAATTTGCATAAGCATTTCAAAGTAGGCGATGAGGTTGAAGCGGTTATTGTTTCGATCGATAAAGAAAATCGTCGCATGTCGCTCAGCATTAAACAGCTGCAAGATAATCCTTGGAAACAAGTGAGCGAGAAATTCAAAATTGGTCAAACTATTAAAGGGCCAATCACGAATATTACCGATTTCGGTATCTTCATTCAGTTAATGCCAGGAATCGACGGCCTTGTTCATATTTCGGATCTTTCATGGACCGAGCACATTGCGCATCCTGCTGACGTTTATAAACGCGGACAAGAAGTTGAAGCGGTTATTTTGGGCATTGATGAACAAAATAAGCGTGTATCACTTGGCATCAAGCAACTAACGCAAGATCCATGGGCAACAATTGAACAACAATATCCAGTTGGCAGCATCGTTGAAGGTGAAGTTTCAAAAATCATCAACTTCGGCGCATTCGTTAAACTTCCAAATGGTATTGAAGGGCTTGTACACATTTCAGAACTTTCAGATCAAAATATCGAAAAAGTAGAAGATGTGCTTAAAGTCGGCCAAAAGAGCGAGTTCCGCGTTATCAAGATCACCAAAGAAGATCATAAACTTGGTTTGAGCTTGAAAACAAAAGAAGAACCTGTAGAAAGAGAAGTTCAATCTTCTCGCCATCAAATGCCGCGTGAAAAACCGGCAATGATGAAAAAGCCAAGCAAAATGCGCACAGAAGAACCGGCTATCAAGCCAAAATCTCTCTTGCAAATTGAGCTTGAAAAGCATGCAGCTCGTCAAAAATCTGGCGATGATAAGGAATAACCAGTATGGAAAGAACACTCGCTATTATTAAACCGGATGCAGTTGCGGCGAAAAACAGCGGAAAAATCATCGATCTTATTGAGAACAATGGTTTTACGATCGTCGCAATGGAAAAAAAACAATTGAGCACAAAACAAGCTCAAGAGTTTTATGCGGTTCATAAGGAAAGACCGTTCTTTGGAGAAATGACGACGTTCATTTCTTCAGCGCCGGTTGTTATTATGGCACTTGAAAAAAATAATGCGATAAAAGCATGGCGTGATTTGATGGGAGCAACCGATCCTAAAAAAGCGGAAGCTCACACAGTTCGCGCGCAGTTTGCCACCGATATTGGCAAAAATGCAGTGCATGGTTCTGATGCGCCTGAAACGGCTGCAGAAGAAATTGCATTCTTCTTTCCGCATTTAAAAAAATAAACGTTTTAAAAAGCGTTTTATCAGGGGCAGCATTTTTGCTGCCCCTTTTTTTGTTTTGTTTTATAAAAATAATTCTGGCAGATTGGCATTTTAACCAATATTCATTATGATTAAGCGCCATAATACAATGTAACTTTATTCCATTAAGGGTGCTTAGAAATGCTAAAAATAATCTTACTGCCCATTATTTTAATTTCCGCATTTTCATCTGCGATGGAACAAACAAATGAAACTGCTCCCGCACCCTTAACTGAAGGTACAATCAAGTATTCTTCCCTCTCTGAAAAATTTATAAAAGACTTTTCAGAAGGTTTACAAAAAAATCCGAAAAAGCTCCTCGAGCTAATCAACTTGCAATGCAATAAAGCTGAAACATCAAAACAACTTGCTCAAGCAAATCCATCCATAGTTAATTTTCTGGTTGAACAATCTCCACTCTCGTGCACCAAGCATCTCTATGAACTTCCTACTGAACCACATTCCTTTGCAGCTTGCGCAAAATATTCGGCAAATGGCTATCAAGATAGTATTCATCTAATAGATGGACCAATAAAAAGACCTTTGAAAGGACATCGTGGAACGGTTTCATGTCTTAAATTTATTAAAGATGGAGACCAACTTATCTCAGCGGACCACGAAGGCAATATTTGTATCTGGGATACAAAGTCAGGAACAATCGAGAATGTTTTTAAGACGAAACAAGCAGTTACCGATCTTGTATTGAATCATAAAGAAACACTTTTTGCGTCGGTAGGTCGCGATACGAATGTGAATATCTGGGAGATCCCAACAGCCAAATCTCCAGAAACTACGAGTGCAGAAATCTTGAGTTACGATAAATCGGTTGATAGCACCATAGTGAGCGTTGCATTTGGTGAGCAGGATACCCAAATTGCGGGCGGGCTTGCTAATGGAAAAATTGCTTTTTGGGATATTGACGATAAAGATAATCCTCATATTTCAAAGCAAACACATTCTTCACAAATAAGTTCTCTCGCCTACAAAGGAAATCTTTTGGTTTCTGCTGCATGTGATTCGACCGTGAATTTATGGGATGCCAAACAAAAAAAACTTATAAAAAAAATCAAACCATTCGATAATGAGTACGTAACAAATTTTAAGCCCCTAGATTTTGGCATAATGGCGCTCACCAATAAAGGAAAAATCTATTTTCTTAATGCGAATAATGGAGACATAACCCCTATTATCCACAGAGACCTAAAAAATAATCTTTACTTGGATCTCAGCGATAAAACCACTCTCACCTCATTATCAAGAAATGGTGCTGTATCTACAGATTTAAGCTTTCTAAAAAACACCATGGACGCCGTTAATAATGGTTCATTTTCTCCGATTCAAATGAGTTTTATGATACTCGCTCTGCATCACAAAGGGTCATTTGATCTTACAAACGAAAAACTATCCCAAGAGTGGAGTAAGCTTGATCCTCGTTTGCAAAAAATGCTTGAAAAGAAGATAACAGTATATGATCCAAATGCTTCAACGTATCTGCAATCGGGAATGCGCGCATTATGGGGATGCGTTGGGCACACATATATAGATTTATAAAACGTGCATAAAAAACGGGAAAATCATTTGATAAGAAAAAGAATTGGCGTATTTGATTCAGGAATCGGCGGGCTAACTGTTCTTCAAGAATTAATGAATTCGTATGCTGCCGATTATTTTTATGTAGCAGATACCGCGAATCTACCCTATGGAAATAAAACAGCTGAGCAGATAAAACTTTTTAGCGCTCAAATAGTTTCATTCTTAATAACAAAACAAATAGATGTTTGTATCATCGCCTGCCACACTTCATCTGCCATCGCGCTTGACGATCTGCATCACTTATTTCCCGAACTAAAAATAATTGGCGTGATGAACAGAGTCTGCCAAGTAGCCGCCGCGCAAACAAAAACGGGGCAAATTGGCATCATTGCCACGCCCGCCACCATTGATCGCCATGCTCACAAACAAATGCTCTTGTCCCTCAATAATCAGTTTTCGATTATTGAACAAGCATGCCCTGAATTAGTACCGACTATTGAAGCAGCAAAAATTGATAGAGAAAAAATTAAAGTATTACTTGAAGAATATTTAGCACCGATGAAAACTCATTCGATTGATACGCTTATTATAGGCTGCACCCATTACGCGCTCATAAAAGATGAAATTAACTATGTTTTGGGTGATAACGTTACATTAATTTCCGCCGATGAAACGCTCGCGCTTGCAAATTTTTACCCAAATGAAGAGAATGCAACTTTTCCCTCGTCGCTCGAATGTTTTGTGACTGGAGATAAAAATTCTTTTGAGCAAAAGGCTTCGGCCATTTTGACAACAAAAATAAGCGCAGTGTACGTAAATTTTTCAAAAAACCCTGAGCCTACCAGTCTCGGCCATAAAATTTTATAAAAAACGCCTTTTCTCTCTTAAATCCTTGAGAAATTCCCTGAATAACCTTTATAATAATTCTATGAGAATAGTTTTAGCAAAAAAGGTTTTTAAATGAAGAATTTTTTAAAATTTATTGTGATTCTTTTTAGCACAATGAGCGTAACTGCTATCGGTGCAATGAGAACCAGCCAAACAAGCGGTTACTATGACGATATACCATCTCAAGCGGACTTGAGTCTTTTCAAAAAAACGAACGTGAACGATAGCAACAACGCCTCAAAAACCGGCTATTATGAAATAATACCAACGGTAGACTCTAACGAGCCAGAGAATAGAATGACATTTATTAATTTGGCAGAAAGTTTAATCCAAGAAGCAGGCCGCACAAAAAATCTTAAAGAAGCATACCCAAAATATGACGGCGCGATAGCAGCTTTAAAAAATGTCGAGCTCAATGAGCTATTAATGCTTTCAGTTTATAATGAACTCTTATCGCGATTAGCGACTGATAAATCAAACATTGTTTTAAGTAATCAACGAGTTGTTAATGCAACAATCGGAGATGCACAAGAATATTTAGGGATATTAAAAAATAGTACTAAAAAAAATATTAAGCCAATAGAACTAATTAAATTAACAGAATTAAGAAGATCTATCTTAAATAACGTTGCCCTTATTAAAGTGCAACAACTATTGTTTGCGGATCAGAAAAATATCTCCACTCCAAATTTAATACAAGCAGTACAGATTCTTTCATTTCTAAAAAGTGATAAAGTTGATCAGCAAAAGTTTATAAACAATTTAATTGCACTTGCGGTTGCATTTATTCTTGAGAATGAAATTTCTTCTGGTGGAAATAATTTAAGTGGTTATTTAAGCAACGCACAAGAAGCAGTTAAAAATATGGATGATATGATTGATAAAAAAGGTTTAGGATACCAAAGATTAACGAACGCTTTAAATAACGCAAATGAATTGCTAAACGCACAAAGTGAATAGACCCGAAGTCCCTATTGCGGTATTTTTTCGTTGGCGATTTGTGCACGGCCCGGCATAGTTTTGAGCACTTCCTCTACTATTCCGTTAATGAATTTATAAGCATCGCGCTCTGCGTACGCTTTTGCTAACTCTACCGCTTCGTTAATTATGATCGCAGATGAAACATCGGTATTAATTAATTCCCAAATTGCATAACGCAAAATAAGTTTTGTAGCAACGCCAAGGCGATCAGCACGCCAATTAGTTAAAAATGGCAAATATTTTTTATCGAGCTCAATATGCTGCGCAACGATAACATCTGCAGTTTTAACTACATCACTATCAAGAGGAATATCGAGGTCGTACCCTCTATTGAACATATCGGCAACACCTTCAGCCGAAACAGAAGAATCGTACGAATCGATTGCATAGAGTAAATGGAAAATTAGTGCACGCTTACTGCGCGCCGAAAGATCGCTAAATGATCGCCACTGATCAACCTGGGCATCATTAATCTCATTTTCAACCAGAGCCTCTGGCTTAATTTGATCGTCCACCGCCGCCCACCTTTTTGTTATGCTTGTACACGTTCGATATAGCTGCCGTCTCTGGTATCAACTTTGAGTGTTTCGCCCTCGTTGACAAACAAAGGCACTTGCAATACTAATCCCGTTTCCATTGTCGCCGGCTTGGTCGCGCCGCCTTGAGCGGTATCGCCCCGAACGCCAGGTGGCGTTTCTTTTACCTTCAACTGAACAAAGAGTGGCGGAGTGACCGCAATCGGACGCTCAGAGAAGAAAAGAATGGTATAGATAATCTCTTCTTTCATATAGGGAAGCGCTTCATCAACTTGATCTTTATTGAATGAAAATTGTTCATACGATTCTTGATCAAGAAAATGATAAATATCGCCCTCTCTATAGAGAAATTGCATTTGGCGATATTCAAGATCTGGCTGCGGAAGCTTTTCGCCTGAACGGAACGTATCCTCATGGATGAGGCCGCTTATCATATTTTTCATTCTGGCTTTGACGTATGCACCGCCCTTGCCGGGCTTGGTCCATTGAAAGTCAACAACCATGTAGGGCTCACCTTTATAGAGAATTTTTGTCCCTTTACGAAAATCGCCTGCCGAAATCACGCTTAGCCCTTTCTGAGCACAAAACTTCTTTTTTTAAACAATAATTTTTGATTATACCATCAAAAAACGTAGTTTAAAAGCGGTATTTTTTTAATTGCCTTCTTTCAAATAGCATGTCAGCGAGCTTTTCTTTGAGCGTTCCAGGCTGATAATGAAGCCCTTTAAGCCCAATCTTCTGGCCAGCATCGATATTTTCCCAAGAATCATCAATAAACAGTGCATTTGCAGGGTCAATTTTAAAGCGATAAAAAAGCTCTAAATAAATCTCTGGATCCGGTTTAATTTTTCCATGTTTTGATGAACAAACAATCCCATCAAAAAGATTAAAAAACTCGGGTCGTCCAAGAACGAATGTTTCATAACTTTCATGGGAAAAATTAGATAAAATATACAGCTTATATCCTCGGCCTCTCAACTCATTAACCATTTGCCAGGTTTCATCGATAAATGCTCGATTGGCACTTAAAAAAAGTGATAGCAAGGCCTTAAGCGCCGGTCGATTATCTCCCAAGGCGACCAGATCACCTTGCGTTATTTTTCCAGCATCCCAGCATCGCCACGCTTCAGATTTGGTAAAATCTACTAATCTCGTTTTTTCATCGTCTGGCAAATCAAGCTCCTGAAGTAACGAATGGGCATTGCCGTCAAGCAGAACTCCTCCAATATCAAAAATAATTGATGTAATATCTGCTTGCATACCCAAACTCGATAGTATGAAAAATAAATGATTTCATAGCTTATTTATCTTTATGATTGCGTTCTTTTTGATTTTTATTTTTTACTAAATGACAAACATACAAGTTTGGTTTATTATAAGCAAAAACTCATTACGAGCAATAGTGGCTATGGAAGATAAAATACAAACAGCTGAACACATTAAAAAAACCGCAAAAGTACGGGCTCTTTCGAGTGTCGACAGTGAAATTTTTGCTGTCGTTACCCAAGAGGCAAAAAGAGAAGAGCAAACGCTCAACTTAATCGCTTCAGAGAACTATGTTCCCAAAGTTATTCTTGAAGCATCCGCATCGGTTCTCACGAACAAATATGCAGAAGGATATCCTGGAAAACGCTATTACGGCGGCTGCCATGTAGTCGATAAGGCAGAAATTCTGGCACAAGAACGCTGTAAAGAACTTTTTGGAGCAGAACACGTTAACGTGCAGCCCCACGCCGGCTCTCAAGCAAACATGGCAGTTTATTTTTCATCACTCAATCCTGGAGACACGATCCTGGGAATGAGTTTGTCTGAGGGCGGCCATTTAACGCACGGCCATCATGTTAATTTTTCTGGCAAAATTTTTAAAAGTGTTTCGTACACGGTAAATAAAGAAACAGAACAACTAGATTTTCAACAAATTCGCGCGTTAGCTCACGAGCATAAACCCAAACTAATTATCGCAGGCGCATCTGCCTATTCGCGCACCATTGATTTTGAACAATTTGCGCAAATAGCAAAAGAAGTAAATGCACTTTTCATGGCCGATATTGCGCACATTGCTGGGCTCATTGCAGCAAAGCTGCACCCAAGCCCTATTGAGAGCGCAGATTTTGTCACAAGCACCACACACAAAACATTGCGCGGCCCTCGCGGCGGGTTGATAATGTGCAAAAAACAATATGCTACGCAAGTAGATAAAGCGACCATGCCGGGCATGCAAGGCGGGCCTTTAATGCATGTTATTGCTGCAAAGGCGGTGGCTTTTAAGCTTGCGCTCGCTCCAGATTTTGCTCTTTATCAGCAGCAGATTATTAAAAATGCACAAGCACTTTCAAAAGCGTTTAGTGAACTCGGTTATCGAATCGTTTCGGGCGGAACCGATAATCATTTAATGGTTCTTGATTTAAGAAGTAAGAACCTGAATGGAAAACAAGCGGAACAAATTTTAGATCAGGTGCACATTGTTCTTAATCGAAATTGTATTCCATTCGATCCGCAACCTGCTTTATTAACAAGTGGCATCCGTATTGGAACCCCAGCGCTCACAACTCGCGGCATGAAAGAAGATGATATGCATCAAGTTGCGCAACTCATTCATGACGCACTGGAACATCACGAATCAATGCAACATATGAATGCAATAAAAAAAGAGGTTAAAAAAATGTGCGCGCAGTTTCCGATTTATTAGAAATTGAAATCGTCGTAGTCCTGCACCGCATCCCTCGATACATTTTGCTCACTATTAAATAGATACGCAAAACACTCGGGACGAGCGGGGACAAAAAATGGCTTTCTTAGGCCGCTCGTGGTGAGTGATTTCGAATGAAATGAGAAATAGTATCGAACCATGGCGGACAAGTCGACGACTGCACGCCCTGTTCAATTTAAGATACAATCCCCTAATTCTGGCCCGATTCTATTGCGTAATAATCGGAAAGAACACTTTTTTTATTAGGCGTATTTTCATCGTTCATAGTTGGCGGTTGGTAAAAACGAGGCGCAGTTTTTTCCGCCTGTTCCTGCGTAAAGCCGATTTTTTCCAGGAACGAAATAGTGTCCATCCCGGCTTTAACACCACTACCACTTGCAACGCTAGCTTTTCCATATTCCTTATCTGATGCTGCAACATTTCCTGCGGCAAAAATTCCTGGCATGGTAGTTTTTTGCGTTTGAGGCTCTACTTTAATAAATCCTTGATTATCTACGGCCAGTTTAGTTTTAAACAATGCAGAGTTTGGAATATAACCAATTGCAAAATAGAGACCGTTAATAGGAATCTGCTGCGTTTCATTCTTCCCTTCGCGAATAACCATTGAAGTTACCGCATCATCGTCGCCACTAATTTGCTCGAGCTTGGTATTAACATAGATATGAATGTTCTTTGCTTTTTTTAAATAATCTTGCACCGTGGCGCATGCTTGAAGCCGAGACTCACGAACAATTAAATAAACATTTTTTGCGTACGCAGCCAACTGCAGTGCTCGCTCACCACTTGTATCACCACCGCCGACCACCGCGACATCTTTATCTTTGTAAAATGGTGCTTCACATATGGTGCAGCTGCCGACTCCTTTTCCCCAGTATTTTTCTACGCCAGGAATATCAAGACGCCGCGCAATGCCGCCCGAAGCAATAATTACCGCTAATGCATGAATAATAGTTCCATCATCTAGCGTTAGAACGAAAGGCCATTGGGAAAAATCAACTTTCGTAATTGCCTGGTTTACCAACATTGCGCCAAAGTGTTTTGCTTGCTTTGTTAGATCGTCGATTAACTGCGCACCGGTAGAGCCCTCTCTGCCAGGCCAATTTTCGATAAGTTTAACACCGGTCAATTCGCCGCCTGGCTCCATGCCGCCAAAAACGACAGTTCTAAATTGCGCTCGTGCTGTATAAACCGAGGCGCTCAGCCCCGCAGGGCCGCCACCAATAATTGCAACAGGAACAAGATTTTCTTTTTTTGCGGAATCACATAATGAATAAGGGCCTGTGCATTGTTGCCGCTGCCAAATAAAAATTGTGGCGCACGCAACAGCTAGGCCAACCGCAAGTATGCTAATAATTCTTGATCGAACTAAACTCATTTCCCCTCTCCCCCGTTTTGGAGTAGCTTTTTGAGTGTTAGTTTAGTAAATAGGCATAGCAAATCGCAAGAAAGCGAATCTGATTGTTAAACACCCGCACGCGTGGCTTAAGATCATTTTCCTGATTGCTCACTCTCATTTTTAACTTTATTTTTTTGTTGTTTTGATGCAAGAAAAAATGAATCTTCTCTGACTCCACTAAGTTTTTGAAAATTTTTCAATTCTTCAGGATTATTCATTTTTTTGCCGTTATTTTCCATAATGAGGGCAGCTTTTTTATTAACAACTATAAGCTCTAACGCACGCTTTAATTCAGGAATACCATATTTTTCTGAATACTTTGTTGCGATCTCTTGAGCCTTTCGCAGCAGTTCCATGTCCATAGAAATTGAATGTGTTGGATCACACATAATTCCAATAATATCTTGCGCTTTTTTTACTTCGCTCAAATCTTCCCTATTTTCTTTTTGCTTTTTAAAATTCTTAAGCGCAGCTATGAGCAAAGTTTGATTTTTTTTAGATTCTCGATAATTAATATCTACGACATTATTTTTGCTATATATACTTCTAACCGCCTCTACATCATTTTTAGAAATTGCGGCAAATAATGCTATATGTTCCATTTGATCGATGTCAGGAACATTTTTTTCCGAACTATCTCTATGCATTTGCCGTTGCCTTCCCTGAATATTTTGTTGGCCGAATAGGCCTACCAAAAAATCAATGTGCTCATACCACTTCTTAGGCTTGATCGATGGCGTTTCCATACAACAAGCGTGAAAACATAAAAGTGCTAATACTGCAAAGGCACTAAATTTTTTACTGACAACCATTTCCCATCCCCCATTTTTTCCATTTACTTTTAGTGTAATCAATGGGGGATACTAATTGGAATGTATCTAGTGAAACCACCGAGATTATTTTTGAGAATCTTCTTTCTTGGAAGATGCATCCCAACTATCTGGTTGAGGCTTCATATCTTTTTCTAATAGCTCTTCGCCCTCTGAGGGATTATTTAGAGCGGCCTCAGCAAGAAGTGCAGTAATTTGCTGCTGACCCATTTCGATCTCTTTTTTTCCATGCGCAATTGCCTTAAGCGCTTCTTTTAATTTTTGATTCTTTGCGCAATCGATCGCAGTCCGATTCTTTTTATTTTTTATAGTCGGATCAGGAAGCGGCGAATGAGTAATAATCGCTCTGAGCACCCCCTTTGATTCATCTTTGTTTATAATTGCTTTTTCCCAAACTTTTACTGCTTTAATCAAAGGAGTATTTCCAGTTTCGCTTTCAATTAAACAATCAGAAGAAAGTGAAACTTTTGAAAGGTTTGCCAAGCAATTCTTCACTTCGTCAGGATTCTTTTTTTTAATGAAATCAAAAATTCGCGATTCATCTTCGAGTATCAAACTTTTTTTGGAAATATCCTGCTTTGTTTTAGTGAACCGAAGTGTTGGACTTTTCTCCATAGCCAATACAGAAACACAACAAAACAAAAACGAAAGCGAATAAATCGAAATTCTCTTATTCATAAACCCCCACTTATAGTATTATTTGTAACTATTACAAAATAAGATTATTAAATTAAAGCTTTTGCTCATCCCAGTGAATTAAAAAAACTTAACTGGCCTGCCCATTTCTCATTTTCTTAGTTTTTTTCGGTAGCCGCGAATCAAGAGAATCTGATGTGTCACTTTTTGAAAGTCTTGAAGACTCGAAACTATCATCACTCATCTTAAGGTTCCCATGCGACATTTCTACACCCGTAGCTAATCCCCAGAGTTTGCGATAGTCAGAATCGCTCTCCAACCGCTCAATATTAGCATTCGATATTTCTTTCATTTTTCTACCGGTATGGACAACCAGATTTATTGCTTGCACAATATCATCCATTTTATTTTCTTTTGCGAAATCTATAGCTTTATCAACTTGAAGCGTTTCATCTGTCTCCAATCGATCCAATATACTTCTAATTAAATTGCGCAGCGGCTTTTGCTCCATTTTGAGATCACTAATTTCAGCAGCAAGTTGGTCAATTTCTTTCTGATGGTCGCCCTTATCAGATAATTTTTGCACTTGTTGTGTTTTTACCCACTGTTTTTTGTAATAAGGTTTAAGCTCGTCAATTAAACCTATGAGCATCTTTTCTAAATCTGCTTGCTTGCAGTGTATTACGCATCCGGCCACCTTCGGATTTACCTTGCGCAGAGCTTCTTCAAATATTGCCTCAGGAGTAATTTTATTTTGAATCATTTGCTGCTCTGCTAAATTCGCTTTTCCTTTTTCGAATAACTCAAAAATGAGTGGATAGTGAAAATTATTTCTCATTCCATTCGGGCCATGAGAAAAAAATTGAACTAATCGGGGTCTGGAGGGCGAATGAATTGGATCACTTTCGCTTTTTACAATAGGAATGATTGGTTCAGTTGGTTTTTCAGAGAACCGCGGCGTTATCTTTGGTGTATTTTGAACGCTTGAACTAGTACTATGCGAAGGTTCAGCATTGTGTTGTTTTTTCTCTTTTTTTGGCGTTAATGAAAGAAATTGGAAAAGTTTTTTTATTGAGCTTGAACTTTTCTCATTTTGTTCCATTCCCAAAGTGCACCGCGAAATAAGCACCAAAGAAACAATCAGCATCCCACCGCATATTTTTCCCATCCATCTTCCCCTCGCAGATAAAAATCATTGATGGGAATAGTATAGAAATTTAGCCCCTAGAAATGGAATACCGGAAGAGATTATTTTTTCTTTTCATTCTTTTTTAAAGCAGAGAGAGAAAAGCTGCGAAATCTTTGGAAAGATGTTGAATTGCGCTGAATCGTTTTACCATTTTCTTTTTTTACTTCTTCAGTAACTACCATCAATTGCTCAGCTCCTTGAGCTTCTTTCATGTGGTCTATCGCTTCATCTAAATTATGAAAAGCAGCAAACTCCAAGGGTGTTTTACCTTCGCACTTTACCGAGAAATCAATTTCTTGTGTTTTGATAAGACTCGAAATTATAGCCATAGCAATTTCGATCTCTTTTTCACTCTGCGTTTTTTTAGAAAGCGCTATTTTCTCAAGAGCTTTAAATATTGGTGCAATTCCATTGATATCCGGCTTATTAACATCAACCTTATAAGTTTTTAATAATTTTTCTAATGGGACGAGTTCTTGCTTTTCAATAGTTTCATGAAAAAGTTCTTGCCAAGAAGTCTTATTGTTCGCCGTGGTCATTATAAGCGCTGCCAAATCGCGCCGATCATTTTTTATATGATCCGAAACCCACTCTTCAATTCTCTTTGTATTGATAGATTTTGTTTTTTTAGCAGTTACAGATTCAGAGCGTCTAAATTTCTCCATAATTTTTCTACCAAAGTCCATGGCAAATAACGAAGACGAAGAAAGCAACGTGCATAGAATAATAATGTTTCTCATGGTTTCTCAGCAAAAAATGAATTATTAAGCGATAATATAATGCATTATTTTTCATAATCAGCAAAGCGAGTTATAGTTAATTATTCGCCTGATTCTGAGCTTGAATCGGAGCTCGAAATATCTTTTTTGCTAAACAAACTAAGTCGTTTTTCTTTTTTCTTCTTTTTTTCTTTTTTTGCCCAGTATTGTGTAACTGCAACCAAATTGCCTTCATTTCCTAGCATACCAATCTGAAGCATATCATTAACGCTTTGGGTTTGAGGCTTCAGGCGCTGCAGAACTTCATTTTTTTCGCAATTAATAACAATTGCGCCGACAATTTCTTTATGCGCCTGGTTCTTAGATTGATTAGCATATACATCAATCGCATATTGACCAATTTGAGGCGACTCAACGTAGCTTGAATGTTTTTCAGCAATGCGCTTTACTTCTTGCACATTCCCATCCTTGATCGCTTTCATAAAACCTAATTTAGTTGTGTGCTGTTGGCCATGCACCGGATTAAAATGGCCATGAATGCCACTGCTTTCACTCAAGCGTCGCTGCCCTTTTTTTTCGAGTTGCTTAATAACTGCGCCGAATCCCTTTTTTGGAGTTTCTTTATCTTCCATGCTATAAGCGGGAATAATATGAACCGCCAGACCGAGAAAAGCAATCAAATGAATTTGATTTATCTTTACCATTTTTTATACCTCACCATCAAAAAAAGAAATTATTTATCCATCAAAATAATCGCTAGATAAAAAGAGCGTTTATTACCTTATAGCATAATTGAAATAATCAAAACGGTAAACTATTTATTTCAATATACATCAACCCATTTCTGCACTATGTTGCACATAATAAAGTAAAAAGGACAGTGCTAACAAAAAGGGATAGTGATGAGTAGCCTCTTAAAAAGCTTTCTTATAGTATCAATCTGCGTGGCCCCTGCCACCTCTCATGGGAAATCCCAAGATAGCGCCGACACCTTTATCCAGAAACTTTTTGGCGATAAAAGAACAGGCGTATTTTTCGATGTTGGGGCTACCGATGGGATCACAAATAATAGAACCTATTATTTGGAGAAAGAGTTAGGGTGGGTTGGCGCGTGCATCGAAAGCACGCCCTCGTCGTATGAAAAACTCCGCACTTGCAGGTTAGCGGTTTGTATAAACGCCGCAATCGCTCCCCAAAGTGGATCTTTGCCCTTCTTAAGAATTACAGCGGGGCATAATGAACAAAATATAGCAGCTTTAAGTGGCCCGCTGGCATCGTTTGAACCAGTAGAATTAAAAATCGCTCTTGAAAGGGCTTATAACCTTAAGGGTAAAATCGATTTTACCGATATGCCCTGTTTTACTTTTGCACAAGTTATGGAAGCGCTCGAACTCAACCACCTTGATTTATTATGCATAGCAAAAAGCGAACAAATGGCAGAAGTACTTAAAACCATAGATTTTAATATGTTTGACGTAGACGTTATCGTCGTAGAAAATGCGGGTAGTAACCACGAAATTCAAAAAACGTTAATAACTAACGGTTTCGTTCTCATCAGAAAATTTGAATCTGAAGAAATCTATCGCAATACGAAATACTATAGTTCGAAGAGCAACTATATTTAGAGGCATAGCGTCTTACACCTTGCAAGGAATCACATTGAACAAATTAATGAAACTATCCATCATTTTATACCTATTATCTTTCAGCCATCCTTCTTTTAATTACTATAGCCAGATCGGGCAAGATAAATTTGTGCATGAGCTTTTGGGCAACAAGAAAAATGGAATATTTATCGACATAGGTGCTTACGATGGAATCGAATTTAGTAACTCATACTTCTTTGAAAAAGAATTAGGTTGGACCGGAATTTGCATAGAGCCGCTTCCATTTGCCTTTGAAAGATTGATTAAAAATCGTTCGTGTATATGCATTAATGGCTGTATCGCAAACTTTAATGGCAAAGCTCCGTTTCTTAAAATAGCAAATAGCGATACTAATAACTATTGGCCACAAACCTTGAGCGGCCTTATTGAAAAATATGATCCGTATCAGTTAGCGCTGGCAGAATTCGTTGCTCGAGAACAAAGCGCAACGATGGAAATTATTGAAACTTCGTGTTTGATTCTCAATGATCTTTTGGAAAAAAATAATATCACCCATATCGATTATCTAAGTCTTGATACCGAAGGCGGAGAACTTGAGATTTTAAAAAGCATTGATTTCGATCGCTTCGATATCGATATTATCGACGCGGAAAACAATTTTATTAACGGCAAGCAAGATACTCAAGTGCAAGAATTTTTGCTCTCCAAAGGCTTCATTCTGATTAAAAAAATCGAATGGGATGATATTTATCGCAATAAAAAATATTTATAATAATATTTGCCAGACACACAACTACAAAGCAAATAGCGGTCTTACTTTCATAAGTTTTTATCAACTTTTTGAACAATAGTTAACCCATTGCAAAAGGGATAATGAATCATACGCCATGTTATTTCGCCTTTTGGAAACTTGAAATTTAAATAACTATGCTCATCAAATTCGATAGCAAAATATTCTTTAAGGGCTCGCGTTACTCCTCGCGTATTGCCAAGAGCCTGCCCTTTTGTATAGTTCAGTCTGATGTATGCTGTCCCTTTGTCTAAGGGAGTTACATTAGAATCGTGAAAGATAATCATTCCATTTTTAGATAACATTGGAGCAAACATTTGAATTTCAGCTAAAGTATGCTCATATTGATGCGATGTATCAATAAAAACCATATCAATTTTTTCATTTCTAAATTGGCTTTTTTCATAATAGGAAGCAAACGCTAAATCGTTCATACGAAGAAAAGTACCTTTTTGCAAACCTGCATAAGCACTATTTACATCAACCTCAATGTCTATTCCAATAAGCTGCGAATTGCATTTGGCTGCTACTTCTTTAAAAGGAATTGTGGACTCCCCGCCCCTTACGCCAGCTTCTACAATGATTTTTGGGCATTGCAGTATGCCGTAGCAAAACAATGCTGGCAAATGGCTTGAGATGTCTGTATTCTTTCGATTGCTATATGCTAGCAAATCTCTGTACCTGCTAAGAGCAGTTTTTGGCAATGCGCATACTAGAAAAATTGGATCTATGTATTCACATTCTGTAGGAAAATAATAATAATGCGCAACACGCGATTGATATCTAGCAATATTATTCAAATTATAATCCCAAACCGCTATTGCATTAGATAGCTTTTCTAAATAGGCAGAGGCTATGTTGCCTTTGCTAAGATCTAATGATTGATAAGCGATGTAATTCTGAGGCAAATGATCAGTTTTAGAAATATCGCATATAATATAAAGCGCATCAGAATCATCGTTTACTGAATCGACAACGGTGAAATTAATATCGCATTTCTTCAGACCATCAATCACAGTTTTACTATGCGGACTTTCATTCTCTATCACATACAGCTGGCTCTGTGGCACTTTGTGGTCACCTGCAACAAGTGCGGTACATAAACTTAACCCAAAAAATAAAAACAGTTTCCGTGTCATTTCTTATCTCCTATTTAAGACTAAATTGCTTCTCTTTAATAAATTGAAAATTACTTAAATTTAATTCTGACAATGCATGATTAATACTCGTTATACTCCATAGCGTGGCACAAGCAATAAAGCCCAATGAATATTCATGCAAAGGAATAGCAAGAAGCGGAAATATCGAATTCCAGCCCATCCCTAAAAAAAACGCTACATCTATAACCCATGATTTTCTATAAAAGAACGCCGCAAGCAAGCCAATGTTTGTAAATTTGAGCAAATAAAAAATCAAAATCCCAAGTTTGGCAAAAAGGGTTAAAATTAAAAAAGCCCATTCATTTTTTATGATGGATAGCACTTCGCCTCTTAATATCTCTTCATATTCGTTTGAACAATAAACAACGGAGGGATTTGTGGCTCTTGCCGTTTCTAATCCAAAAGCATCATCATAACGAATATTTCTCTTATTTTTTAAATTGAGAAAACCAAACCCTAAATATAATGGATGCCATAAGGGGTGTTTTTCGGCAACGCTGCCAGTTTGGTTTAAGATTTCTCGCTCATAAACTTTTGCTTCTTGGTACTGAGCATTAAAATAGTAATAAGGAACGAAATAACCGAATAGTATTGCCAGAACAAAACCCATTTTATTTTTTTTTGAATGCGTTCTAGAACTGATCATTAAAACGAGAATGCATAATAAAGTTCCAATGCCTGAAAACGATCGAATATAATGAAAAAAACCTGCTATCATTCCTGATAGTACACCAAAAAACGTGCTCGTCTTAAAATTTTCTGATTCGCGAATTACTATGCCCCAAGGAATAAGCATGAGTGCTGCGGCACTAAAACCTAGATAGACATCACCGATCGAATATGCAAAGCGAGTTAAAAGAAGGATAGCTGCTATTGCTACAATTCGCTCAGAAGTTTTTTTGTAAACACAGCAAAACCCAATTACAGCACACAGCATAGGAATGATTAACAAAGCAAGAAAAAAGCTCGTGACCGCCCTCTCAAGAGATATACCAAAGTATGTTGCTATCTTTGGTATAATAATATAAATACCGATGTCATCGCCGGCATTGCTCAGCAAAAGCTTTGACCCGTCCCATTCAATTAGGGGAACACCGGTCTTAAGATATCCAATCATAGCAGCAGAAAGATGAATCAAACGCGAGCCCATTAAGTTCATTAATGCTCCTTCTTGTTTTTTTTTATTGTACTATACTTGATGTGTTTGAGTAGATAAAGAAGGAGATTCATGGACTATCAAAAAACACTCTTTTCTCAATATCACGAGACCAGAAGTGCCTTGCTTGATCCTGCGGATAAAGAAAAGATTGCATGGTTCCAATTCTACTTTGATAAAGTTTATAAAGCTCATTTTAAATCACTTCCATATAATGCAAGAATTCTTGAACTTGGTTGCAATAAAGGATTTTTATTGGCAGCACTTCAAAAAGAAGGATACGAAAATCTAACTGGCGTTGATTTGTCCACGGGTGACCTGTCAGTCGCTCGCAAGCTTCTTCCCGAAGCAAGCTTCTTCGAAGAAGATATTTTTTCGTTTCTTGAAAAGCATCCCGATAGCTTCGACTGCATAGTTTTGAAAGCGCTTATAGAACATATACGAAAAGAACAGATCTTACCTTTTTTAGAAAAATTAAAAACGAGCCTAAAACCTGGTGGCTTAGTGCTGATTGATGTGCAAAACTCTGATTGGCTCTTTGGCTTACATGATCGTTATGTTGATTTTACCCACGAGGCTGGATTTACTCAGGAAAGCTTGCGACAAATCATGCTTCTCTATTTTAATAATGTATCGGTTGTTCCCACACAAAGCCCCTATTGGTGCATGTCTCGCAAAGACACCATTAAACATAAAATCGCTCGAAAATTGCTCTCCTCTCTTCTTCGCTGGGCTGAACCAGAGGCTCCATCTTGGACTGAGCGCCTACTTATTGCAACCGGCAAAAAAATAGGCTATTAATGCTCACCTCTTATTTAAAACGAGGATCATATAACTCATTTTTTTTTGGGCTAAGCTCTGCAATTGTCCGGGGGATTAATTTCATTTTTCTTCCTTATTTATTAGCAAACCTAACCCTTCAAGAGTTTGGGCTATGGGATTTTTATCAAATGCTCTTTTCCTATTCTAGCTTGCTTCTTTCATCAAATGCTGCAACAGGCATGATTAGATTTTTTTTACTCTATCAAGATGATCCCATAAAACAAAAACAGGCAATCGGCAATAGTTTCATTACAGCTTTTATAGGTGCAATAATTGCACCGCTACTGCTAACATTCATCAGTTGGAAATATCAACTGTCACTATCTAGCGAATATCTATACATCGCAAGTGCAAGCATAGCCTCTTTTACTCTTTTTTCACTTGTACTAGCCTACCACCGAATGAAAGAAAGGGTTACGGTATATCTTATTCTTTTTTGTAGCCAAAATATTATTGCAACCGTTTTAACGCTCTTCGGAATTTGGGCAGGCTACAAGTTTAAAGCGTTATGGTACGCCAATATGTTCTCTCTTTTTTTATTTATCCCACTTTTCTTCAAAATCTGGATGCGCTATCGAATCTATTCTCTTCAAATTTTCAAGCAGCAGCTTTCCTATAGCACCCCTTTACTCTTATATAGTTTTATATATACCAGCTTTATCAGTCTTGATCGATGGTATATTCAAAATTATTTAGGCTTTGAGCAATTAGGCGTCTATGCGCTTCTTTGGCGATTTGGAGCACTATTCCAATTTGCGATGATCGCACTTATGGATACATGGCCCTTGCTTATTTTCAATGCTCAAAAAGAGGCTAACGGGCTTCAGTTAATCGCTCAGCTGACACGTGTTTTTTTATTGACCATAGGAACAATAGGATTATGCGGAATTATAGGATCACATTTTGGCATATTGTTTTTTCTACCTCAAAACTATCATTTTCTCATCATATATTTGCCTAGTTTTTTTATAGCATGTGTTGCTCTCGAAATGGCCCGTGTTCTTCAGGCAGGATTCGGTTTGACCACTAAAACTCATTATATTCCCTTGATCGCTGTCGCAATTATACCCTTCCAATCATTTCTATTATTTTTAGCGATTAATTTAGGCTTATGGGGAGTCTTTTTTGCGAATATATTTTCGTTTTTTATATACGGCTGCCTCAGCTTCTTCATGAGTAATAAGCTTTTTCCAACCACATTTTCCTGGAGAGCCTATTATAAAATAGTTAGTTCATTTTTTTTTAGCGCGGGAATTTTGCAGATAGCTGCTTTGAATGGTGCTTCATTTATTCAAATAATTTTTATTAGCTTATTGTGGCCAACTCTCATTTTTTTAACCAACAGCATAGATCGCGGCGAACGATCAAAGCTCGGCACCTATTCAAGGAAGTTTACAATTCGCTTACTTAAATTTCTTATTCCTCCAATGCACAAAAGAGAGTGTTTTCAAATCAAAAGCCTTCTTTACTTGAGGACCGATCTATGCTCAGAAGAAATTGTGGCTGGAGGATCTGTCGCACATACTCTAGGGGTTATCAATGGCTTCAAAAAACATGGCCTGAAAATCCTTATAGCTTCTTGCGCTATTCAAAGCATCCTAAGAAAAGAATACACTGAAGCATTTATGCATTTAACAGTTCCGCCATTTTTTTGTTTTTTGCGTTGGAAATTAAATTATTTGCGATGGCGGCTTGAATCTTTCTTCTCAACATTCTTTTTTGCATTCACGCTGCGAGAGCGTTGCAAAAATAGTTTTTTCGATAGTATTTATCAGCGTTACAGCTTACTAAATGCAACAGGAGTGATTTTAAGCGTTAGGCATAAGATACCCTTGATTTTAGAATATAATGGCTCTGATGTTTGGCAGTTTGATCAATTAGCACCAAAAAAATGGTTTAAATTAAATTGGCTCGCCCGCCTTATTGAACAAATAAATTTAGAATATGCCAGCTCGATAGTCGTAGTTTCGCAGGTGCTCAAAGAAGATTTAATTTCTAAAGGCATCAATCCACTAAAAATTTTGGTAAATCCAAACGGCGTTGATACAGATCTTTATGATCCAGAAAAATTAATAAATAAGCGAAATCAGATTCGTAAAGAACTTGGCATAGAAGATAAGTTCGTTTTTGGCTTTGTGGGAACATTTTCCTTTTGGCATGGAATAGAAGTCATTGCGCAAATAATTCCTCAGATCATAAAAAAAACATCTCATGCTCATTTTTTACTCATCGGCGATGGCCCACTCAAATCATACATAGAAAATGAAATTAAAAGAGCTAATATCACAGCGTCCGTCACGTTAACTGGCCTGGTAACCACCGCAGCTGCAAGAGAATATTTATCAGCATGCGACTCTTTCTTATGTCCAACGCAATCAATGCCAGATGGAAGCAGATTTTTTGGATCGCCAACAAAAATGTTTGAATATTTAAGCATGGGAAGACCAATTATCGCATCAAATCTTGAGCAATTAAAGGAGATTATGTTGCCTTCATTAGTCAATCCCCAGCTCAATAACCATTCTTTATTGATCGACAAAAGAGGAATTTTAGTAGATTCGCAAAATCATCAAGGTTTTGTTGATGCAGCATTTATTTTGATAAAATCAGCAATAGAAGATCTAAATCATATTGGTAAAAAAAATCGGAATCAAGCTATTAATAATTATAGTTGGGAACATCATGTAAATAAAATACTTAAGTTTTATGTTGATCATTAAAAATCGTTTATGCATGAATAAAACATCCCCATTTAGAGGCGCGGCTTGCTTCAACTACTTCCGTATTGCTTCTTTACCCTTAATAAATATTTCCAAAACAAATAGCAAATAAGCAAGGCGAAAGTCGTTACTAAGCTAATAAAATATCTTCTTGAGCTACTATCCCAAATGAAAAAGAATTTAGACCAAATAATATAAGCCCATTTCTTTAAAAATACGTTTCTATTCTGTTCAAAAAAAAGCTTCTTATCTTCTAATCTTATTTTTTCGTGTGACTTCCTTAGTCCATCGACTCGATAGAGCTTTTTTGCGGTATCTTCATCGAAAACAATTTCGGGTCTATAATCTGGGATTGCGTGAATAGCCATAGTATGAACAAAGTAATCTAATGAAAACAAAAAGCACTCGTCACTTTTAAGAAAACTATCGATATTGGCTATATATGTATTGTATTCCTCTTTAGAAATGTTTTTGATATAGTTGTATACATCTTCAAGATTAGCAAACTGGCGTCTATCAATAAAACACCCCTCTGGGATGAAATCGGTAACGTTATCCGCCCCCAAATAAATGGGAACACATCCAGCAATGAAACAATCGAATATTTTTTCGCTCACATAACCAGTTATATTTTTAGAATTCTCATAGCAAAAAGAAAATTTATAGTTTTTTAAGACATCCTTTTTAACTTTCGTCGCCCCTTTATAGTTCCTCGATCCTTTCCATCCTATACCATAATAATCAAAATCATCGATGCATTTACTCTCAAAAAAACTAATTACTTTTCTGCGTTCCGAATAGAGTTCATAGCGAGATGCGTAGTACTTATTTCCCGAAATCTGAACGGCTAATTTTTTATCTTCAAAGCTCACAGGATCTATCATTTTCAGGGATAACTGCGGGAAGTAATATTTAAAATATTTCTTATTATCTACAAGTGGATCAATCATTGTTAAAAATTTTTTAAAGGGGGCATGTTTTTGAATATCGTACATGTCATTCAGCACTGTTGGGGGTTCCCACATTACACAAATACATTTATGTGTATATGGCAGATTCATGCAAGCCATATCAAAGCCTATAATAGCGTCAGCATTTTCGATACCCTCTTCTTCAGGTAAAGCGTGCCTCAATTCATAACCCATCTTTTTAAATTTTTCCGAGAAATATTTCATCGTTTCCTGACTTTCAATTGATCTATTGAAATCCCACGGAAGATCGTCAGGTGAAAAAATAGGAGTACCGCAGAAAACAATTTCTTTCGCAAATATTCCCGATGCAAAATTGGTTAAATTAAACAATATAACGCAAATAGAAAATAAAAACATGGCTCTTTAGTCCTTGGTAAACTACTCTTGACAACCTCTGGCCAATACCTATAAATGAAAATTTTAGATATTCCTTAGTAGAAGTATCAAATCAGACTCACTTTTCATCTATAACGCCAGCATTCCAACTATTTTCTCCCCAATGAATTGCATATGTTTCATTTTTAACTTCAGCCCACTTTTTGCCAAACGCATTACGCCAGTCACCATGTAAATCGGCTGGTTTTTCAGAATGGACGTATGGAAAAAAATACGCAGATGGAAAAGCTACTGAAATCAATTCGTCATGCGGTAAATAATCGAAAAATTCCTTTGTAAGTTTTAGAATACCTACTCGATCCGCTATATAAGTAGCCCGTTCATCTTTAAGAGAATCAATCAATTTTTTCAAAAAAGGGTGCCCAGGTTTGGATCCTAAAATTCCATTAATGAGCCAAACTTCACCTGCTTGGCATCCCCAAAGTGGCATCATGCTCCCGTAAAAATCTGCACTTTTATGAAAAGAATCGAATGGTTTGACGCATTCGTAATCGGTATCTATATAAAGACCACCAAACTGGTAGAGAATTTCATAACGCAGAATATCTGAGGCTTCACCATAATTTGCTGCTTTTTCATAGAGATCTCTATTTACCAAATGTAAGCTTTTAGCCATTTCATCATTCCATATAATAATGGACCAGTCGGGATGATAAAGTTTCCAAGAGTTCATCCAATTGATATATTTTTTGGGAAATGGGCTTCCAAGCCAAATAATGTGTATAATTTTAGGGATACGATATGGTTGACTATCAGGTTCATTTTGCTTATGAAATAGCTTATTAAAACACGTTCTCAACAGCCCCAAATAGATTCTACCCGGCTCAGCCCAACCTGGCTTGCGTGAGTAGTTTTCTACTGCGTGAAAAAAACCTTGCGATCGAGGATCTTCTTTTCCGCAGGCTGTATCAAAGTCAACATAAATTGGTACTTCCGAAAAAATCGAACTAGATGTCAAAAAAGAAATCAAAACTTGCGCCAATAATATTTTTTTCATACTACCCTTCACTTTTTCAACTTTCATGATACATGTTCAAATTAAACTAATAGAGCGATAGTTGATCCGCTATCTCAAAAATTAAATGCGATTTGGGCGCCTCACTAATCGAAAAAAAGGCAGATGATCAAAATTTATTTTCATATCAAATGATCCCAACGCATAATTAATACTCATAATTCCATAGATCACACAAAAAGCGATAAATCCCAAAGAGTAGGTCAAAAAAGGCATGCTTATAACAGGAATAATAGCGCTACATAAAATTCCACTGGCAAAGCATAGCTCAACTTCCCAGGGCTTTCCATACAACCAGGCGCTTATGATGCCAATATTGGCAGATAATAGAAAGAAAAGGAGAAGGATGCCCAATTTGGCAAAAATCGTAAACCAGACAAAAAAAGATTGCTCTCTAAAAATGCGCATAACTTCATTCTTTAGAATCTCTTCGGTGGGGATAGAGATTAAATCAGAATTTTCAATACGTTTCTTTTCGACCAGCACTGCCGCCGATTTGTCTTCGAATTTAATATCATGAGTATTTCCAAACTTAAGCAGACCGAATGCTACGTAGATGGTATGCCAATAATGAGTTTGGCTTGAGAGCAATCCTTTTTCAAAATGCATTCGTGCAAATCGCTCATAAACAGATTCTTGATGAATCATATAACTATGCGCAATAATCATTCCGATCAAGAGTGCAAAAATTAACGATAGCTTTTTTCTATTCGATAATGCTTTATTTAAAGCAGCAAACAGAATAATAAAAATCAATGAAGATAATCCGGCAAAGCAACGAAAATAATGCGCAAATCCTATTAAAATTCCTGCGCCTACGCCATAAAAAGGATATATATACCATTCAAGTTCTTGGGAGCACACATAAAAAATCCATGGTAATAAAGCGACGATGATCGATGAGTAAACCACGTACACGTCTCCAATGCGAAGCGAAAGCAGAAGTACCGCAATTAGCCCAATAGCTGCTACGATTCGCTGGATTGGCAGACGAAATAATAAAAAAAAAGCAAGCATACCGCTTAAACATGCAATCAATGGTAACCCGTACGAAAAAAGCTTCATAACAGTATCAATCGAACAATTAAAAGCAAGAGCAATTTTTGGCATAAGCCAATAAATTCCTATATCGTCACCTGCGCAAAAAGGATACAACGCTCCGTTCGAATATTGCACTAGCGGAATATTAGTTTTTTTATAACCTTCAAATGCTTGCTGCAAATGAATATAACGCCCGTCTGTTTTTCTAAATGTCCACAAGAGGTTCAAAACTCTTTGTAATAGTGCGTATGCTAACATGTACAATTCTCCCGACTGAACGGTTTCTTATAATTTACCAAGGGAAGCGTTCTTTCAGCACCATTGTCTTGCATGTTTACTGTGTTAGCAACGACATAAAGAGGTCTTCCTTTTATTTCTTCATAAATTCTTCCAATATACTCTCCCAAAAGCCACACTAAAATAAAAAGTACTCCCAAAAAAATATAGATTATCGCGACTAAACATTTAAAAAGCCAATAATGCAGTGGCGCAAATAGGAAAGCTCGCACACTCAAATAAGCAAGCATGGCGCTACCAGTAGCAATGACAAAAACACCAATATAGGACGCTATACGCAGCGGAAAAAGTGAAAATCCTGTGAGCCCGTCAAACGATATTTTTAAAAGTTGAATAAACGAAAAAGCACTAGTTCCCTTAAATCTCTTTTCATATAGTACATCTATGCATGTGTATGAAAACCCGGTCCATGCTACCATACCTCGCAAATAGCGAGCTTTTTCTCGAGAATGCCGCAAAACCTCAATAACTTTTTTATCTGTTAACCTAAAATCTTGAACATAGGAGGGTATATGTACAGATGAAACTGCATCTAAAAGTTTGTAATGTAAGAATGCCGCCACTTTTTTAAACCTACTCTCATAATGCTCTGCGTTTCGTGTATAAACGATATCAAATCCTTCTACCCATGCACTAAGGAGCTTAGGTATAAATTCAGGTGGATGCTGTAAATCACTATCCATGGTAATAATCGCGTCGCCAACTGCATGATCGTATCCAGCAGTGATGGCCAACTCTTTACCAAAATTTCTACTAAATGAAATTCCTCTTATGCGATTATCATGCTTTGCTAATGCCGCAATTGTTCGCCACGATTCATCACGACTACCATCATTAACGAGCAGAAATTCAAAATTATAAAATTCTTTTAGTTCAGATGCAACTCTTGAAAGACGATCATAAAGAGCCGGTAAATTTGACTCTTCGTTATATAATGGAACAACAATTGAGACTAAGGGTAACGACATAGTGTTTCATCTTTTTTTAATTATAGCAGCATACAAACCACCACACGGTATTTTTTTCAAAATTTTCTCTAAAGGGCGAAACATACGCATGAATCTGGGAAAAAAACAATAATAATTGATAGTACATCCACCATACGGCCGTGCAATTTTATATGTATACCAAGGCTTAAGCATCTTTGCATTATCTTCAAATGGCGAACGGTGAAACATTAGCTGCGTGCCCGGATTGAGCGGGTTAAGTTCAAAAAGGATTAATATTCCATCCCTTTTTAAAATGCGCATAAGCTCATTCAAATACCCTTCGTGCATTCGATAAGGAATGTGATGAAATGCACCTGCCGCAACAACCAAATCAAACATAGAATCATCCAATTCTATTTTAGTATCGCTATCAGAATTCACTGCAAATGTTATGTGTGGGTATTTTTGTTGCGCAATTGCAATACTTTTTGGAGAAGGATCTACGCCGTATACCTTTGCTTTTTTAAACATTTCACTAGCAAAGCAAGTCATCATCCCATCGCCACATCCAAAATCTAGAATTGTAATCTCTTTATTAACTAATTGAGGAAACCATTCCGCTAGTTTTTGAATTTTTAATTGCGCAAAATATTGGCTCGATTCACCAGTTAATCCGCAGACATCATCTAAAATGCCACGATAATCTTTTGCAAATTGATCAAACTCTTGATGTACTTGTTTCATTAAATTCCTTCTTCTCTTTGCATTATAGCTGCATACAACGCGCCTAACGGCAGCTTTGTCAAAAATTTCTCTGAAAACCTCAGCCTCGCAAGCATACGTGGAAAAAAACAATAAAAATTGATATGCGCTTTCCCATACTTTTTTAATAAACGATACGAATACCATGGTGTAAGCATTTTTGCATTCTTATCGATAGGATTGTTTTTAAAAGTCCTCATAGTCAAAGGATTAAGCGGATTAAGCTCAAATAAAATAAAAATTCCGTCAGGTTTTAATATTCTATAAATTTCATTAATGTATCCTTGATGCATTTCAAATGGAATGTGATGAAAAGTCCCTGCTGAATAAACGATGTCAAATCTATCATCGGAGTAATCAAGACTGGTAGTTGTTTCTGAATTTATTAAAAAATTAAATTCCGGATAATTCTTCTGCGCAATTTCTATACTTTTTGGGGATGGATCAGCGCCATGAATTTGCGCATTTGCAAAATAACGTGGCAAAAATCCGGCCATCATACCATCTCCGCATCCGAAATCCAAAATTGAGATTTTCTTAGTAGCTAAATGCGGGAACCACTCAGCAAGCTTGCGAGCTTTGAGTTCAGCAAAATAGGCACTTGATTCTCCAGATAGCGATAACGACTTGTCTAAATTTTCTCTATAATTATGTGCAAATTGATCAAACTCTTGGCTGATGTGGCTCATTTCTATCCTTTTTTAATGATGCAATCATTTTTTCTTGGTTGACAACATCATCAATAATATAAAGAGGTCTGCCTTTTTGTTGTTCAAAAATCCTACCAATATATTCGCCAAGAATCCACATCAAAAGAAATTGTATCCCCATGAAAATATACATGATTGTTGTTAGCCATTTAAATAATGGATAATAAATACCATAAAAAAAGGTATCGCAACAAATAAATAGGAGCATTGCGCCTCCAGTTGCTATCACAAAAATTCCAATAAATGCAGCTAACCGTAATGGAAAAAGTGAAAATCCGGTCATGCCATCAAAAGCCAACTTAATCATTTTGGCCCAAGTATAGCCTGTTTTGCCCGCATGCCGATTTGATCGATTGAAATCGACATACGTAGATCTAAATCCTGACCATGCGACCATACCGCGCAAATACCGCGACTTTTCTCGACAGTTTCTTATTGTTGTAAGAACTTTTTTATCGATCAGCCTGAAATCGCCCACATTGCGCGGTATATGAACATCAGCTATTTTATCAAGTAAAAGATAATACCACTGAGCAGTAATTTTTTTTAAAAATGAGTCTTTTCGATCAGTTCGACGAGCATACACAATTTGAAAACCCTGATCCCATTTTTTAAGCATTTCAATGATCAACTGTGGAGGATCTTGCAAATCTGCATCCATAGTGATTATTGCGTCGCCATGAGCATAATCATAACCCGCCGTCAGCGCCATCTGATGACCAAAATTACGACTAAAATTAATGCTTGTAATGCGTTTATCAGATTCAGCGAGTTTTGAAATTAAATTCCATGATTCATCGCTACTGCCATCATTAACAAAGATAATTTCAAAATTATAACAATCAAGCCGCTCAAAGATTTTACTGAGCTCTATATATATTAACGAAATATTTTCTGCTTCATTATAGATAGGTAGAATAATTGAAATTAACTGTCCATTTTTTGTTAATGAATATTTCTGCAAGGATTCACTTTCCGCATCATTTTTTACTAGCGCAAAAATTTTATTAACCAAGCATGTCTCTTATGTAAACAAACAACTCTTCGCTTACATCTGATATCAGCGTCAAACTCAATTTAGGGGAATACTTAATTTAATAATTGCTCAATCGCAATCCAGTGTGGAAGTGTTGCATGAAAATAGGAAACATAATAAACAATTCCTTCATTGAAATATCCAGCAGTATAACCAAATGAACTTCTACCAGCAATCAACACGTCCGCAAATGCCATCGCTATATACGTATCATTTGAATCCTCGTTAATATGAAATATCGTATCAGGAGCTATAAATTCTTTAAAATCATTCTCGTTACCCTGCGAGAAGATATGAAATAAGAGCGGCTTTTTATCAGAATATATTTCTCTTAGTTTACGAATAGCGGTGCTGTATATTTCACTGGGGACGTCTGTTCCATAAACACAACAATCATGAGCGTTTGGGCGACGTATGTGAACTGCTATGTTATAATAATGGTCATCAAAATAATCTGATTTGTTTTTACCAACCCGAAATAACGATCTCATTTTTTTTAGAAAAGAGCTTTCTGCGAACTCATACCTTTTTGCATTGAGAAAAGCCAGATGATCGTCAGCATTAATTCTGTACCCTGCAGCAATCGCTTTATCCAGCGTCGGGAAATTATTAATACAGTTTATAATACTTTCTTTTTTTGATAAAAACGCTGGATCATTTGCGTTCCCGGAATAGTTGTGCTCCATTGTTTCGAAGGGCTGATAAAAAAATTCATAATTATTAAGCTCCGCATAAAGTCCCGCAGCCATAATCCGAAGCATATTTGATCCAAAGCCATCGGTTCTTTTCATATTTGTTATAACGATTTTCGGGCCCATTCTCTCAATTGGTTTAGCCCACAAATCAATGAAATGGATAAAAAAAATAAAATTAACTACAAATAAAAAGCCGTATTGAATTGTTTTCATTAACTTCCTTTCTGATTTGGAAACCGCATGATATCCGAAACGATAATAGGATTGGCAATCATCATTAAAAAATATAACTAAAAAAGCGCGCTTTTCCCTTTTTGGGCATGCATAGGATATCGTCAGAACTTACCAATTTCCACTCATAACCAAACGCTGATAATAGATTATTTATCTTTTCTTTGCTTGAGCCGCATTGCCTCATATTTGCCTCATTATATTCCATAATAATAATCGGATGATCGCGCATAATCATTTTTTTTGCGCCATTCAGAATTGCAAATTCTGCGCCTTCTGTATCGATTTTTATAAAATGCACCTTTTCAATATTCTCAGCTAATACAAAACTATCTAAATCGACACATTCAATTTCTCTTTCCATAACAACCGTAAATCGCTCTATATTTGATCCTATACATGCCAACCCCCATGCATTCATCGCAGGCATCTTAAGAATAGCCTTACCCTTAAAGTCGGCTGCTGCCATTTGGTAAACAAAAACATTCGAAATATCATTAAGTGCAAGATTTTTTTTTAGTGCGCCAGCTGCTTCTTCGATAGGCTCGAACGCGTACCATTTTGAATTTGGAAAAAACTTGGCCAACAAAGAGAAACAACCTGTTTGTGCCCCCAAATCAAGCGCAACAAAATAGTCATCGTGCTTTTTTAGTAGTTCATAAAATTTTTCTATCAAATGCTTATCATAAACTGACCCGTTCGACCACGTATGCCCAATGCTTTCCGAAATTGGACATACTAGAATATTTGATAGGCCGCCAACTAGATCATAGGATAAGCTATCAGAGCAATATAAGTTTTCTTGATTATGAATCAAAGAAAGAAACACCAAAGATAGAATTAAAATTTTCATTAGCCTCACTTCTAATATAAATTAAGTAGAATCCTTTTTTCCATACTCATCCTAAGCTGGACAAACTCATTCAGTCTTTTTCTTCAAATTTATCGTCATAAAAAAACCGGCCCGTTGCCACCCGAAAATGCAAGCTAATAAATAGGCAGATACCCTAAAAGGCCATGATTTGTATACCAACAGGTCATGATAACCGACCTCTGCCTTTATTTCGTTAATAGTTATCGGCAAAGATTTAAGCATCTTTTTTACTTCTTTAAAAGTGTAAGCCTTTGTTCCCAAACTTTCTTGATCATGAAAAAGAATATTGCTCAATGAACGAAATGGCCTGCCCCTACAAAGACCCGCTAGCACATAACGATAAAAAGCAAAAAGCGAATAGCGATGGTATATCATTAATTTAATAGTTCCGCCAGGCTTACAAACACGAACAATTTCTTCTATGCATCGCATGGTATTTGACGAGTGATGTATAACTCCCCATGAATAAACGACATCAAACGAGTTATCCGGATACGGAATATTTTCTGCATCTGCAACTTGTAAATCGTATGGCCTCAGATCTTCCAACATTAAACGATGCCGCACATTTTCGATTGCTTCAGCAGTCAAATCAATTCCGTATGCATGAGCTCCCGCGCGCACCCACTGCACAAAATCGGTACCCGCACCTACACCCACTTCAAGTAAACGTTTATTGCGGAACCGAGTAAACTGTGCAAATGAAAAAATTTCTGGCTCAATCCGATAGCGGTATGCTTCTATTTCATTAAAATATTCAGCTGAATATTTTTTCTGGCACGTGACTTCGGTGCCACAACTTCGTTGATTCCAATAATTATGAATAGATTGTTTTAATTGCTGTTGATTCATCCTATCTCCAATTTAAAAAAACTAGTTCATTTTTTATTCTTAGATGTGCTAAATATATCCATTTTTCATCCCCTGATAATGACTCTTTTTGAGATTAGATAGACTATATGAAAAAACTATATATTTATCAAAAAAGTATTCATTGTATTTGAATGAAGCATATTATCTTAACCATTCCCAACTATCGTGCAATTTATTACGCTCGATTTATATTCAAAAAAAGGAAAAAAATGAAGAACAAATATCTTTTTTTCAAACTTTGTGCTGCTTTAATACCTTGGCTTCCCGCAAAAGGAACTGTATTTAATTTTAGTGATCCAAAAGAAACTTTGCCTTATGTGCTCCAATTTATGCCCACTGAGCCAATAATTGTTGAAGCAGGATCTTTTGATGGAAATGATTCTGTCTTTTTAGCGACAAGAGTACCAAACGCAAAAGTACATTCATTCGAGCCGGTTCCTGAGCTTTATAAAAAAGTCAAAATTGCTACCCAAAATTTCAAAAACATATTTACTTATGAACTCGCTTTGTCTGATAAAAATGGTGAAGCAATATTTCATGTCTCAGAATTGACATATCAACAAGGCACTGCCTCCGCCTCCAGCTCTTTGTTGCCCCCAAATCAGTATCTGCTCAATACCACGCCTCTCGTGTTTCCAAGGAAAATCACAGTTCGGACAGCAACTTTAGATACATGGGCGCAAGAAAATGGAATTTCTCACGTGGATCTACTATGGCTCGATATGCAAGGCTACGAATTAAATATGCTAAAAGGATCCCCAAATATTCTCAAGACAGTAAAAGCTATTTTAACGGAAGTCGAATTTGTTGCAGGATATGAAGGTCAGTATTTATATGAAGACGTTAAAAACTTTCTTGAGTCCGAAGGTTTTGAGCTCAAAGGGCTTAATACCGCTCCAAAATGGTATGGAGACGCATTATTTATTCGTCCATGACACAATCTTTGTCTTGCACAAATTGCTGATTTGCAATGCTTTTATATTTTATTTTTCCAAATGTTGTGCCCTACTATAAAAAATAGTGCTACACGAGCTTCGGCTGAATATCTTCATTTTAATAAAGTGACAATGCTTGTTGCTATGAGGCGAATAAATATAGACAACCGACTCTGATTCTAATCCGAAGTTCTCGGTGCCAAATGAAACTAGTGGTATGAATAAATACAAAAAAATTACAAAATGCACTTTCATTATTTTCTTCATAATTCCTAGTGCTCTACCTTCGCTCTTTTATGTTCTTAATCGCCCGCACCGATACATACCAACCAAAATATCGCCCAATAAAATCCAGAATTGATTGAGGTATATATTTATATGTGCGCCAAACCAATCTAATCATTGGCAGATCGTCAGCCACAAGCTTTCGTATCTCTGTTTTAACAATTGAAAAGCCAGCGCCCTTGAGCAATGTTTTAAGCTCTCTCTTACTATACACATTCACAAGCGGGCGCGCCCCACTTTCAGAATGTTCTATAAATGATCGCTGCGTAGCCAAAGATCGCTTCAAAAAGCCTCTTCTACAAATCCATTCCCAAAAAACAGTAGTCATAATATAAAAAATAGACCATTTGTTATAAACAATTACTTGTATTTCACCATCATACTTTAAAGCTTTATAGCAGTTTGAAAGTGCTTTTTGCATATCAGGCGTATGATGCAAAACGCCAAATGTATAGATATAATCAAATTGCTCAATAAACGAAATATTCTCAACATCCATTTCTGAAAACGTTGCATCATATCCATAATATAGGAGATGTTTTTTTGCCAAAATTGGATTTTGCGGTGTGATATCAATACCCGTATAACTCGCACCTGCCTTGCAAAACTGATATGCATCGTAGCCGCAACCACTTCCAATTTCCAATATTGATTTTCCCCTAAAACGCTTAAACTGGACAATCTCATCGAGCCATGGAACTTCATAGGAAAATCGCTTTGCAATTACTGAATCAAAAAATTCTTTTGTCCCTGGTTTATACGATTGTCCAAAAGTCCATCCGGCTGGGCTTGCACCCCAAACCTGTTTGGAAGACTCCTTAATTGTGTTATTCGGCAGCTCCATGGAAAATCTCCTTTTTTCTTATCAATAAATCATCAAACTTTTCTGATTGATCATAGCTATTCACGATTATTTTGTTATTTAGATTCACATAATAATTTGAAATAATAGACGGCGCATATTTTTCAACCGCCGCATGCACATCATAGTTGTTTCCGGTCAATCGCTCATAAATCGGTATTAAATCTGATTTGTCGTGATTCATACGTGCTTCAAACCAAAAGAAATCGACATCGTGCCTGAACAAATTAAAAAAACTTTTTCCATCGTAAACAGATGAGCCTTCTGGAGCATTATTCAACACAAAATTAATTTTCTCATGCGGCTCGCGATTAATTCCTTTCACCACCATTTTTACAACTTGATAGGCGTTTCCAATAAGTGATCCCCAGGAAAGAGCAAAAATAATCATGAGCATTTTATACGTATTTCCCATGCACATTTTGTAAAGCGCGTATCCAGCAATCATCGCCATAAGCGGAATTGCTGGCGCATAATATTGCGCATACGAAAATCTTGCAATAACTATTGCTGCAAACAAAAGCCATAGAGAGCACCAACCAATTATTTTTTGATAATAGCTCTCAAGATAATAAAAAATACCTATTGCATAAAAAGCGCACAACAATTGACTCATTGCCAAAAGCTGCAATGTATAAAATGGCAAAAACCTGCCGGTGTGCATCGCATTCAGCAGCCAATTGAATTTTAAATAGAAATCCCATGCACCAATGGACCATATGTATAAAAAATAAATAAGTACCGGTAGTGAAAAAACAATTGCAAATACTGCACATTCAATGAAAGAAACCTTGCGCTGATATAACTGGAACAAGAGAATAGATCCAATAGCAGCCATTAAGAAAATCGCCTTTTGCAAAAATAAAAAAGAGAGCGATAAAAACAATGCACTCACGATAAGCTGCACACATCGCTTTTGTTTATTTTGTTGTTCAAAAAAAGAAAATAAAAAAAGAAGCGAAATCATTCCGCAAAGAACCTGTGGGCCATCTGGCCGAATTTGCAAAAGTTTTGTAAAAATCACTGAAGTGAGCAATAAATAAACGCTTAAAATCGCTGTTTCAGCATTGAAAAGTTTTTTTGCAAGAAGATAGGTGATCAATCCGATCAAAAAATATTGGAAAAAAACGATCATGCGAATAATGAGCAAGGTGTGATATACCTCACCAAAAAACTTAATAATTGGCACCAACAGATAGTATAAAAACGGATGATGATGCTGAAAAAAATCGCGATAAATTTCGCCATCATGGATCACTTTCCATGCAGTATGCACTGCTTCAATCTCATCTTGATCAAATGGTGCATAGATTTGCACAATGCCCATTAAGATCACCATCAAAATTATTAGTGAAGTTCCAATTTGTGTGAATCTGCGCGATGAAATTTCAGGAAAATAGTTTTTAAGCGCGTTTAGATTCATGATATTCTTGCTCGGTATTTACCGCCCAAATATTATTTTTGTCAGGATTTGCAGCGATAATATTTTCTACCGCTTGCATCGCTGTCAGCATTGAATGATCTTGATTATTATATTTATGCATGCCATTGCGGCCAATAAGAAAAAGATTTTGAAATTGATCTACGTAGTTTCGTATCTGATCAAAGCGATTATAAGTACCAAAATAAGCTGGATACGTTTTTTCAACGCGCAAAACCGTCGCATCTAAAACATCTGCTCGATCAATAAAGCCCATTTTGTACATTTCTTCGATGGCGAGGGCAATCAAATCTGATTCAGATTTGCTCCACAGTTCATCCCCTTCATTGCAAAAATATTCAAGGCCAACCCACGCATTGCTAGGATCAGCAACCATGTACGGGCTCCAGTTATTGAAAATTTGTAACCGCCCGACAAACACATCGGGCTCCTGAATATAAATCCAATTATCTTTAATGAGCCCACCATTAGCATCTTTAATTTTTAATTTCTTTAAAAGGAGGCCGACTGTAATAAAATCTCGGTACATTAAGCCGTCGCCGAGCATTTTAATCTCTTCGGGCGCTTGCCATTGAAACGATTGAACGAGTTCTTTAACCGGCATGGTGGAAAATACATGAGACGCATCAAAAAGCTCTTCTTTGCCGGTGTGGGAATCAAATGCGCTCACTTTTGATATCAATGCATCTTCTTTATATAATTTATTTACTTGCCAACCCATTCTTATTTCACCACCGCCAGCACGAACGCGATCGGCAACCTCTTGCCACATTTGGCCCGGCCCATATTTGGGATACAGAAACTGTTCAATTAAGCTTGTTTCAATATTTTTTTGTGCAATATCCTTTGCCGTAGGCTTTACTAACTGCTTTGCAAAATGCTGAATTGTTTTTGCAACCGAAAGACCTTTAATGCGTTGCGCGCCCCATTCTGGGCTAATTTCTCTGCATGAAAGACCCCATACTTTTTCTGTATATGATTTAAAAAAGGTTCGATAAAGTTCCGTGCCGAACCGATTGATAAAAAAATCTTCTAAGTTTTTTTCTTTTTTTATTGGAAAAGCACAGCTTTTCATGTAACTTGCGCCAATTTTTACTGTAGAGGTAAGCCCTAGATTGCGAACCGTTTCCGGATTAAATTGCAACGGATAAGAAAAAAATTTTCTTTTAAAATAAATACGCGAAACGCGGGAACGCAAAAGCATTACACGATCTTCAATTGCTGGATTTGGGCCACTCAAACTACCAGAAATTGTGCGCGATTTATTTTGATATGAAATATTTGTTTGCCCTGCCTGAAGCGCTTGAAGCGGCAGAATCTCTGCCCACCAATTCATCACACGGTCCGACTTTGAAAAAAAACGATGACCACCTATATCAATACGATTACCGCGATAATTAACGGTGCGAGAAATACCGCCCAAGTATTCACTTTTTTCTAAAATAATCGGCTTAATATTAGTGCGTTTAATGAGCTCGTATGCAGCAGTTAGTCCTGCAGGCCCTGCTCCAATTATAATCGCCTTTTTTTGGCTCATTATCTTCCTTTTGCAAATTCATCAATACGTGCAACGTGTTTATTCCATGAATAATAGTGCAGAATTTCATTTCGTGCATTATTCCCGATACCAAATCGTTCATTGCTAGAAGCATCACAAATCGCCGTGATTGCAGAAATAAATTGATCTGATTTGCCACTTTCTGCTAAAAATCCGCAGGCACTTCTCCATTGATTCTTATCATTATAGCTATCCGCGCGAACTGCTGGTTTAATCACTTGTGCCAACTGTTCAAGATCTGAAGCAATAACAGGTTTTTCTAAACTCATATATTCAAATAATTTTGTTGGTGATCCAAAAAACCTACTGCCATCTTTGTTAGGCACATTAGGGGAAATAAATGCATCACATGCCGCGAGGTATTTGCGCGCACTAGCATGCGCCAACAGGCCAGGCATGATAATTTTAGCCTTATCAAGATATGCAATTTCATTATCAAAAAAGTTTTTTAATGGCCCATCACCAACTAAGATAAAATAGATATCATCTCTTTTGTTGTTTAACTTTAAAATAATTTCAGCAAGCGTCTCAATACCATGCCACAAAGAAAAAGTGCCCACAAATCCAACAACAAATGCATTACCTGGAATATTATGGAGAACGCGAATCTCTTTCGCCTGCGATGCCAATATATTTGAATTAAATAGCTCTGGGTCAACGCCGTTTGGATTTACCAAAATTTTGTTACTCGAAATACCGCGATTTATTAATTCTTCTTTGAGTGGCTCGGAAACGACAATAATGCGATCAGCAGAGCGCAAGTTAAAAAGTTCTATTTTTTCGATCAACCAGAGCATTTGAAATTTTTTCTTAAATGCCCATTCCCTTTCAACCCATACTTCTGAGCCGTTATATTCTAAAACAAGAGGTATTCTTTTAATTTTACTTACTAATATACCGACGCAATTGAGAATCCCGTAGCGCTGATAAATATATGAAATTCTTTCGGCACGCGTAAAACGAAGAACCTGAATAGTAAAAAAAATATTTGAAAATAAGCAGTTGAGTTTCCACCGCAAAAAAGAGATCAATTTTGGATTTGACAGTTTGCGCAATCGAGCAATTGATAGTTCTTGCATGTGCGATTGCATCATTGATGAGGCAACGATCATGCGATAACCAAGATTTATAAAACCGTTAATCACACCAATGGTATGCGAAACGGAACCTCCTGCAACAATTTCACGATCAGAAATATCTGTTCGTAAATAAAGAATAGTTCCCTGCTCATTTTTCATAACGTTGATCCCGCAATCAAATTCTGCAACGTCCATAATTGAACCGCGCATTCCCGCTGACCTGCTGCATTTTGCTTATACATTCGCTCCATTGCATCGAAATTAATATACGCTCCCCATTCCGCGCGTTTTTTCACGAGCATTTCTTGGAAATAGGGCTTAAAATAGATGCCTTCTTTAAACCAACGCATCGTTGGCGCTGCAAAGCCAACTTTTTTTCGATACACAACATCGTGCGATAACGATCGCTCAGCAACTTTTTTGAGAATATATTTTGTTATCCCATTTTTATATTTGAGAGCTTGAGGAATTCTAAAAGCATATTCAACGAGTTCATGATCCAGGAATGGAACCCTTCCTTCCACCGACGTTGCCATCGCCATTTTATCAAGACGCATCAGCAAAAGCTCTGGAAGACGTTGCTTCATCTCCAAATAGATCATTCGATTTAAAAAATCTAAATGCGGTGCACGCTCATCAACTTGCTTTAAGTGATAATCAACGATCGCGTAACTATCAGCTTCTTGATCGAATCCCGGATAAATTGCTTGCAGAATAGAATCATATGAAGCATGCGCTGCTGCATCAAACACTTCCTTTTTCAATAATTCAGGAAATGCGATCGCGCCGCTCCAAAATAAATTTCTTCCCTCAGCCCATTGTTGAACAAGCGAAAGACGATGGGGTTTGTGCGCAATAGCGCGCTTTGCCAATCCATAAACGCCTGTTTTAATAACTCTCGGAACAAATTTTGTCGCGGGACTCCAGTATTTATTATAGGTATCAACATATTGCGCATACGTGGTATAGCCGCAGAAAAGTTCATCCGATCCTTCGCCCACAAGAACCACGGTAACACCAGAATCGCGCAAAAGTTTTGCTACAAAATAAAGAGGAATGCATACACAATCCGCCAGCGGTTCATCTTGATGGTAAACCATTGATTGGAAAAACTCGAACGCCTCTTTTTCGCTGATCGTAATTTCATGGTGATCTGTTTTAAATTGCGTTGCTACTTTTCGCGCCCATTCAACTTCGCTGTATTCCGGACCATCAGAAAACGAAACGTTAAACGTTTTGACCATATCGGAAGTACGACTCATATGCGCTACGATCAAGCTTGAATCGATTCCACCCGATAAAAAAGAACCCAATGGCACGTCCGACATTAAGCGTTTATTTACTGCGCGGCTAAAAATCGATTCAATATCATCTATCGCTTGCGCTTCATTCGTGATAAGAGATTGCCCCGCAACCGCATCGAGCGGGTTATACCATTCTTTAAATGAAATGTTATTATTTGCGTCTGCTTTAAGATAAAAACCGGCGGGTAACTTATAAATACCTTCATAAAGCGTAAGTGGTGCGGGAGTTACCATATAGGTTAAATAATGAGAAACGCCCCGCACGCTAATATTTTTTTCAATCCATGGTAAAGGCCAAAGTGCCTTAATTTCTGAAGAAAAACTCAAAACACCATTTTGTAAAGAAAAATAAAGAGGCTTAACGCCAATTCTATCGCGGACCAAATAAAGTTCATTTGTACGCATATCAACAATAACGATAGCAAAATCGCCTTCGAGGCGATCTAAGCATGCAATTCCCCATTTTTTATATGCATAAAGAATTGTTTCTGTATCAGAATTAGAGCTAAATCGATATCCATCCGCTTCTAATTCTTTTCGCAGCGCAGGATGATTATAAAGTTCGCCGTTGCAAATAACCGCAATAGATTTTTCTTCATCAAAAAGTGGCTGAAATCCGGCTTGAGAAAGGTCAACAATGCTTAAACGGCGATGTATGAGTGTTGTTTTTTTATCTGAAGCATGCCAAATGCGAAATCCATCCGGCCCGCGATGGCTCATCGATTCTTGAACACGGTTAAGGACCGTTTCATCAAGCGCATAGGGCGCAGCAGAAAGAAATCTATACCCCGCTATTCCGCACATACTCGCTCTCCAATATTTTATCCCAAAAATTCATACGATTTTTTAGGAGCCCAATAACTATTTCTAATCGATATGATCTTTATACCACTAAATTTTTAAAACTTAAACTTGCGCAATGCAAAGAGCCACATTTGTGCAAGCAATATACCGTGATAGAATCTGCGGATTTGCGTTTGCCCATACGTGCGTGCTTTATAATGCACCGGTATATCGACAATTTTTAAATGCAATTTTGCAGCGCCGAATAATAAATCGAAATCACCAAATGGATCAAAATCACCAAAATAGGAACGATTTTGAGCAATAAGCTCGTAATCTCTTTTAAATAAAACTTTGGTGCCGCAAAGCGTATCTTTTACTTTTTGCCCCAACAACCACGAAAATCCTAAACTAAATGCGTGATTTGCAATAATGTTTAAAAACCGCGTTGCTCCTGATTCCATTCCATAAACAAAGCGGGAACCATTAATCATTTCCCCTTTTCCTGATGCGAGTGCATCAACAAAGAGATGAAGTTCATGCATGGGTACCGTATTATCCCCATCATGGATCATTAAAATGTCCGCTTTTGCCATTTCAAATCCAAGGCGCACCGCATCACCTTTACCTTGGCCCTGCTGAACAGCAAATCTAATATTTTTCTCAGGATAAAGCTGCTCAATTCGTTTTATTTCATCAAGCGTCCTATCCTTTGAATGACCCTCGATAAAAATAATCTCTGTATGATCGCCTAGTTGAGGCAATGTTTTGGCTATCAACTCGACATTACCCTTTTCATTTCGACAAGGAACAATAACGGAAACGCTCGGCTTTTTTTCGCGCTGATGAGCAATTGGCCGCGAGGTAACCCATTCCATTAAGCACAATCGATTAATCAACGGAACATGCGAAACAATGGTATTTAAAATCCATGAAAAAATGGGAATATAAAAAGGAAATAATAATCTACGGCCGCTTGTAATAATTTCAAAACCACTTAAATACAATAAGTTTTCAAGATCATTAAGAGAAAGCCAATTTTTTAAAGGGGTTTCGCGACGCATTCCTAGTTTTTGGCCAATACGCAGGAACGGCTCCCATAAAAAAGAATACATATCTAGAACAATGCGCGTGCGATCATGGCAATGTTGTTTTAGCTGGTTTAAAAGTATTTGAATATCATCTATTTCCATAACGGTAGAAGAAAGAATGATATAATCAAATGATTCTCCGTGTTCAAGCTGATCGAGCGAGCTAAAAAAACGATAAAATGGCAGCTCTTGTTTAGCAAGCTCAAGGCACTCTAATTCAGACTCGATACCGACGCCATATGAAGGCCTTACTGCATGAAGCAACGTTCCGGTCTTACAACCAATTTGCAAAACGCGCGCATCTGCTGGAATCGCCCAATTATAAAATTGCGCAACCGACGCATGATAATACCAATTTTTTTTTAACCAAAAAGAAAAGGATTTTTGCTGCGTGCCGGCAACTTGGCTCAGTATATTATTCATTGATTAATCGCCTTTTTTTGGATTTTTTTGCTAGCATACAAATGGATAGGTAATAAGACAAATTATCAAAAAAGGAATGTATGATTCTCTATCTTTTTATATTCGTTGGAGCGATGAGTTCAAGCACTTTATTTACAATGGATAATGAAAAATCTAATAGTTCAGGGTTTTTTATCAAATCTCAATCTTCCAGCTCTCCCCGCTTTATCATTTCAAGCGATTTGGTCGCCGGGAACGCGCTTGATGACAAGAACATCCTACAGCTGCTTTATCATTACAGTCCCATCATTTCGGAGCTTTCGCAAAAGAGATCATGGTTTGAAAAATGTTTTACTATTCCCGCCAATACCATGGCTATCGTAAAAAAAGGAAACGAATACGCTCGCGGAACCGACCCAAAAAAGAAAGGCTTGAGCAACGCGATCGACGGTGTTAGTTTCTACTTAAGCTTAAATAGCATGACACCGCTCAGTGATGATGAAAAAGCAAAGGCTTTAGAATTATCGACACAGCCACAACCCAATGAAAAAGTGATTAATCATTTAAAAGAAAAAGCATTTCTAGGTTTAATTTTAGCAACCAATCAAGATGTTTCTGAACAAGCCTGCTACCAGGATCAATTGCGCCAACGAGGGGTAATGATCAGAGAGCTATTCACGGAAGGAATCGTAACCACGCCGCATTACAGATTGCTCGAAGGAAAAGAACTTTCGAAGGATCCCTTTGAAAAAGTCGGCGATAAGTGGCTTGCAGCAAAGGGCAGAATAGGCTCACAAGAATTTGAAGAAACTCTTTTAGAACTTTCAAAAGATAGAAAACCGATTTTTCTAACAGGCCGCAAAGAATATTTTAAAGCATTGCAAAAATCAAAAAAAATTACTGCTGCTTATTGCCCTTCCCCTGAAAAGTTGCGCGAATTTCTGGATGAAACGACAACCGACTACGCAGCTGAATATCCATTTGGAGAGGATTGGCTGGAAAAAAAATAATTATTTATCGTCTGATCCAAACGTAAATGCGTACGCTGATACTTCTTTTGGAAAAATTAGTGTCAATTGATGGCGTCCATAATCGCCTTTAAGATCTAAAATATCGTACATGCGCGCTTTATTCACGCGAAGTTTTCCATCGCTGTTCATATCAGCGGTGCGATATTTTTCTGGCAGCGGACGCCCATCAAGTAAAATCTCTACCAATGCTTCGCTCGTTGAATTCATTACAAGATATACTCGATTTGCGATAAAATTCAGATCTAATTGAGCGCCGTCGCTCTCAGATCTTATAAATTGCGGGGCAGCAAACCAACGCCCCTTAAGCCCGATTTTATTAGCATCAAGATTTTGAGTAAACGAATAATCGGCTATTTGGTTTTTCATAATTTTAATTTCTGAAGTATATGCGCGTGCTCGTTCGTATCCTAAATAAGTTTCTGGTGTTGTCGCACGAGTAACTGCAGTTTCTGCTTTCTCAGTTTCAGGCGAAAGGCTAAGAAGAAGGCGAATTGCGTTTTCGGTTTCACCATGCTTTCCTTCGCCAAAATGGGTTTGAATCACTTTTCCGTTTTGATCGATCAAATAATGCGCAGGCCAATAGCGATTATTATAGTTTTGCCATGTTTTATAATTATTATCTAAAGCTACCGGATAATTAATGCCAAAACGCTTCACTGCATCTTTTACATTCGCACTATTTTTTTCAAATTCAAACTCAGGCGTATGGACCCCAACTATAACAAACCCTTTATCTTTATAATCGTCGTACCATTTTTTTAGATAGGGAAGCGTGCGAACACAATTTATGCAGCTATAGGTCCAAAAATCTACTAATACAACTTTACCCCGCAAATCTGCCAGGGACAGCGGTGCCGAATTAATCCACTCGACAATTCCCACAAAATCGGGCGCTTGAGATTTATTTTCTGATGGAGCAAATGACGGATTGCTTAGTGGATTTATTTTTTCTAATTCTTTTTTAACCACCTCACTATTTTCAACCGAAAGCATAGGAAAATAGTTGAGCGCTATTTGTTGTAGTACAACGTCAAAATGAAAGGCGATCGCAATCGCGCCAAGAATCATAAGAACGCCGAAAATTTTTCTCAAAGGCTGAGCATACGTTGAAAGCGCGACGGTTGAATTAATAATTTTGCTACTGCCGTACATGATAAAAAACATTGGAATTGCAGCACCCATACTATAAGCAAGCGTCACAAGCACTGCCGAAAAATTTAATGAACTTGTTGCCACAAGCGTCGTAATTGCGGCCAAAATTGGCCCAGCGCAAGGCGTCCAAATTAATCCGAGTGTAATACCTAAGATCAAACCACTCAAAAATCCCGATCCGCTTCCCGTTGAGATCGCCTGCAATTGCTGGCCAAGGCGCGCAACTCCGGAGGTTGTTCGCTCAAACCACTGATCAATGCTTGGAAAAATAAGGGTGAGGCCAAAAAAAGTAATAATAATTATGGCAATATAACGCAAAAAATCTGGAGACACGCCCGTTGCATGCACTAATGCGGTGAGCGTTAGGGTAAAAAAAGAAAAACTAACCACTAATCCAATTACAACGCCAAGCGGCCTTTTCTTTCCCTCATCAACTCCGGCTGAAAGCAAAAGAGGCAGCACCGGCAAAATGCACGGCGAAAGAACGGTGACTATTCCTGCAAGGAAAGAAAATGAAATAAGAATAAGCACGATACCCCTACTTTCTCATCCTTCGATACAAATGCTACCGCATTCACTCAGGACGAGCGCTCTCACGTAATTTTTTTATTTTTGACTATTTCAAAACTATTATTAATAAATAATAACCAATTCGGGAATTAAACTGCGCTCGCCCTGAGTGATTTCGAGCAAGGCGAGAAATTGTATCGAAGGGTACGCAGATCAATCAGATTTGTGGTGCTTGTTGTTTCCACCGCGTCCAAATTGTTCTTTATTTCCCCATTTGCCTCGCGTTTTTATCATACGCGCAATATTTGAAGCACCCCGAGACATTTTGCGATGCATGTTGCCCAGGCGATCTTTGAAGTGATTTTTAAAACTGGAATTATGCTCCGCCCGCTTTTCATCACTATTGAATATTTTATTAAAAAATTTTCTCATGCCCTATCTCCTTTTCCCTCTGTTGCTATCTTAGCAGCTAGAAAATAGGAAAATCAATGCTACGGCTACTGGCGATGCTCAATTAAACAAAAATTATCAAATTTTCGCGTTGAAAATAAAATAATTTTTTGGTTTATTATATAACGATATTAATTTTTTTAAATCGATTCTTAACACAACGAGATAATGACATGAAAAAAAATATATTGATTGCAGCGCTCATACTTACCGCAAACATTCATCTTTGCGCCATGGAAGACGAATATGCTGAGTATCATAAGACATGGGGGAGCGTGCCAAATCAAAAGATACAGAAAATGCGCGTTAGGGGCAAATCTAATTTAGAACTGGCAGCTGAAAATGATGATATTGCACTTGCAGAATATTTTGTTCATGAACGAGGCATCAGATTTTCTAAAATTGCCGTAAAAAAAGCACAAAAAATAATAATGGAATCGCATAAAAAAACAGACCACAAATGCCCGAATAATAATTAGCAATTTGGTTTAAACCAAAAACCGAATGTGCGTAAAATACACATTCGGTTTTTTTAACTACTATTTTTGAGCTGCTCGCTGTTCAGCGGCCAAATAGTTTTTGGAAAACTCTTCACGTTTGATTTCAGCCCGGCAAAGAGGGCAGGTATCTTTTCCTTGCCCATGAATCCAGTTTTTTAAGCACGTTGGGCAAATTGAATGGCCACAATATAAATTCACACGATGGCCGCTCTGTTTGAAATTTTGGCTACATACCGGGCATTCTGGTTCTCTAAATTTATTTCTTTTTAATATTTCTACTTCACTAAAAAAGGTCTTATTCCTGCGTAATCCATCGGCATTTTTTTCATTAAATTCTGGGTACGTCTCGCGAATTTCATCTTGTGCTCGCGGCCCTGCGCCCATACCAGCACCCTGCTGCACCGCTTGGTTCATCAATTTTTCTTGCTCTTTTTTTACTGCCTGTTCGATATCCCACTGAATATAATAATTATCCAGATGCGCAACGATTAAATTCCTTCTTACGATATCGTCTTCGATTTTCTTGCCCTGCAATTTAACAACAATCGGACGAACCGTCGCTTCATCAACAACATCGCCGTTGCGGGTCATGTTTTGCACCACTTGTGCGGTAATCTTTTCGATAATAAAAGTTTTCAACTCACCTTGAACCGTGTCTCTCAATAGACTTTCAGCACATTGCTTGGAGCTTAAGCAATTGGCAAAAAGAAATTTCATAAACTGATTAGCAAACTGCCGTTGAGCTGCCTGTTCTTTTTTGTTTGGAATAGTTGCATAAAAATATTGTTCTGTTTCTTTGTCTACTTTTTCTCTGACAATGGGATAATTCTCCAACATTTCAGGCATCGCTTTGGGCTGACAATACGCAAAAGGTGCGGAAAAAATAAATGATAAAATTAAAAAATAGTTTTTATGCATTATAAAACTCCTTGTGAAATTTCTTTATCAAAGAATTCTACCATTTTTTTTCTTTTTTTAATGCATGATCTCAAGATGCCAAAGCTGCTTTGGTTTAAATCCCATTTTAAGATATAGAGATTCTGCAGGAGGAGTTGCGTTTAAAACCGCAGTGATTGCTCCGCAATCTTTTGCTAAGCGCAGGCATTTTTGCGTGAGTGCTCGCCCGATACCCTGTTTTCTAAAACCTTCTTTAACAAACACCATCCAAATGCCAGCTGTTCCATGGTCGTCGATAAAAAGTTGCGCTCGGCCAACTGTTTCATCTTGGTAATAAGCGACAAAAAAAGTAGAAACAGTGCTCATTGGCTTCAGGGCTATTAAGGCTTCATCAATTGATAATGAAAATGCGGGCGCAAATAATTGAGCGAAATCGTTAAGCTCTTCTTCGTTGGTAACGGCGCGAATAGAAAATTCTTCAGAATCCTTTTGAAACACAAATGATGAAATATCGAGTGCCATTTCTAAGCGAGTTACTGGAGTTTTAAACCATTTTGAAATATTAACATCTAACTGATCCGGAAGATGCTGAATATAGAATCGATTGCCTTTAAAAAAATCTTGCGCGCTTTTAAACTCTTCTTCGTTTCTAATGTTCCAAGCCGCATTGAAATAGCCGCATTTTATCGGGCCTAAAAAAAACTCGGCATTGCCAATTTTAGTTGTTGGCCAACCGAGCTTTTCCCAAAGTTTAGAAAAATTATATCGAGTTGTTATATACGGTTCGCTGTTTACCATTTCACTTTGCAATGAAAGCCAAAAAATGGGCATTATAATCAACAATAAAGCATGACGAAAGCTCTTCATCTGGTTATTTTTTTTGGATAGTAATTTGTCCTTTTTTGACGCCCACTTCAATGCTCTTTGCGTCAGGATGCTCGAGCATAAAATGTGAAAGCGGAACGGTAACGTATTGGGCAATAGCACGCTTAAGCGGACGCGCGCCAAATTCTTTAACATAGCCACGCTGCGCAACCTCTTTTATTACTGCATCGTCGATAGTTACGGCCGTATTTTTTTCTGCCAAACGCTTTTCTATTTCTTTCATCTGAAGTGCGGCGATTTTTTCTACATCCGCTTCATTGAGCATTTTGAAGAAAACAATTGCGTCAATTCGATTGAGGAATTCTGGGCGGAAAGATTTATGCAATAATTGCTCAATCTGCCGTTTTACGGTTTCATTGAGTTCTTTAGCTTCTAAAATTAAATCGGCGCCAATGTTTGAGGTCATAATAATAATACAGTTTTTGAACGAAACGGTGCGGCCTTGACTATCGGTTAAATGGCCTTCATCCAGAATTTGTAAAAATACATTAAAGACATCCGGATGCGCTTTTTCAATCTCATCAAAAAGTACGACGCTATAAGGATGTTGGCGAACTTGTTCTGTAAGTTGCCCACCTTCTTCATAACCAACGTAACCAGGAGGCGCACCAATTAAACGAGCAACCGCATGCTTTTCCATATATTCAGACATATCGATTCTAATAAGTCGGTTAGGATTATTAAAGAGAAAGTCCGCGAGTGTTTTTGCCACTTCCGTTTTACCAACACCCGTTGGCCCCAGAAACAAAAATGAGCCGATAGGCTTGCGCGGATCTGCAAGCCCAGCACGATGCACCTGAATCGCATGAGAAACGGTGGTTATCGCTTCGTCTTGCCCAATAACGCGCTTTTTAAGAACCTGTTCCATCTTGAGTAATTTTTGTGTTTCGGTTGTTTCCAGCTTTTCTACGGGAATCCCGGTCCACCGAGAAAGAACTGCAGCGATATCTCGCTCATCAACCTCTTCTTTGATCAAATGCGTTTTAACTTTTTTCGATTTCTCTTGTTCTTTTGCAAGTTCTTGTTCAAGTTTTGCAATTTTTCCGTATTTTATTTCGGATGCTTTTGCATAATCGCCCTCACGCTCAGCTTGCTGGAACGCATAACTTGCTTGTTCAATTTTTTCTTTTATTTTTCCAATGGCTTCAAGCGGTTTTCGCTCAGCTTCCCATTGCCCTTTAAGAACCTGATATTTTTCTTTTGTATCCGCCAGTTCTTTTTCCAGGAGCTCAAGTCTTTTGATGGCGTGATCCTCTTTTTCCTTTTGCAAAGCCACTTTTTCAATCTCAAGCTGACGAATTTTTCTATCAAGTTGATCGATTTCTGGTGGATATGAATCGATCGACATGCGCACCATCGATGCAGCTTCATCAACCAAGTCGATCGCTTTATCTGGCAAGAAACGATCCGGAATGTTTTTTGCCGAAAGCATCACGGCATCAACAAGCGCCTGATCTTTTATATGAATCCCATGATGCATTTCATAACGCTCTTTTAAACCCCGCAAAATTGAGACCGCATCTTCAATTGAAGGTTCTTCAATGAGAACTTTTTGAAATCTGCGCTCGAGCGCCGCATCTTTTTCAATATATTTTTTATATTCTTTAATGGTAGTCGCACCAATACAATGTAATAAACCGCGCGCCAAAGCAGGCTTAAGTAAATTGGAAGCATCCATGCCACCGCCAGTTGCTCCAGCTCCAACGAGCATATGCAGTTCATCTATGAAAAGAATAATTTGATCACTTTCATCTTCAATTTGCTTGAGGATCCCTTTAAGGCGCTCCTCAAATTCTCCTTGATATTTTGCTCCAGCGATAAGCAATCCAAGATCAAGCGCATAAATTTGTTTTCCGCGCAATCCTTCAGGAACATCATTATTTACAATTCGTTGGGCAATTCCTTCCACTATGGCGGTCTTACCAACTCCCGGCTCACCAATAAGAACCGGATTGTTTTTTGTGCGGCGAGATAAAATTTGAATAACGCGACGAATTTCCTCGTGCCGACCAATTACCGGATCAAGCTTTCCTTCGCGCGCCATTTTAGTAATATTTTGGCAATATTTTTCAAGAAGTTGATATTGTTTTTCTGCGTTTTTTTCTTGAACCGTTTTTCCTTTTCGCAATGTTTTTATGTGCGCAAGAATGCGATCTTTAGTAAAACCGGTTTGTTTAAAAAACTGTTGAACTTGAACTGGCAATTGCTCGGTAGTCGACCAACAAATGAGAAAATGTTCGATGCTCACATACGCATCTGCGAGCGAATGCGCCTCTTTTTGTAACTCTTTATAGAACGTATCAAATACGTAGTCGGTCGCTAATTTTCCACCTTCAACGCGGACAATTTTAGTTAATTCTCTTGTAACGAGCAAACTTAATTGATCGATTGGAATATTAAGTGCCGAAAAAATGGATGCACAAAACCCATCGGCAACTCCTGCAGCGAGCGTATGAAGCGGAAGCAATGTAGGATTATGTTCAGATTGCGCAAGCGTGATACTTTTTTGCAATAACTCACTTGCTGCATTGGTGAATAATTCTTGATTCATATCTTAACCTTCCAATCGCTTTGAGCGCTTTTGACGATGATACGTGATCGCAAAATGATGAGCGTAATCACGTAATGCGATAAGTAATCTGCCAACCTCAGTTTGCTTATCTAACAAGATACCATCAGGAAATTCTTTACTAAAGAGTCTTTCTTCCCTCTTTGCTAAACTCACAATTTTGGCCGCATGTTCCGGAAAAAGAGAAACTACCGCACTCAATTGCCCCTTGCCCCCATCAATCAAAATCAAATCGGGCATTTCTTCAGGATTGCGATAGCGGCGACCGACAATTTCTTGCAGCGCCGCATAATCATTTTGCTGATCGATTGTTTTTAGTGCAAAGCGGCGAAAATTATTTTTATCGGGCACACCATTAACAAATCTAATGCACGAACCCACGATCGATTTACTTTGAAAATGGGAAATATCAAAACAGTCTATTGAAGATGGCGCTGTATCCAGCTTCAACATTTCTTGAAGTTGTTTTCCGAGCGTTAAATTTCCAATTTTCAATGGGCGCTCGGGCGCCGTTGCATGCGCAACTTCTTGTGCATATTTTTTTTCAGAGAATTTAACTTTAAGGTTTGCAAAAATCGTATCTAAATTCTGTAAATAATAGTTAAGTTGACGCGCTTTTTCAAATTGAAGCGACAAAACGCATTTTGCAATCTGCCCACGCAGCTCCGCAAGAGAATCTTTATAATTACCGCGCAATAAACTTGTCGCAAGATTTATTCTAAAAAGATACCCCTCTTTATCAAAATCATCCTTGCAGGCACCAGCACAAATACCAATATGATATCTCAAGCACCCATCAGGAATTTTGCGATTGCAAATGTCTAAGCGAAATGTTCTTATTAAATAATCGTACCCAGCGCGAACAGCACCTTTATTTTGTATAAATGGGCCAAAATAGACCCCTTTTCTTTTCTTTGTGCGCGTAAGTTCTAACCGAGGCAGTTCATCGGCCGTTACCGTCAGATAAAGGAATGGCTGACCATTTTTTAGGAATACATTAAATTTTGGCTGATGTTCTTTGATCAGTTGCGCTTCAAGTAAAAGCGCTTCAGCTTCGGTATGCGTGACGATATGCTCAATCGTTGAGTGTTCATCAATCAACGATTTTATCTTCCAGTCTTCATGCTGTTTTTGAAAATAGGATGCAACACGTTTTCTGAGCAGCTTCGCTTTACCAACGTAAATAATGGCGTTTTGACTATCCTTGAAAAGATAAACGCCCGGCAATAACGGCAATGAAAGATATGACTTTTCCATGAGCTTTTTGGCACCTTTTTTACCTCAATCCATAGGAAATTATACCAAATTAAACTCAAATTGTAAAATTGTATAAAATTTGGATGGCTCAAAAATCATGTTAAACCCCAAATGCGTCATCCCAGCTTATGGCCGCCAAATTCATGGCGTAAGAGCGCAACGAGCTTAGTTGCGTAATCGCCGTCGGTTTCCCGCGAATCTGCGCGGATTTTTAGCGCATCTTCAATGAGCTTTACCGGAACATGATGGCGATGTGCCTCTTCAACCGTCCATTTTCCTGTGCCGCTTTCAAAAATCTTTCCTGAAATTTTTGCAAAGTCTTGATCACGTTCTAGAATGCGGTGCGCGAGATCTAAAATCCATGAACGAATAATCGATCCGTGATTCCAAATGTCGGTGATTTGCGCCAAATCTAGTTCTTTGTAATGAGAATTTGCATGAAGTAAATGTAAGCCTTCTGCATACGCCTGAAGAAGTGCATATTCAATGCCATTATGCACCATTTTTACATAATGCCCTGCACCCGATGGCCCAACTAACCCATATCCTTTGGGTGCCGCTATCGCTTTAAAAACTGGTTCAATTTCTTTATACGCCTGCGCATCCCCACCGATCATCAGCGAGAAACCATTTTCTTTGCCATGCAGCCCACCTGAAGTGCCGCAATCAAGATAGCGAACGCCTTGAAAATTAAGTTTTTCTGCGCGTTTTATTGAATCGGTAAACTTACTATTGCCGCCATCAATGACGATCGCTTTGCTGCGCAAGTTCGGATAAATTTCGTCGATCACTTCATCAACTGCATCACCAGCAGGAACCATCAACCAAAAAATCTGCGTATGATTGCCAACTTCTGCAGCAGTTCGAACTCCCTGGCCGCCCATTTTTTCGAATTCTTTTACCGCGTCAGCATTTTCATCAAAACCCACAACATGAATTTTTGCTCCTAGCAATCGCTCCGCAATTGCAATACCCATTCTACCCAAACCAATGAGCCCTACTTTCATACTCGCCACCTCATTTTATTATTGCGCGCAAAATCTTTTAATTCATCAGGCCCCGATGAGAGCTGCTTATAGTTATAAAGCGGCAAATTCATATTTTTAATCGAATCGATCACCGCCCATGCATATTCGATCTCATCAAAACGAACTGAAACCGATTGTTCGCCAGCCATAATTTGCTCTAGCAAAATTTCATAACTTTCTGGCGTTGCCGATCGGAAAACATAATCATGGTTAAATGTTAATTGAACGGGAGCAACTCCGTAAAGCGTTCCCGGTAATTTAGTGTTTAGTTGCAATGAAAAAGTAGCATTCGGCTCGATTTGGATCGTTAAATAATCGGATTCATAAACGCAACTTTCCTTGAGCGTGCAATCAACGTTTTTAAACTTTATATGAATCGAAGTATCTTTTCGATCAAGCTTTTTTCCTGCTTTAATATAGAAAGGAACTCCGCGCCAGCGAGGTGTCTCTACCGCCATTTTCAAGCAAGAAAAAGTAGGTGTCTGTGAATTTGGCGCAACATCGGGTTCATTATGATAATCTTCATATTGCCCCAGAAAACCTTCCTCTACGCGAACATTTTTTAAGACTTCTGTTTTCTGATCTTGAATACCTTCTGCGCTCAGTTTTACCGGCAACTCCATTGCTATCAAAGAAAGAAGCTGCATTGCATGATTTTGTACCACATCGCGAAGCACGCCATAACTATCGTAATAACGTCCTCTGCCCTCAAGGCCAAGCGTTTCACTTAAAATAATTTCGACGTAATCAATATAATTGCTATTCCAAAGTGGCTCAAAAATAATATTGGTAAATCGCACCAAAACAATACTGCTTACCAATTCTTTTGTCAGATAATGGTCAACCCTGTAAATCTGATTTTCGTCAAACCAAGTGGCTATACAGTGATTTATATCACGCGCAGATTGCTGATCAACACCAAACGGTTTTTCATAGACAATGCGTTGCCATGGTGCATCGCCAGACTGATCACGCTGAACGATTTTACTCATCGCCAAACATTGAGTGATGGGGCAATAATAAAGCGATGGTGCGGCAACATACACAATGCGATTGCCAGATAATGCAAAGCGTTTTTCAATTTCTGCAATTTTAGACCCAAGAATATTAAATGATTCCAGATCATCAAAACCTATGCGCTGATAAAAAATTCGCGGTCTCATTAGAGGAAAAAGATCTTTATCTAAACCCAAAACGGCATTATTGAAACGTTCTTGAAACTGCTCATCAGAGATGTCGCTATTTGCAGCGCCAATAATCGCGTAATTTTTTACTTTTTCATCTTTTATTAGCTTTGCGAGCGCCGGCATAAGTTTACGCTTTGCAAGATCACCGGTCGCTCCTAAAATAACAAACGTACAATCACTCATGCGCTAAGATCTTTCTCGTTTCTTGTTTATAGAGTTCAACATGCGGTTGATCGAATGGATTTATATTGAGTAAATAACCCACAAACATTGTTTCTATCATAGCAAACTGTAACAACTGGCCAAGATAAAAAGAAGATATTTCTGGTAACTCAATAGAAGTAAATGGCAATCCTTCATTTTCATATGAATCCTTAACCCCACTAATAACCGCATTCATAATTGCCGAAAAAGAAATACCTTGAATATTTTTTACGCACGAATCAAATTCGTTCATTTGAGGCACGTGAACATCAGCGCGCATTTTTTTTACGGTAATAAATGTCGTATTTTTATCTCGCGGACCGCCATAATATAATTGGCCCACTGAATGCAAATCGATAGTACCAATTGAGACAAGCGGCGTAATACCAACGCGTACTTCCTTTTTTTGTACATCGAATTGCTTTCCTAAGCTTTCGCCAATGTATTGACGATAGCAATGCCCAATCCCTTCAAGAAGAACCGAAAATAAAAAAATATCCCGCATAGGTTTGCCATTTATATAATGCCAATAATTTATTGCCGCACTTTGTGCACTATCATTTGTTTTTTCATCGACAATTTCATCGCGAATGATCGAAGCTGCCCCATCACAAAGCGCATCAACATCAATACCCATTAATCCGAGCGGAAAAAGACCAACAGCAGAAAGCGTCGAGAATCGCCCACCAACTTTTTTTGGTACGCTCAATAGGCCAAAATTATGATGCACCGCAATATCGTAGAGCGGAGTTTGATGATCTGTGATTATGGTCACAAATTGAAAATAATTATCCGGCCGATACTTTTTTAATATTCCTAAAAGTAGCTCAAAATTAGCTATTGTTTCAGTGGTAGTTCCAGACTTAGTTGCAACAACCAACGCTACAGTTTTATTATTAATAAGTATGTTTTCAACTTTTTTTATCAAGCAAGCGGAAAATTCAGGATCCACCGTATCGGCATAACACACTTCAATTTTTTGTGCAGTGTTGCAAAAACCTTGCATTGCCTGCCAAATTGCTTTCGTGCCTAAGTTTGAACCACCAATACCTATCACCACTATAAGACTTGGATCATAATTACTTACACGAGCAATTTCTTTTTTAATTATGTGGCGCGCATCTTGGTCAAATGGCGCATAAAGTGACGCATAATCTGTCTCATAACGCTTTTCAACGCCACTTTTCATTCGCTCTTTTTGGCTTGAAAGCTTTTCGACAATTATTTTAATTTCGCGATCCGGAACCAACGAGTTATTATCTGAAAAAAAAATGCGCTTCATATACTTTTTTCCTTTTTTAAAAGCTAAAAGACATTTATTCTATACTGCAACTTCATCAGAGACGCAAATTAAACCGCGGGGATTACAAAAATGAAAAAAACAATTCAAATTATTTTTGCGGTAGGAATTCTTTTTTTTACCGGAATCATTCATACGGAAAAAAAGGGTAAAATTAATGCAGATGATGCTGCTGAAATACTTATTAATATGCAAAGAGCTTCAAAACTGATGGCTTTCGGAAACGATGCCATTAAAAAAGCAATTAAACACAAGAAAAATCGCGCCGTAAAATTCCTGCAAGGGCTGCAAAAAGAAAAATATACCGGAGCCGATCTCAATACGATTATTATTCGAGAGGATGGATCTCGCTTGGTTCATCTCCTGGCTGAAAATGGTCTATTGTCTTATATAGGGGAATTAAAAAAGAAATATGCGCTGGATTTAAAAGTGAAAAATAATATGCAACAAACACCAGCGATGGTTGCAATAGCAGCGAAACATCCAAAAGTCGCAAATTTTCTTCTAACTGAGAATGCACAATCGATAACCAAAAATTATTCCTCCCTGCCATAACTTTTCCTAAGTAAGAAATTTCAAAAAATGTAATTGCTTTATTTGTAGCCAAACGTTGTTATCGATCTATTCGTATTTCAGCTTTATACCAACAGGCATTCTTGTATTTCTAAAAGAGCTATCTTAAACTTAATTTGATTAAGCGATATAAAAAAAAGGTTCGCATAATGAAGAGCTTTAGGATAATTGCACTCTTTTCGCTTATCGTCCATCAATTCTCTTATTCAATCGACGATTGCTTTGAATTCCTGTCTCGCTGCCAGCCGGTTGAGGAACACGAAAAAACCGCTCAATTTTTTATGATGACTCGCCCAATTTATCGCAATCTCGCAGCACAATGGGCCACTGGGTGGCGCGATTTTGTCTACGAAAAATGCGGAAACCGACTCGCTAGCCTACAAGCGATTGGCATCTACCAACAATCACAACCAATGCATAAGATTTCCGCTTATTTTTTATTTAATCGTTTGAGTTCCCTAGTTGTAAAAGGTGATGCTACGTTTCAACCAACATTACGGGATGTTCGAGCTGAGTGGATAGGGCTTCCATCAAACTTTTCTGGAACGTTTGCTATAAATCCAAAACAACAACAAGGCGGCGTTTGGCTTGAATACAATCAAGATTTGAAAAAACTTGTTAAGCACAAATTTTTTAAGCCGTTTTGGTTGTCATTCGCCCTGCCAATTCAATTCATCGAAAATGATTTACAAGTAACGCAAACAAACGTGCAAAATACGGGCCCAAATAATCAAGATCTTATTTCGGCTTTCAATCAAGGGCTCTGGCGCTATGCGCGCTTTAATCCAAGCTCGCAAAAAAAAGCTGGCGTTTCCGATATCACTGCAAAACTTGGATGCACTTTTTTATCGCGAGACGGAATTCATGTTGGGCTGTATTCACTATTTTTAATACCGCTTTCTGGCGGTCAAAACGCAAAATTCGTTTTTGATCCGTATCTTGGGTACAATGGCCATTTTGGATTTGGCATCGGCGCCAATTTTCAACTTCCGCTCAATAATGATACCGACTGCAAATTACTCGCGCTCTTTTTTGATATAGAAAATATTTATCTTGCTCGCCGCAGCCAACATCGCATCTTTGATCTTTTGTTTAAACCCTGGAGCCGTTATTTACCTTTTAATAAAATCGATGGAACGAGCAACATACCAGGGCCGAATATTCTCACCTTTAAAACAACGGTACATCCCTATAATTTCGTTGATCTTACCGCTGGCTTTAGATGCAATAAGGGAATTTTTGATGCCGAAATTGGTTACAATCTATGGGCACACGGGAATGAAAAAGTTGAATTAGATGAACCGTTTCCTGCGGGCACCTATGGTATCGCTGGATCAGCTCCTTTTAAAACATCAAGCGAAAGCACGATTAATAATCAAGCAAGTGACGATGCATCGTTCACGCCAATTGCAGTAAATGATCTCAATTTTATTACGCCGCAGGCCCGCGCGGCCGTGGTTAATAAAGTTCATATTGCCGCAGGAATAACTATTGAGCGCTGTTTGTTTAGTTTTCTTGCAGGGGTTGGCGGTCTTTACGAATTTCCAACACGCAATACCGCGCTTACAAATTGGGGAGTTTGGGTGAAGTTTGGAGGAACTTACTAAATGGCTTTTTTGTTATTTTTAATTTTTCTTCCTTCACTCCTTTCTGCTACATGGGCAGAAAAAACATTGGAAAATCTTAGTTTACGCGAAAAAATTGGGCAACTTTTTATTGTTGCCGCAGTTGCTGATGAAATTTCTCTGACCTCTACGTATCACTATTTTGAACCATACCGCGTCGATCGATCTTATATTGATATGCTTATTTGCGAGTATGGAATTGGGGGAATTATTTATTTGGGAACAAGCACACTTATGCAAGAAATAGTTGCAACCAACATCTATCAATCGCGAGCGAACATTCCACTTTTAATTGCCCAAGACTGCGAATGGGGATTGAATCAGCGAATTCCGGAAGTTATTCCGTTTCCTAAACAAAAAATACTTGGCGCGCTGGAAAATAGCGAAATTATTTATCAAGTCGGATATCAAATTGGATTGCAATGCAAATTAGTTGGCGTTCATTTAAATTTAGCGCCTGTAGCAGATCTTAATAGTAATCCTTTAAATCCGATTATTAATGAACGCTCATTTGGAGAAAATAAAGAAAAGGTCGCCAACTGCTGCGTGCTTATTAATCAAGGAATGCGCGATGCGGGCATTTTGACCTGCGCAAAACATTTTCCTGGCCACGGCGATACTTTTGTCGATTCACATCTCGCGTTACCAATAATTAATCATGATCTAAATCGTCTTAATCAGTATGAGCTTTACCCATTCAAAAAACTTATCGCACAAAACATACCGTGCATTATGATCGCGCATCTTGAAGTGCCCGCGCTTGAAAAAGACTGTATTCCTACCACTTTTTCTAAAAACGTCATTACATTTTTAAGAAACGAGCTGGGATTTGAAGGATTAATTATTACCGACGGCCTGGGTATGGGAGCACTTATGAATAACTATAAGTCGGGAGAAATAGAATTACGGGCCCTGCTTGCTGGTAATGATATTTTATTATGCCCTATTGATGTTCCAAAAGCAGTAGAACTAATTGAAAATGCCATTAAAGAAAATATAATTACGCACGAAAAACTCGATGCGCATGTTTTAAAAATTCTACACGCCAAAGAGGCGGCAGGCATTGCACATAGAACAGTAATTGACGTAAACACCGCAATAAATAATCTGCTAGCAGACAAGGTGCGGCTTATTGCTTAATTGAGATCGGCCCTCGTTTTGTAGTAATGTAGAGCCACAGGGGGAACAATACTATGAATTTTTCAATCAAGCGCATCAGCGCAACTCTCATTACGTTGCTTGCATTAAGTTTTATCGTTTTTTTTCATGAATTAGGCCACTATCTTGCGTGCCACGCGTTTGGTGTACCAACGCCGACGTTTTCAGTTGGTTTTGGGCCAGCGCTCATTCAATATAAACCGCAAAATACAACGTTCCAAATAGCCCTTATTCCATTAGGCGGTTACGTAAGTATTGCCGCGCATGAATTAAGCCAAAAGCCCTATTGGCAAAAAATGATTATTACGCTCGCTGGTATTTTTAATAATAGTCTGCTTGCTGCAGTTTTATTATTTTTTATTTTTTTTTCTCAAGAGGCAAGCTCCCTTACTATAGCTTTGAATGCGACATTGAAAAAATTGAAAGAACTTTTCAAAGAATTTGGCGGTATCTTTTCCCCTGCTTATAAAAGAGCCAAACTCATGGGCCCATCAGAAATTATTACAACGACCCATCAAAAATTTAACGAAAGCGCTGCTTTCTTTTTCCTTTGGCTTGCCGTTATAAGCATTCAAATTGGTCTTTTTAATCTTCTACCGCTTCCTTTGCTCGATGGCGGCCAAGCAGTACAAATTACTGCCGAAGCATTGATACATCGCGATTTAACCGCGCAAGAAATAGTATTTATGCATTATGCAATGGTATTCTTCTTCATATCGCTTATTTTATTATCACAAAAAAAGAAAACACCTTGAAATCGCAGCACTATTTTTTCTTATTCTTTTTCTACTTCCACGATTGATACATAAATGGAAGAAGCCCATAGCAGAGTTGACGTGTTGAAGGAGGAAATTTGATGAGCGTTTCACGCATAGGCTCCATTTCTTCTTCTGTATACTTCTCTTTTGAATAAGAGGAATTTTGCCAGCCGTAACTAAACGTCCTCACTGTTCTACTCTTAGTAACTAATTTATTTTTAGGATCTAATTTTTCTTGTAAATCGATCGGTTTCGCGTACGATTTTCTTATTTTTCCTAAAGCATAAGGTGTTCCGATATACGCCGACGCCAAAATTTCTGGACTAGGCTTCAATTGGAATTCTTCGACAAGCTTTGCAATAAGGTATTTATTAAATTGCTCTGTCGCCGAATCTACTTCTTTTTCATCTTTTTCCTTGCCGCATCTCAACTGGTAGGTTGTCTGATGAATCTTCTTATTAGTTAGAGAAAAACGTTTTAAAGAGGTAAGTAGTTGCTTATACCCATCTTTGGGATCATGAACGTTTACGATTGCATACATAACTAACTTTGTTATATCTGGTATTTCAAGGGGATGGGTAGGTTTGGCAAGTTCCATGCTGTATGAATAGGTTGAAAAACCAAGAATTAAGAGAATAAATTTATTCATATGTTTTCCGTTAAAGTGGTTTCTACTGATGCATATAACATATTTATGAGCGCAAATATTTTATATGCGCGCCGCTTCTCACCAATTTTTTCACGCGTTCGTATTCTTCTTTATATTCAGCATCAATTTCAGAAATACGTTTGAATCCCTTTTCTGTGAGTACAAGCGGATCCGTACCACTAAATTTTCCACACACAAAAAGATCACTTTTTTCCGCATCGCATATACAAAAGCTTTCCCGCGAATGCTGCACCCGATTAATCCATTGAACAATTTCTTCGTCTTTGCTCTGTGCGATTTTTTCCCAAATAATATCATCGGTTGAAAATTGAATATCGTTTTTTGTGATTAAACCAAGAGTGCATGCACGCTTCATCGCTTGCGCAGCAGAATAATCAATAAACGCGCTCCATGCTGATCCCCAGCGAGATTCAGATAATTTCAATGAAATTAAACCAAATTTTTTTGCATTATCCACCTCATCAAAGAACCATTCATCTTTCTCAAAATGCAAATGCGAAAGAATTGTGCATAATTCATCTTGGGTTATCATGCCGTCAATATATGCACCAGTTAAATTATATTCGATACGATCAGTACATAATCCTGGAAGCGGCTGATCAAAGCAGCGCTGGCATTGTTTATTAGTTCCATTGCACGCATCAGCAAAACCATGTTTTTGCAAAATAGCAGCTATACCAGACTCTTTAAGATACTGTTCATGAATCTCATCTTGGTATGATTGTTTTCCGGTTCGATAATCGCTGTTATAAAAAATATCGCCAACATGCGAAAACACCGTATGAGAAATATCATGCAGTAATGCAGCAATTTGCTCACTCAATGGTGCACCATATTTTTTTGTCAAAAAGAAAACACCAAGTGAATGTTGAAAGCGCGTATATTCAGGCTCGTTTCGCGCATGGCACACAACGCCGTATTGACGAATGTATTTTAACCTCTCAAATGGAGCACTTTTAATCAAATCTATCAAAACTGGCTCTTCAATGATCATTTCACCATAAAGTGTTTCGAGCTTGAGACAACTATTCTGCTCTTCAAGATGAACTAATGCAAACAAGTTCAAACAATAAAAAAGTAATCCGAGTAGTATTCCGATTTTTTTCATTATTTCCCCTTAACCAGCAATTAATTTCGATATTTTTCAAACCATGCCAAAATCTTCTGCTGAATCTCATTACGATGCATCTTAAGAAAGTGCCCACCATCATCGTATTCTAAATATTCATAATCTTTTTTGTAAAATTTTAGCTTTTCTATTAGATTTCGTGATTCTTCAATCGAAACGATGGTATCGTCTTTTGCGTGAGTTATAAATAGAGGCACATTAAGTAAATCCGCCCAACAAACAGCTGAGCGCTTTTCGTACTCTTCATTTTTTTTATCTGGCAAGTTTGGAATACATTTATTAAGAAATGCATCCTCCACTTCGGGACGAAATTTAACAAACGTAAAAAAATCTGCGACTCCCGCTTCTGTTGCTGCGGCTTTTATAGGCATTCCCACTTTAATTGCCATATAGGTCATCATGCCGCCTCGAGAATGCCCGTACATAAAAATATTATCGCGGTCGATACAATCCAGCTCATCTATAACCTTAAAAAGACTAAGAACATCTTTAATATCTGCTCCACCAATCTCGTCACTTCCCTGCCCACCATCAACACCGCGATATTGAGCCGCTAGCACGCAATAGCCATTTTTAATAAATTCATAAATTTTTTCTTTGATAGTAAGAATGGTTACTTTTCCAATATCTTCACTACCACCCCGATTATATATCACAAGAGGATATTTTTTTTGTTCCATATTTTTTGGTGTAATAAGAAGTGCAACTACCTTATAATGATCGCTCATATATTCGATTTTTTTACACTCCATCTCAGAGCATTCTTCAAACCAATTTAAACATGCCTGGTACTTTTCGCTGCTTAAATATTGACGCTCAAATTCGCTTAATGATGCATATTCATGCGGTACGAAAGCATTAATTCTTTTTATATATGCTTGTTGCGCTGTAAGGCCCTGACTTATCAAAAATAAAGAAAACAAAAAAAATAACATTGCCCATACCTTTTCTAAACAGAAAAGGCCGCGAAATGCGGCCCATCTATTATCAATTATTCCCACTCCAGAGAACCGGCGGATTGATATTCAGTCACGCGCGTTTCAAAGAAGTTCTTCTCTTTGCTCAAATCGGTAGATAAAGACATCCAAGGGAATGGATTCTCTTTAAAGTACACACGCATTAATCCAATTCGTTCAAGACGACGGTCAGCTATATGCTCAACGTAATCTGCAAATTGTTGTGCGTTAATGCCAAGCAATCCCTCTGGGCATGCATCGAATGCGTATTTCTTTTCAAGAATTACCGCTTTTTTGATCAAGCCGATAATTTCTTCTTCAAAAGCAATGGTCCAGATTTCAGGATTTTCAGCTTTAATCGTATTAATTAAATCGCAGCCAAATGCTAAATGAATACTTTCATCACGCATAATATATTCAAACTGCTCCCCAATACCAACCATTTTACCCTGACGCTTAAGCGCAAGCATCATTGCAAAACCGGCATAGAAGAATATCCCTTCCATGATCACATAGAAACCGATCAAATCGCGCACGAAGCGACGAATATTTTCTGTTCCTTCGGTTACAAAGCCTGGATCAAAGATCGATTTTGTAAGTTCGATAACAAACGCATCCTTTTCAGCGATAGAAGGAATGGTGTTATACATATTATAAATCTGATCAGGGTCAAGGCCCAATGTATCGCAGCAATAAATAAACGTATCGGTATGAATCGCTTCTTCGTACGCCTGACGCAATAAATATTGGCGACATTCAGGGTTTGTTACATGCCGATAAACGGTTAGTACCAAATTATTCGCGGTCAGCGATTCTGCTGTAGAAAAAAATCCAAGATTCCATAAAATCAACCGTCGTTCCCGCTCATTTAATGCGGTTGGCGATTTCCATTGCTCAACATCCAATTGCATAGCAATTTCTTCGGGAACCCAATTATTCGCGATACCATTTTTATAATGTTCACGCGCCCATTGATAGGTCATGGGTAAAATTTTATTCGGATCTGTTTGTGAATCGTTAATGATTCTTTTTTTTGCCATTGTGTCTCCTAGCTACTGACAAGATTCGCATTCAGCATTATCAAATGGATTGCAAGATGCACCGGTCTTTGGCGCTTCCTGTTCAACCGCTTGAGCCTTAATTGCATTTGCATCGGCAACATCATCATTATATTCACGTTTTTGCGTAAATCCATATTCAGTGCCAAGTGTTGATTTTTCTATCTGTGTCGCTCCAAGCGTACGTAGATAGTAGGTGGTCTTGAGTCCATACTGCCATGCGGTCATATAAATATCGTTTAATTTCTTTCCAGAAACGCCCTTCATAAATACGTTATGCGATTGGCTTTGATCGATCCATTTTCCTCGAGCTGCAGTAATTTTCAGCAACCAAACAGGATCGAGCTCAAACGCACCACGATATTTTTCTTTCAAGTGCTCAGGAATAGATGGCACGCGAGTAATATCACCATCATAATACTTTAACTGCTCAAGCATTTGGCGATTCCATGCGCCAATTTTTTTCAAATCGTTCACAAGATAGCGATTTACGATCGTAAACTCACCAGCGATGTTCGATTTTACATACATGTTTTTATAAAGCGGCTCAATGCTTGGATAACAACCGGCAATGTTAGCAATCGTCGCGGTTGGCGCTACTGCCATCACGTTTGAATTGCGCATACCATGCTTTCTTACATTTTCACGCACCAAACTCCAATCAAGAGTTGCGCTGCGCGAAACTTCAATACGCATGCCGCGTTCTTGCTCAAGAAGATCGATGCTATCAATTGGGAAAATTCCGCGATCCCACTTTGAGCCTTTATATGTTTGATAAGCGCCGCGCTCATGTGCTAATTCAGATGATGAAAGAATCGCATAATACGAAATTAATTCTTGCGAATAATCTGCAAACCAAATCGCTTTTTCAGATGCAAATCCAATATCAAGCTTGATAAGCGCATCTTGAAAGCCCATAACCCCAAGCCCTATTGGGCGATGGCGCAAGTTTGAGCTGCGCGCTTCAGCAGTTGGATAGAAATTAAGATCAAGCACGTTATCAAGCATGCGAACTGCTGTGCGAATCGATTTAGCAAGCATTTCAACATCAAGTTGACCGTTGATAATATGCTCAGAAAGATTTATAGATCCAAGATTACAAACGGCAGTTTCTTCGGCAGAAGTATTAAGCGTGATCTCAGTGCAAAGATTAGAACTATGCACAACGCCAACATGATCTTGCGGTGAACGAATATTGCACGGATCTTTAAACGTAATCCATGGATGGCCCGTCTCGAATAATCTGCTGAGCATTCTGCGCCACAATTTTTGCGCAGAAACTACTTTAGACAATTTTATTTGGCCAGCGCGTGCTTTTTCTTCGTACTCTTCATACCGTTTTTCAAACGCTCTACCATAAAGATCGTGCAAATCAGGAACTTCATCTGGGGAGAAAAGCGTCCAATCTGCATCGAGCATAACGCGCTTCATGAACAAATCAGGTATCCAGTTTGCAGTATTCATATCATGGGTGCGACGTCGTTCATCACCGGTATTTCTACGCAAATCGATAAAATCTTCTACGTCAATATGCCACGTTTCTAAATAAGAACAGGTACCACCACGGCGAATACCACTTCGTGTAATTGCAATAACGACATCGTTCACAATTTTTAAATAAGGAATAACGCCTTGGCTGGTTGCATGAATACTTTTAATAAATGAACCGGTCCCGCGAATATTTGTCCAATCGTTTCCGATACCGCCAGCCCATTTTGAAAGCTGAGCATTATCGCCAATAACTTTAAAAATATGCCCAAGATCATCATTTACCGTTGAAAGATAGCAAGAACTGAGCTGCGCAATTTTATAACCTGAATGGAAAAGCGTTGGCGTAGAAGAAACATAGCGCAATGATGAGAACGTCTCATAAAATTCAAGCGCTTTTTCTTCTTTATTTGTTTCATTAAGCGCAAGCCCCATCGCTACACGCATCCAAAAAGTTTGCGGTAACTCGTAGCGCTTTTTTTCAATCTTATAAAAGTAACGCTCATAAAGAGTTGAAAGGCCCAAATAAACAAAAAGATGATCTCGCTCAATATGCAATCCATTTGCCAAGCGCTCTAAATCGAACTCCAGCAATTTTTGATTGAGAACATCGCCCTTCACTCCTTGATAAATACTTTTTATAAATGCATTTCTATATTCATGCTCAAGAGTGGCGGGATTAACGCTTTGGCCAAGCACTTCGCGATATAATTTTTGCAATAATAAACGCGTTGCAACTTTATCATATGCAGGATCTTGTTCGATAAATGCAACAGCAGATAAAATAAGCGCAGACTCAACCTCTTCTGTTTTTACTTTATCATAAACATTGCGCACAACTTCAGCGATGAGCATATCGATCGATACATTATCCATGCAATCGTATGCAGCGCGGACAAAACATGATCGAATTTTTTCCAGATCAAGTTGTTCCAAACTCCCATTACGCTTAGTAACACTCAACTCATTATAGGTTGCCCCCATAGCAACCGGTACTGCCCTGTTATTAATGGTTTCCATATAAGTCCTCTCGATCCGATCGGTCGTAATTTTTTTCAACTCATAACTCGTGACTACTCATTCTTTTCTCCGCTCCTTCCCCTTTTTTGGTAAAAAAATATCCATCCGCGCTTTTTTAAAGCATTCCTTTTTCACTCAACAAATCATGTTCAAAAAAAATACGGCAACTAGAAAAAGTCGCCTGTAGCAATATTACAACTTGAGTATGCAGATCAGTAATTTCATAAACTTACTTTAACATGATGACAACCCATACGCAAACGAAATAAACTATTTTTTTTCTGAAAATATATTCTAAAATTTTTTTTAAAAAATTTTGTTTTATTTTTCAGTTTGAGCAATTTTTTAAGTGCAATTACAACAATGCTTGACCAATTTTTTTTAACTTCTTTATGATGAAGACCATGACCCTCTCATCATTATTTTTTATTAAAGGAGTTTTTATGAATATGTACTTCAAGCGCATCGCAGCACTTGTTGGTATCTTTGCACTCACCGGCACGGTTGATGCAGTAAGCGTGCGTGGAGCAACAACTATAACCAATAAGAAACATTACGAAGAACTCACCAAAGGAAAACCACACGTTATTGTATTTTCTGCTGATTGGTGTGGCGCATGCAAAGCAAACTACGAAATTATTGAGCAAGTTATTGCACAATACCCAGATGTTGTTTTTGTCGTTGTCGACGGTGATAATCAAGAAACACTGTATCTTAAAAAAGCACATGGATTAAAAGCATTGCCAAGCTTTGCTTTTGTTGATGCAAATGGCAAAAGCGTTGATATGCTACACCGCGGCATGATCACAAAAGAAAAACTTGAGCGCCATGTTAGTAAACTCAGCGGAAAAAAGGCTATGGCGTCACCAGCTCCTGCAGTAGCTAAAACAGAAAAAGCTGTTGCAATGCCAATGGCAACAACTGAAAAGAAAATGATGCGAAAAGAACCTATGGCTATTAAACAAGCGCCTGCTGCAGCTGTTGAACGAAGAGTGGAAAGAAAAGTAACAGCAGTAGAAAATGGCAAAATGACCACAACAAAAGTAACTGCAAAACGCAAAGTCATCTGCCCAGCTAACGAAAGATAATCAGCTTTGCTTATAAGACAAAGAGGGCTTGGTACAAAACCAAGCCCTCTTTATTAGTTTTAAAGTTCTTTTTTTGATTGAAATGCATAACTCAACATAGCCATATTTGCTGCATGCTGGATAAGCACAATAGGATTACTGCGATCGATAACACCAAGAGCGATTAGTTTCTCTTCACAGATTCGATTTTCAAATCGGTATTCTCCGGGCGCATTAGCTAATGCATAAAGTTCTTTAAGGGCACAAGCGCTTGCTCGGTCGCCCTGTGCACCTTCATTGGCTAGAGCGTCTAGGATCGCATGCGTATCCTCCATCATAGGCAATTTTACTGCGATTGCAGATGAACCGAAAATTAAAAACCCAACCAATATTTTTTTCACGATTATCCCTTTAATTTAACTAACTTATCACTCACACCATTTAATTATTAAAGATAGTGAGCAAAAAAATCATATCTATTTTCCAAGGCATATTATTTTAATAAAAACTACTTTTTTGATTTTTGAGATTCTAAAGTAGCCATATACTGTTGTACTTCAGGCTTAGCGCATCCCTGATCGTCCAATAATTCATAGATTTTTAAAATACGCTTGGCATCTTCGTTAATAATTGCGTGTTTTTGATCTGTAACTGTTTTCTTCAAATACTGATGCGCTTCTTTAAAATCTTTCTCGCCATTCCTTGCGCCAATTCGAATAAGCTCTATATACCATTTTTTTGCATTATCTATTTTAGACTTGGTATCCATACCCAAAACAGAATAGTTGATCAAAAATAATAATGAAACGAATAGTTGTTTCATGCGATGTTTTCCTTAAAAACTTGATTAAAAATCAATAGAAATTATTGGAGGTTTCGGTCTTTCTCTTCGCAACTCGGTTCGCCTGACGATTCACCATTATTAATCATGTCATAAAGAATACTGCGTATTTTGGGTTTAATATCCCATCCATTGAGAAATCCATGCGTCTCGAGAATTTGATTTGCCCTACAGTGTCCTAATCGATAGGTCTTATTGACTGCGCAAGCTATTAAAATTTTCACCGCCTGCTGACTTGCAGGTTCCCCATTTTGCGCCAGCGACCATATGACTAAAAACTTTTTGGCAAAAGTTTGTTGCTCTTCTGACGTATATGCAATACATGTTGACTTGCTCATGGAAAATGCAAACGCCGTCCGAAAAAATATGCAAAATATCATCACCTTTTTCACATGCCGTCCCTTTTTAATGTAACCATCAATGCTGGAATTAACTAATCGAAATACCCTGCTGTAAGTATTAAATAAAAGCACGTTTCAGAATTTTTTTATGATAATAAAAAATTTATTTTTGAGTTGTTGCTTCTTCGGCCAAATACTTTTGTAACATTTCGCATACGGTCGGCAATATATTTCCATTTTCATCAACACAATTAAGCTCCTTTAACTCTTTCAGAGCTCTTTCTGGAATCGATTTCTGCTTTTCACAAAAACCTAATAAGGCGACATCGGCAGCAAAAGATTCTTGACTCGCTGCTAAATTATTACCGCTTGCGCGCATATCGTCTAATTCTTTTGTCCATGAGCGAAGCTTAGCTTCAATTTGAGCATCATCCGCCGACAAACCTGAAATAGACAACAGCATACCTACTATTATTCTCTTCATACGTTCTCCTCTATAATAAATAACAACGTCTATTTGATTTTTTTCTTAGGTGATTCTGGAAATTGGTCTTTGATAATATTTCTGATCGGCTCTGAAATTGCGTCATCATTTTCAGCAAGTAACTCATAAATTCTTAAAATCTTTAAACTGTCTTTATTCGTTATTTTATATTTTTGATCTGCAGTAGATTTCTTCAAATCAATTAGGGCTAGTTTAAAGTCTGGATCACTTTTTGAGTTATGAAGAATGCTTTCAACAAACCACAGAATTTGATTTGAACTGCTTTTTTGATCGTCCATTGCTAATAAAACATTGCTTATAGAAAAAATTAACATAAACATACGATGTTTCATGGTGTTCCTGAAGGCGGCATTATTGATTAAAAAATCTAGTCCATTCTAGCATATCATCATGAATTCAGCATATCCTTAATAAACTTCAATGCATTTGGCTTAACGCAATTATCATCAAGAAATCCATGCAAACGCAAAATTCCTTTTGTTCTCACATCAGTAATTTCTATTTTATGATCTTGCTTTGCTGACTCTATTAAAATATTAATTGCAGTTTCGGCTGTTTTATTACCCCTATCTTTTTCTTCTTTAAGCAACTGATAATTTATTGCTAGGCATTTTTTCTGAATTTCATTCGTTTGAATTTCTTGGTTAGAATCCATAGCTAAAATATGTATTGTGACTAACGCATTAATTATTAGTAGTTTTTTATGCATATATAAAATCTCATTTTTACTTACTTCTTAGTTTCCTGTTCCAACAAGTCCGAAAGATGAATTCCTTTAAAATCAAGCTTCCACGCATTCATATAGCCTGGTTTTATTGTAGAATCGTACTGTATTCTTTTACGCGCTACCTCAGAAATTTTATCCCCGTCCAAAAGACTCAAATCGTCCAAATACTTCTTTGCATCAGGATTTTTGATCGTTTTCTCTGGATTAACATATAAATCGCAAAATTCGAGAATAACCATGCTATAGACCAGATTGCTGCCTCGCGACGCGATAACCTCGTCAAGAATTTTAACAAACCCGGTAACGTTCGGCTTTTTTTCCATAGAATATGCGTGCGCAAATAGAAACAAGAGAATTAAAATTATTTTCTTCATATCTTTATCCTCTGGGCAAATAGATTCTAACAATTTTTATTTTTTCGTTTTTTATTATTCGAAAACTTCTCCTTTACCAGCTCTCTGATATCTTTTCGAACAGTATGGTCGAGATTGAGTAACTTATAACCATTTAAAATAGAAAGACTAGCTTCGTCTTCCGCTACATGCTTTGAATTTAAAGTAGATGCTTCCAAATCTTCATAAGCTTTAGCGCAACCGGGGTTATTAGACTCGGCTGCCAGCTTAATAAGTTTTATTAAACCATATAAAGGTTCGTAAGAATCATTTTCCATCGCATGTGCAAAATTACTCAGCAACATTACAAATAATATTTGATAGTGCATGCGTATTCCCTTTTTTTAGTAAAAAGAAAAGCCTGACTTTTGCATCAGGCTTTTCTTTTTAAATATTCTATTTTTTTATTTTGAAACTAATAACAAAGATACGATCGACATTAATTTAATCAAAATATTAAGTGATGGGCCAGATGTATCTTTGAAAGGATCTCCTACCGTGTCGCCAATGACAGCAGCTTTGTGAGCATCAGATCCTTTTCCACCAAAATTACCCGCTTCGATATATTTTTTTGCATTATCCCATGCACCACCGCCATTTGCCATCATGAGCGCAAGCATAATACCAACAACAGTAGCGCCCACAAGCAATCCACCAACGGCAGCTTTGCCCATGAAATAATTAATAACAAGTGGAAGCATTAAAGTGATAAGCCCTGGGGTAAGCATTTCGCGAAGGGATGCTTTAGTACTAATTGCTATGCAGCGTTTATAATCTGGCTGCGCAGTGCCTGCCATCAAACCTGGAATTTCTCTAAATTGACGACGAACTTCCATCACCATCTCAAGAGCCGCTTTTCCAACAGAGCGCATCGTAAGCGCTGAAACTAAGAATGGTAAGCAGCCACCGATAAACATTCCAGCAAGAACATATGGATCTAAAATATTAAGAACTTCCAAACCTGCTTCTTTTGCGTATGCAGAAAACAATGCAAGTGCAGTCAGTAATGCTGAGCCAATTGCAAAGCCTTTACCCATTGCCGCAGTCGTGTTTCCGAGCGCATCAAGTTTATCAGTAATTGCACGCACTTCTTTTCCAAAGCCGGCCATTTCCGCAATACCGCCAGCATTATCTGCAATTGGGCCATACGCGTCGACCGTCATTGAAATACCAACAGTTGCAAGCATAGCAAGCGCAGCAAGCGATACACCAAAAAGGCCACCGCCAAAGAAGAATGAAAGTAATACTGCAAGAACTAATACAAGCACCGGCAATACTACAGATTCCATGCCAATAGATAATCCGTAAATCAAATTAGTCGCAGCGCCAGATCGAGATATATCTGCAAGTCTACGAATTGGTTCACCCCCCGTATAATATTCAGTAATTGAACCAATTATAAGGCCAGACAAACAACCAATAACAATAGAACCCAAAAGAAGCATATTCATTTGAGCCATATAGAGATAACCACCAACTAGCGCAACAAGCACAGCAGATGCAACAAAATTCGCATTGCGCAGCTTTGCCGCTGGATGTAAATCTAAGAATGAGTTAATAACAAGGCCCGCAACTGAGCCTATAAGGCCGAATGAAATAATCAAAAGAGGGAAAATTAAATAATGAAAGTTATTATATTCTGGAATAGTTGCTGCCAAGATAATAGCAGAAAGCGTCGCACCAACATACGACTCGTAAATGTCCGCACCCATACCGGCTGTATCGCCAACGTTATCGCCAACGTTATCAGCAATCACTGCAGGGTTTCGTGGATCGTCTTCTGGAATTCCTGCTTCAACTTTACCAACTAAATCAGCACCAACATCGGCAGATTTGGTATAAATACCGCCGCCAACCCGCGCAAAAAATGCAACCAAGCTGGCACCGAGACCAAAACTGGTAAGAATGCGCAAGAAATGTGGATTATCTGAGAATATATAGAAAAGAATTCCAAGCCCTAAAAGACCAAAGCTTGCTACTGCAAATCCCATAACGCCACCGCCAAAAAAAGCGATCATGAACGCTTCAGATTCACCCGATTGCTTTGCAGCCATCGTTGTGCGAACGTTTGCAAGGGTCGCAGCTCTCATGCCTATCAAACCAGCAAGCAATGAAAGTGCTGCGCCAAAAATAAATGCTCCCGCTTCGATGGGAGACATTAGATAACCAAGTACCGCTGCTACAACAAGTGCGACAGCGCAAATAATTTTATATTCTTCAGCAAGAAACGTCATCGCACCATCGCGAATCAACTTCGCAATAGCGTTCGCTTTTTCATTGTCAACCGTGATTGAGGTAATCTTATTAAAAAGATAAAGCATTACCACAATGCCAAACAAGCCGGTTGCTCCAATTATTCCATAATAACCAAGCAGTTCCATAAGATGAATACTCCTACTGAAAATAAATTACTTACTAATGCCAATTTAGCGTAAACGCAAAGATCTAGCTTGTAAAGCTGGGTCAACCCCTCAGCCCGCCCTCAAAAAGCTTCTAGTTTTCCAAATCATAACAAAAGAGAAGTATATCAAAGTCAGCCATAATCGTCTATTGGACGAAGAAAACAGGGCTTCATTGACAATGTGAATTTATTTTCGTATACATGACACAGATTTTACGAAAAAAGGATATCTTCATGCCATTTCTAATTACTTTTTTTATGGTTTTATCGTTAAATATGATCTCGGCTGAAAATACAAAAATCTATATTGCCCAAATTCCAATATTTTCCTCAGACGATAACCCCTGGGCGCCCAATAGGCCCCGAGAACAACAACGAGCAATCGATATAATGATTGAAGCATTTAAAAAGCATGATTGCGATCTTATCCCAACCGATCTTTCACAGCCGCTACCCGACGCGCATCGCATTATTATTTTCGATGTTCCCTATTTATATGATGAAAACTATTTAAAACTACATGATCCCTATAAATGCGTATGCCTTTTATGGGAGCCGCCCACGGTATTACCTTTTGATTATGATGTGCGCAAACATGATCGGTATTGCCGAGTGTATACTATGATCGATGATTTTATTGGATACAACCATTACCGAAAGTATTATTACCCGCAAATGTGCCTAAAAATGATTGATCCGGTTGTCCCATTTCATGAAAAAAAATTATGCGTTCAAATATCTGCAAATAAATATTTTCCATCCCCATTTGAGCTTTATACAGAACGTTTTAATGTTGTTAAATTTTTTGAAACTCAACCTACAAATGATTTCGATTTTTACGGAATGCATTGGCCAAACAATGTTTTTCGCAACTATAAAGGCATAGTAAAAACCAAAAAAGATATACTCAAGAACTATAAATTTGCTTTTTGCTACGAGAATTCAAAAAATATTAACGGTTATATCAGTGAGAAAATATTTGATTGTTTTATAGCAGGGTGCGTGCCCATTTTCTGGGGAGCAGAAAATATTACTCATTTTATACCGCCCAATTGCTTCATCGACCGACGAAATTTTAGTAGCACCGAGGATGTTTATCGGTTTGTCCAAGAGATCTCAGAATCAGAATACAACCGCTATTTGGCCAATATTAAAGAGTTTCTAGCAAGCAATGCAGGATTTAAATTCTCTCTTGAGTATTTCATCGATACACTCGGAAAATTTGTAATACCCCATTACGATCGCAGGCGCATCTTTGATGATCGAACGTGCGAAAAATTAATCGCATTGAACTAAAAAATGCAATGCTCTTCGTTCATTAAAATTTCCTGACTGTAACATTAACCAAAAAATGATATACTCAGAAGCTCAACTCGAAGTTACCCAACTCAAGAGCTATGAATTATTCATTTCGTTTTTTATCATTCTTCTTTTTTTTGCGTACCAGTACTTTTCTGGCTGCTATGTGCCTTTATTATCGGCATTATTGTCAGTTCTTTTTTGGTGCCATGCAGTATAGCCTGCGCGGCAGCATTGCCCATTATACTAATTCCAATATGGCTCATTTATACAGAAAAAATTCGCTCTGATTATGCATGGGTAATTCTCATTGGAATTTTTTTTAGCCTCGGTGCCTACCATTATGAAAAAACAGTTGGTGATTATAAAAAAAATACCGCTTTAATTGCAGGAAAATCTAGTTGCGTGCGTGGAACTATTACCGATATTAATAATTTGGATCATCCACGATTTAAACAGCTTGTGTCGCTGGCAATAACCGAAGCGCACAGTACAGATAATTCATTAATTAAAGAAATAATCGGAAAAAATATTCACATCTACACCGCAAAAAAATCGCAACTCACGGTTGATGATCAAATTGAATTGCGCAACGTTGCCATAAAACTCCCTACAAAAAAATCGATTGAACTTTATCTGCAAAAAGAAAATGCTCTAGGAATTCTGGTTCGTGATTTTAATACTGAGCAACTTGTGCATAGGCCAACAAATTCGATACGGCGCTGGATATACGAAAAAAAGATGCAGCTCTTTTCCCGCTTAAGAAGTCGGATGTCTGCTAAAACTTTCACTTTTTTTTCCGCATTTTTTCTTGGAAATAGAAAAATAAATAAAAATGAAAATGACGCACTAAAAAAATCATGTAAAAACTGGGGAATTTCTCACTATTTAGCAAGATCCGGGCTTCATCTGGTTATATTTATCATGGCGTGGGAATATATACTGCGCTTTATCCCATTGGCCTTCTTTATCAAACAATTCATTCTACTATTGTTAACAATTTTATACTTTCTTCTTACCTGGAACAGCATTTCATTCCTCAGGGCTTTCCTGACTTTTCTTTGCTATAGGTTTTTTGTTTTAAGTAGCATGCAATCTCATACGCTTCATGCAATTATTCTCGTCAGCCTTGTAGTACTCCTATGCAATCCAAGCCAACTTTTCTTTCTCGATTTTCAATTGAGCTTTGGCATTACCTTTCTTCTTTCATGGATTAATCAGTTTAGAATGCGAGAGAAAAGAATGGCACAGCAAAATTCTTGAGCTCTTAGCTCATTCTCACGTAAACTTGAACTAATCATTAAGGGGGTAGAATGAAAAAGATGCTTAGCTCTTCACAAATAGTTTTTTTTATTTTAATAACAACACATCAATTCACAGAGTCAAATACAGCCGCGCACGCGCCGAATGCTTCGGCAGAACTGCAGTTATTTGCAGCATCATCAGATCTGCACATAACCGGCACGATTCCTGTTAATAGAATAGGGCAGAAAAATCTTGAACAAACAAGAGCTCCAATTATTTCCGTTAACAGAGCTGTGCATGCGCAAAATGTTCCGGCGGGGTTGGAGTTACCTGCAGCATCTCCAGATTTACATATAAATGGAAATCACAAGCGCATCGTCAAAGAATGGACGATCATGACCTATATGGCGGCAGTAAACGATCTGGCCCCATACGCACGCAAAAATTTAAAACAACAATCTGATGTTGGATCCAACGAGCGCGTTAATTTGATTACGCAACTTGATACGGTGGTGGGTGCGCACAATAAAGTAACCAAGCGCTATTATATTGAACGCGATAAATTAATTGTAAAAAACCAAAACGACCCCGCAACGCAGCGAATGGATAGCGGATCACCAGAAACACTCATAGATTTTTGCGGATGGGCAATTCAAAATTATCCAGCACACAATTACATGCTCATTCTCTGGAATCACGGGACAGGAATTATAGACATTGGCAGGCCGCGCAGCATTAATCCTGTTCAACTTTTTTACTTCAATCCAGAAACGCAACTCATCGAACTCGATCGAACAATTCCATTTTTAGACTTTGTACAAGCGACGCAAGACAACGATCCGCGCGCAATTTGCTTTGATGATATTACCGGCCACTACATATCAAACCAGGGGCTTGAGCGCGCGCTGAAAGAAATTACGCAACGATTTATGGGTGGAAGAAAATTTGCAATTGTAGCCTTTGATGCTTGCTTAATGTCAATGCTTGAAGTTGCAAACATTATCAAAGATTATTCACAAATAATGGTAAGCTCACAAGAAGTTGTACTCGGGCCTGGATACGATTATCGCAGAATTCTTTCACCAGTAGTTGAGCAATCACTTAATCCATTTGCGTACGCAAAACAAATTGTGAGCGCTTATGAGCAAACCTACAACACAATTACCAACGACTACACCCAGTCAGCACTTTATCTTGATAAACTTGGCGCACTTGAGCAGAATGTTCATTTTGTTGGACTACTGCTAGCTGAGTGCCTTGCCCTTCAACAAGGAACTGCAGTTCGCGATGTAATAAAATCGGCGCGGCACAAACTTCTCTGCACCCACTTTGACGAACCAAGCTATCTCGATCAGCACCATCTTTATTCAAATATTCTTGCAAATCTTCATCAATTTAAATTTAGAGATGAGCAAAAAGGGCGAGCGGCTGCAATGATTTTGCGAAAGCATCTGCAAGATGGCCTTGCTATCATCAGCGGTGTTGTGATTGCCAATGCAACCGGTAAAAATCTCAATAAGGCCAAAGGCATATCAATCTATTTTCCCGAAAGAAGCCTGCACAATTCGTACCATCGCACAAAGTTTGCCTCAAAGAATGCTTGGTATAACTTCCTCACAACTTATCTTGCCGGGCAATAATATTTTCTTGGGCTATCGCAGCGCTGCGATAGCCCACACTCTTTGATGCATAAGATTTGCCGAAAACCCACAAGTAAAAAAAGTATGTTTTATTTCCAATAAAATAAAAATCGCCAACTCAAAACTAGTCGCCGGATGCCCCAATGACCACAACATGAGAATGAAGGCACGCGCACTATCAACCGAAAACCACTTGAGCAGACAATTGTGCCAGAAGGAATCGCTCAATTGCCGAACCGATAATGGAAGCGAAGAATCGCCAAATCCCTAGAAAAGCCGGGCAGCGGCCAAATCTAAAGAAATAAAGAGCCCAACAGATAATACAGGCAGAAATTGTGGATAACCTGTGGATAAGTTGTGGATAACCTGTGGATAACTATCGCAAAAAAACATGGGCACGCCCAAGGAGGGCTCAACCACTCGCGTTTTTCAAGCACATCCCAATCAGAACACCAATCCACACCGGCCGTTGCGAGAGAGCAACTAATTGTCCACAATCCATCCACAGGTTATCCACAGGTTATCCACATCCAGCTCCGCTCTCGATAGCGCCTGCAGGCGGCAATTCCGATCCAAAGAGGGCAAAGTTATCCACAATTTTGAGGGCCATCTATTACTATTAAGAAAAGAACTTTTATATTAAATAACAATATGATAGTTCTCGAAAAGAAAGTGCCCCACATGCTTTCATTTTCTTAATTTTTTGCTAGACTCGTAAATGCACTGTAAAATTTTGGATCATAAGGAATCACGTGAAACTTTCTCAGGTAATCGAGGAGCTAGTAGAAGAAAAAGGCCTCGACCGAACTCTTTTAGGCTCAATTATTTGCGATGGATTGCTGGCTGCTTACAACAAGCGGTTCCCGGATCTTGTTTTTCAGGTTTCATATAACCGCAAAACAGATGAGATTGAGACCAAGGTTCACAAAAAAGTAGTGACATCCGTTGAAGACGAAGATGCGGAAATTTCCCTAAGAAAAGCAAGGGCAATAAACCCTGAAGCCGAAGTGGGAACAGATTTAGCAGTCCCGTTTGAGGGAAAAATTGGCCGTATTGAGATTTTGCGCGCAAAGCAAGTTATCGCGACAAAAATCCGCGGCGTTGAAGCTGCTGCTGTTTTCAATGAATATAAAGACCGTAAAGATACGATTGTTCACGGGACGATACATAAATGCGAGCGCAATGGCATGTCCCTTAAGCTGGACGACTCGTTAGCCTTTTTGCCAAATTCTCTTTCGCTCCCGACAGATAAATGCATTGTTGGTTATTCAATTCGCGCCTTATTAAAGGACGTTTTAGAAGAGCCGCGCAATGACTATCAGTTGATTCTGGATCGCGCGTCGGCAGATTTTGTACGACGCCTTTTCGAGCTAGAAATTCCTGAAATTTTTGAAAAAATCGTTGAGATTAAAAAAATAGTTCGCATTCCGGGTTACAAAACCAAGGTTGCTGTGATTTCCCACGATAAGAACATTGATCCCGTAGGCACCTGTGTGGGTGTTGGCGGTGTTCGTATTAAGCCAATTCTAAAAGAGTTGGGGGGCGAAAAAATTGACGTTATACCTTGGCGCGAGTCAGTTGATGATATGATAGCCGATGCGCTAAAACCTGCGGTTATAAGCCGTGTTGAGGTTATTGACGCTTCTAATGCACAAGTGTGGCTAGATGAAGATCAAAGATCGCTCGCTATAGGAAAGATGGGCCAAAACATTGCATTGGCGTCGCAACTTGTAGGTCTTAATCTTAATCTCGTTCAGGGTGAAAGAACCCGTGACCATGGTATTGACTTAGGCCATGAGTCTAATGGTACGATTGAATAAGTAATAATTTTTACTCCAATTAAGGACATATGCAATCCATGAGAGTGTACGAGTTTGCAAAGCTGCTCAGTGTTTCAAACAAAGAGCTAATAGCTGAGCTGGCGACCAACGGCTTTGAGGTCAAGAGCCACATGGCTGCGCTGTCTCCCGAAGCAATTGATTTTCTCAATAAAAAAGTTACTGAAAAGAAAAATTTAGAATCGGCACAGAAACAAGTGCCATCAAAAGATGAAAAGGCAGCATTGCATACTCAATCACGGGTTGATAAACCTCAAGCAACAAAGATAGAAACGCCACAACCAGCACCAAAAGAGGCGCCGGCACTACGCCCTCAAGCTCCTCGTGTTTTCACCGAACAAAAAGTAGCGACGAGAATCACTGAAGAGCCAATGAGCTCGATTGAAGTAGTTGCTGTTCCGATGACCGTAGGTCAGCTAGCTGAAAAAATTAAGAAACCTGCGAGTGAGCTCATAATTACGCTTCTTCGCCAAGGAATCGTGTGCGCAAAAAATCAATTGCTTACTGAGAAAATGATCGAGTCCATTGGAAGACAATTTGGATTTTCTGTCGTTGCACCTAAAGCTGAAAAAAGAGATGTGCAGCAACGAGTGAGTGTCGCAACGCAAGGCGAGCATTTACGCAAGCCTATCGTTGTGATTATTGGTCACGTGGATCATGGCAAAACAACGTTGCTTGATTTTATTCGTAAAACTCGCGTTGCATCTCGAGAAAAAGGCGGGATTACTCAACATCTTGGTGCCTATGAGGCAGAAACCCCGCAGGGTGGCTTGATTTTCTTAGATACTCCCGGCCATGAAGCTTTTAAAAATATTCGCGGCCGTGGTTTAAATATTGCTGATATTGCAGTGCTCGTTGTCGCAGCAGATGATAGCGTTATGCCACAAACGGTCGAAGCATTAAAGACCGCACAAGCGGCGCAAGTGCCGATTATTGTTGCAGTTAACAAAATAGATAAAGCAGATAAAACTCGTCTTGAAGTTGTTAAGCGTGATCTTACGCGTTACGATCTTGTTCCTGAAGAATGGGGCGGGCAAACTGTTATTGTTCCAATCTCTGGAAAAACAGGGCAGGGCGTTGATCAACTTCTTGAACTTATAGTTCTTCAATCACAAATTATGGATCTTCGTTCTCAGGAAGACAGAACCGCTCAAGGTTTTGTTCTAGAATCGAAGCAAGAAAAAGGGCGAGGGCCAGTTGCAACTGTTATTTGTCGCGATGGAACATTACATGTAGGCGACTATTTCTTGGCTGGCACGTTGGTTGGCAAGGTAACCTCGCTAGTTAATTCTTATGGTCATCAACTCAAAAAAGTAGGGCCTTCTGTTCCTGTTCAAGTGGGTGGTTTCACCGAGTTACCTCAAGCTGGAGATGTGTTTAAAGCCATTTCCGAAGCTGAGTATAAAAAGGTGAGAGATGGCCGCTCTACGGGAGTTCAGCCTGTTCTTGCCAAAAAAGTTTTCTCAGGAGAAGGCATCAACTTCATCGTTAAAACTGATAGTACGCTGACGCAAGAAGCTCTTATTACTTCTCTTGAAAAAGTATCTGAAAAGATGGATGAGAAATTTCAAATTATCGCTGCAGGCGTTGGAAACATCACAGAAAGCGATATTGAATTTGCATCCGATACTCGATCCCAAATTATAGCTTTGCATGTTAAAGTGGAACCAAGCGCCGCTCTTGCTGCACAAAAAACAAAAGTATCGATTCGTTTATATGATATCATCTACAAGCTTCTAGAAGATGTTGAAGCTCAACTGCAAAAAGCCGCTCCAATAAAAATGGTAGCTAAGAAAATTGGCGAAGCAGTAGTGCGCAAAGTATTCGACATTAAAAATGTAGGTGTTATTGCCGGTTCGTATGTAAAAGAAGGCAGATTTGTTCGGGATGCACGCGTTACGGTTTGGCGCGGCAAGAAAAAGGTTGCTGAAGGTCCAATTCGCGGGTTAGAGCGCGATAGGAAATCGGTAAAAGAAGTTCATGCTGGATTTGAATTTGCTTTCCTTGTCGATGGTTTCAACGAATGGGAAGTTGATGATCGAGTAGAATGCTTCATTGATATACCGGACAACAAATAGCTTTTTTTTGCATGGTGCCGCCTAGGTATTTCTACAGGTTTTTGATATGATGAAAACCTGAAAAAATAATCATAGGCCAAAGAGAGAGGGCACCATGGAGCTGATAGTAGTTAAGCTGATTTTTGCGTTTCTCACATCATTTCTTTTTACTCTCTACTTAGTTCCACTTTTTTCATCAATAGCGTTTAAGTTGGGCGTTCTAGATGTACCGGATGGCCGAATCAAGAAGCACGAAAAGCCGATACCGTATCTTGGAGGCGTTGCTGTTTATGTCGGTTTTATACTTTCGTTAGCCCTTACGCTTTCTTTTGATAATAGGCTCATTTTTTTACTCGTGGGCGCAACATTATTGCTTTTTATTGGCCTTATTGACGATCTGATTAACCTCAAACCATATCAAAAATTTGCAGGACAGTTTATTGCTGCATTTTGCTTGGTTCGCTCCGGCCTTTATTTAAAAGAAAGTTTTTTTCTGAATAACTTTTGGGGCATTCCGCTTTCGATGCTTTGGATTCTTTCTATTGTTAATGCCTTTAATCTAATCGATGTCATGGATGGGCTTGCGTGTTCAGCAGCTGCAAGCGCTGGAATTACTTTTTTTATTTTTGCTTGCTTGAGTCAGCAATGGCAGGTAGCTCTTTTATTAGCTTCTTTTATAGGCCCTGTTGTTGCATTCTTATGGTATAATAAGCCGCCAGCGAGTATTTATTTGGGTGATGCGGGGTCGCTTTTTATTGGTGGCGTGTTGGCCATTGTTCCTTTTTTGCAGACCTGGAGCCTTCACAATCCGTTTGCTTTCATTGCGCCGGCAATTATTTTAGCAATACCGCTCTTAGAAGTGGGAACATTAATTGTTGTTCGGACGTATAAAGGTATTCCTTTTTACAAGCCAAGCCCCGATCATTTCTCAATTTACCTCCGCCAAAACGGATGGACAAAATTTAACATATTATTATACGTTTTTTCCCTTTCTTTGGGACTTTTTTTGAGTTCGCTGGCAATTGTTTTAAATAAAGTCTCATTTTTACAGTTTGTCTTACTATCGATAATATTCTGTTTTATCTGGTTCTTTTTTCTTCTGATCAATTTCCGTTTGCCAGTAAAATTTGTGAGATCTTCCTAAGTTGCGCATTTGTTGCAATATTGTTGTTTTTGTAAAAAATAAACACGATAGTCCAAAAAGACCGCTAAAATAGCCCCCTTTTTTGTTGTTGCAAAATCTGTTATATTTATTTTATTGTTTTTGTTAGCAAATGTATGAAAATAGACATTGTTGATCTTTGAAAAGACATAAAAATACTTCCTATGGCAGGTTGGCTTCTAAAGGTAGTATGGTTAGATGCACTGCTGTTTATAGAGGGCATTAGTTCATGGGTATTCGGTTTTTTACTACAATTCCTTCTTAGCTGTAGATAAAAATTCTTTGAGCTAATGCCCCCTTTATTTTTATCCTATCCTCGAGATGTCTTTTTTCTTGTAGTTACCCACCAATAGATAATTGATCCCCGCCCGCTTGTTCTTGGCGTTCTTGGATACTTTGCTGCGTTGAGCCTTGAGTCACTTGTTGCGGTGTTCCGCTTGGTGCTCCGGTATAGCCTCCAGATGGATTTGCAATAGATCCAGTGGTAACTGGTTGCGCTGTTGTCGTTTGAGATGATCCCGATTGTGCTTCTTCTTGTTTTGCAGCTTGTTGGTAGGCCGTGATTGAAGCGTTAATGCTATTGAGAAGTGTGGCGGATAAGGTGCCATTGTTTTGCTGGTAAGAAGAAAGCATTGGTCGATAATGTGCACCCGTTGGCGTGCTGCTTCCTTTATTATATTCATATCCTGAAACTAAGCTGCGTATGGTATTAATAGAAGGATCGTAAGGAACGCCTAATACTCCGTCGCGGCTTTTCATCAAGAAGTAATCATAAAGCGGAATTCCTTGGCTGCCTTTAATCGCTACACCTTGTTTGTCTTTTAATTCTGGCAGGGGTGAAATTCCTTTATAAATAAAGTGACCCTGAACAATATCATCTGCGCTCGTTGCTTGCAGCGACAGAGAACCAAACATAAATGGAGTTGTTTGGCTAGCCGAATACTGCTTGCGTAGATTCGTTATTTGCGTAGTTAATACGTCCGGAAGTTGGCCATGAACTTGTGTGAGCGAATCAAGTACATTTGGGCATGTTGCAATATGTTTTCCATTTTTATCGTACGCATTTTGTGTTATTAAGCTGACTACAACTGGATCGGCCGCGCCTGGCTGAAGAGCATCTGCAGGTGATTGCCCGATATTGCCGATAGTAGTACCGCCTTCTTGATTAAAGTTCGCTTGCCCCAATACTACATAATCTGCAAGTGGATTTTTCTGCTGATCTAAAAGTTTGGTAGCGTTCGTATTATAAATATAAAGACCCCTTAGAATTAATTCTCGCTGTGCTGCTTGTAGATTTAAAGAGCCCAAAGAAGGAGAAAGTAATGAAGCTAATTGAGTACGCGCCTTACTTTCACGTTGTTTTTCGGGTTGAAGTCCGAGGTTGCCGGAAGGGCGAAGTGGAGCAACAGTTTGAGGAGTTATAGTTGGCAAGATAACCTGATATTCGATCGAAGCTCCGGAAGAAATTACGCCCAATGTTTTTTGCGGTGTGGGCGAAATATCAAACGATTGTGATCCATTTGGCATTTCGCCATCTTTCCATACTTGAATTTCTATTGTTTTGCCGGAAAGAGTGGCACGCATATGGTACCATTGACCGATGCTGAAATCAGGACCTTGAATTTTACCTATCCAACCTTTTCCTTCGTGTTCATAGAGATTGAGAGATGCGGCATCTTCTTTGTTTTCTTTTTTAAAGACAATCATTTTTGCAAGATGTCCGCTATCAAGAGGGCCAGCGCCAGATTTTTTGATTGTATCAAAATCAATAGGTTCGCCACCAAAATAGAGGCCAATATAGAACATGTTAAGGGTGTAGATAGCTCGCCATCTAATCTCAACTGTTTGCGTTTCTTGATTGAGAGGGATGGTTTCTTTTTGATTAAACCAGAATTTAAGTGGCGTTGAAGATGCTGTTGCTTTTTGATCATCGTCCGAAATAGCGAGCGCTGGAGAAACCGCTATTTCTTGGCTAAATGCTTTGCGCCCCGCGTTGTAAAGCGGGAACCCTTGCGATGGGTTTAGATCGAAAACACCTGTTTTAAAACCATAAATGGTACCAACATCAGCGGCTAGCAATCCATTATTATTAGGATCCGGTGTGATTTGTGGTGTTAATGATCCACCAAGATAATAAGCCATTTGTTGTTCCATATTTTCAAAATAGCTTTGCATGAAATTTTGATAAAAACCAAGCTCGCGCTCTTGATTGGTGATTTGTGCATTGTATTTCTTATCGAGTTCGTCGGCCCACGAAGCTTTAGCGTTTTGAGCTATTGTTTCATTATTGTTTACGTACGTTTGAAAATTACTTACAAAATCGCGCTCTTCTTTTTTCTTCGCGATTGTTCTTTCGTCAGATTGATAACCACCAACAACTTGAAACGCCTGCGGCCCGACGGTCATTGCGAGCACTGGCAATGCCAGTCCATCGGTTGCTACCACCGCAGCAACTAAAAGTCCCGTCGTTACTGTGGCTTCAATAAGGCGGCGATGATTTTCAAGAGCATCGCCAATATTTTCAAATGGGTTTACGGCGTTATCAACGCCGAACGCTGAAAGTGCGCTGGCAAGTCCATTAAAGACTGCTTTAAATGCATCAATGGCCAAATCGGTAACAATACTGACTAAATAACCTGCGAATTTAACCATTGCTTTTACTTGATCAACAATTGATTGAATCATAAATGTTGCAACGGAAATAATTGATGAAACAACATCGTAAGCAATATTTTTAATACCATTAAGTGCATCTTGCCCGAGTGCACTCCAATCGCCCGTTTTGGCTCCGATGACCGTATCTGCAACAAGCGTTGTTGCATAATTTGCGGCATCGACCGTTAATCGCACCAAGCCTGTTGCTTCTGCGACAAATTCGTGCCCCGCATCCGCATAATAATCGATAAGTAAATCAGCTTGCGCGTCTAATAATCCTTCAACATCTTGGCCTAATTTTTTATCAAATGCACCAAATACAGAACCCACAACGCCTGCTGCACCATAAGCTGCGTCGGTTGCTACCTTGGCTGTATCGCTAATTATGTTTTGAGCATCTGCGGCACTGTTGGTGATTTCTTGCGCAACTTCTTGTTGCAATTGGCGTGATTTTGTCATGAACTCTTGTGCTGCTTGAGGATCGGTGCCGCCAATAAACGTACTTGCGATGTTGAGGCCGACAACTTCTGCTTCATCTACTGCAGCTTTGCCAAAATCCTGGACGCCTTGCCATACATCGAGCCCTGTTTGTTTTACATCTGACCAGAGCCCGCTCAACCATGAGCCAAAATCTTGCACTGCTACTGATTCATCGCGCGATTCAGTTGAGGTCATTACTAATTTTAGTCCCGCATTCTTTTGCATATTCTCGAGTTTTTCCGGATTTTTATAATTCTGCATAATATGATCGAGATCGTCTAAATAAATAGCATCATCCGCAGCATAAGAAAGGAGTGAAGGTTCAGGAAGATTCTTTGAATTATTCAGCAGCGCGATCGTTTGATCAAGATGATCGCCATCAAAGAGGTAATAAGTTTGCGCTTGTAAATTTTTAAACATTGCTAAACATTGTAATTTTTCTTGGACAAGCGGTTGCGTTATATATTTTGGATCAAAAGGAAGTTTCTTGTCTAATGCCAGTTGTGTAAGTTCGCCAAGCGTTTTAGTATCAGAAAGGGAGATGAGCTGATAAAAATTAGTTTTTTGAAATAACAAACTGTTTTCATAAATCTTAATTAAATTATAGGTTCCTGTTCTTGGATCGATATAATGACTCCACTCTTTTGATTGAGCAATATAGCGGTTGCGCATGTTTCCGTTTAATATCAATCGAAGGCGGTTGAATTCGGAAGAGTTACGCAATTGAATAAAATCGGGATGATAATAAGCCACTTCAATATTTGGGATAAATCTAAAAATAGAAAGTTCTGTTTGATAAACTGATTCCAAAGTAGATGCATCGATTACAAATGAGCGCGTAACCGCATATTTGCAATAATCTTGCCAAAATGAACTATTACGGATCATCGTTAGCGAAACGGGAATAGCTTTCCAAAAAGGAGTACTAATAACGTTTTGCCATGATGAAACGACGATCGTATTTTTTATGTCGTCAAAGTTTGGCGTTATGTTTAATGAATCTATGGTGCTTATTAATTTGGTAAAATCGCCAGCATTTTGTTTGACCACCGCATCGATAAACCCTTGCCATCCTTTTTTCTCAAGAAGGGTGATCGTATCAAGATTTTGTCGATCTGCATATGCTGCAATAAGGGCCGCATATTCAAGTTTCGTAATATATTCGATGAAAAAGTAAAAATTTTTAATATAGCCAAGCAAGCTTGGATCAACTTTCAGGCCGTTTGCTCCGTAAAAAGTATCTACTAAACGTTCATTGATCGAAGTGGTAGGATACGGATTCGGTTTAGGTGGATTAGAATTTGGAAAGACGGGATTGAAGAGAGCTTGTGCAACTACTTTTGTATCATCAAAGCGCGTTTGCAAATTCGTCAGCGCTTGTTGCGGTGTTATTTTTGGCGCAGCAGGTTGTTGGGCGGGCGTATTTTGCGCACCCAAGATTGATGCCATATTGAGCGATAACAATGTGCATAACAACTTTTTTTTCATCACCATCCCATCTTTTTTTACTTGCGTAGAGCGCCAATCTGTCCTGCTAGTTGGGTAAGTTGTTTTTCTGTGTATTGAAGATCAGTTGGTTTAGTTATTTTAAATTCTGCTTGGCATCCACTGGAAATAAATCCGATTCCGCTAAACATAAAAAGATAATTATCAAGATTCGAGATCGATTTACTAAAAAGCGGTGGTTGGTTTCCAGCGGCAGTTTTTTTTGAGAGCGTGCATGAAACTGTCGTAGGTGAAGTTGTAATACTCAAAATAAAAGTTGTAGGATTGCGGCGCAGCGAATCAATTTCTTTATTATCAAGTTTATAAAGATACGATGAGGGATTTTTATAAATCTGCTCAAGTGGAGCAATAATTCTTTCTTTTTCGCTTGCTGTTTTTTTCTTAATTTGTTGTTGGGCAAAACAGAGTTGTATTGCTTGTGATTTCGGATCGGAAGCGGTTGCCTGGGTACCATAGAGCCCAGCAAGGCGATATTGCCAAATGCGTTCCGGATCTCCCGAAATCCAGTGGCCACGATTAAATATAATCCCCACAAAAAATGGATATGTTATATTAATAAGATTTATTTCAACTTCAATATCATAAGTGAGTGCGCCGGTTGCATATTCGGTGAATATAGAGTTTGCGGCAGGATCATCGGTAAAGAGCGATGCGGTTCCTGGGGTTTTCATCCAGTACGCGGTACGCGCAAACGGTGCTAATCCATTTTGCCAAAAACTATTAGTTGTAGGATCAAACTGCCAGTCTCCTTGAGACACTTGAAAAATATTGTACCACTGGAGGCTGCCACCTGGCGTGTTCATAACGCTATTTTCAAAATATTCATCCCAGAGAATCGGACTGGAAAGCGCTTGGCTAATTGGTGTATCAAGATTGATAGAACGATTTAGATAAAGAATTTCTTCTTTCAGTTGCTGACTATTTTTTGCATACTCTGAGTTAATTTCTTTTGATGACTTAGTAAATGCGCTCGTAATCGATTGCATTGTCTTTTTCTGATCATCCACTAATTTTTGCTGGAACGATTGCCAGTCGGTCGCAATCTGATTTTGTTGTTTTTGATAACCCTCATATTCTTGCTGCGCTTCTGTATCTTCCCATTCCATAGCAAGGGATCCACCAGCTAAAATAATTGCTTGAAGCGCAATGTTGACCACGATCTCAACAAATTGCACTTTTGGTTGGCTGATTTTTTTTGAACGTTTCTTCAAGCGATCTTGTAAATCGGGTGTATTCCAAAAATCAATAACCGCAGGCAACGCTATTTTTTTGCGCATAAATAAAAACATCAAAAGCTGATCGTAATTATAAAGGATTTGTTCTCGCTCGGTTTCAATATAACTCATGATAAGATCGGCAAGTTTCTGTGCAGGAGTTTCTGAACCATTGCTCACTTGTTTGGAAATTGATCCTAATAAATTTGAAGTAAATGCTTTTGCATTTTCATAGAGCGATCCTTGCGGCGCATTAAATTTCGCAAAATTTTGAAAATGTTTTATTTGCTGCTCTGCTATAAATTGTTTAAAGAAAAGTTCTTGGGGGACTTGTTCATCTTTTTGCTGCATTGCAGCAATTTTTTTTTCAAGCTCTTGATGTTCTTTTTCTAAACGAGCTTTTACTAACTCTGCCGCTTTGCCAACCGTAGAACTATCCGATTTTTTTATAGCCGCAAAAAGATTATGGATATCGTTTATTTTTTCCTGAGCAATATTAACGCCAAGTTTTCCGTACAACTTTTCTGTATGCGCTTCTTGTTGTTGGGCGCTTAGAGTTGCGGAACATAAAATAAAGAGCATAAAAATAGAATTCATTGGATGCTCCTTATGGCCCTGGAGGGGGTTGTTGAGATGGATCGATTGGTGGAGGAGGGCCCTGCTGAGCTTGCTGTTGTTGCGCGACTAATTTCTTAAGCGCATCAAGGTAGCTTGTGCATTCCTCACAAACTTGTGCATAACGTGCGGTATTTACCACTCCCTGTTTTATTCCTGCATTCATAATAATGCACCGAATACACGGATCTAATATGATCTCATTTTCAAAAATTGGATCAAAGAGCGCTGTAAAGTCACCAAGGCAAGCGCGCAGCATTAAGGTAACTCCGCGTTGTGTATTCATCCATTCTGGTTGTACGAGAACTTCCTGCGTGTACATATCTTGCAGTGTAGGAATATTTACGTATAAGCGGACGGCACTTTTTTCATTTGTGGTTACATTGCCGGAAGCGTCAAGAAAATAAGCGGGCGGTACAAGACGTGTTGTCTGGCGATTTTTGTCTTTGATAGGGGTTGGATCTATCGCGTCTTGCACTAATTTTCGCGGCCAACCAACTTTTTGTATTTCTGGCCCAAATGTTTTTGCTGTTTGATGAATCACTTTAATGCTTCGTATCGTTTCATCATTATAAAAAAACATAGGTGGATTTATATGTTTTAACTCACGTAATGTTTCTGTTCGCTGTTTTACTGCCGCAGCATCCCAAGTTCCAGGCTGCGGTACTTTGGGAGTCTTTTCATCCATGATTTTTTGAATCGTGATCGCATGGCCAACAAATTCGGTACCATAAGTAGCGCTCTCTTTATCAAGTGAACTGGTATAACTCTTAAAGAAAGCTAAATATTTCCCAAAGATATCAAGATACGAACTGCGCATATCACGAATTCCCTGTTGGATAACCGGATCGTTGATAACGTTCAGTTCTTGTTTTTCAATCAGTAGATTAAGATCAGCTCCGTAATCATGATTGAGAAGAACTGTGTTTCCTGCGTAGGTTGCCAAATGTTGGGGGAGGGCAGGCATTCGCGCCCTTATCGCTTGATTTGATTGTGTTTCAATAATATTCAGGAAATGATTAATGATATGTGTTTTTCTGTTGAGTGCTTGTATGGGCTCGTTTTTTAAATATTCTTGCAAATCACGCGTTACGGTCATATTAAATGTTGTGTAAATTTTCATAAGATAAGAATAAAGTTCGTGCAGAACTATTAAATGAATACGTCCAAAATAAGCCAGAAAATAATTATTTTTATCAATGCTTGAAAGAAATGCATCAAGCTGAGAAGCAAATGCTCCGTTTGTAGGGAAAAGCTCGCTGCCCCGTGGATGATTTATTGCAATCACTATACCAGCAGCCGTTTTTTGGCCACGATTATGAGCGAATTTAAACATTTTTGAGCCGGCCATCGTGCCAAGAGGCGTATGATATTTATTATTCGAGTTTATGGGAATTCTTTGCCCAGAACTGTTCACCCATGTATTGAAAAGCTGACACGAATTAATAGATGAAGAAATGGTACGACATGGCACATTCTGGCCATATAAAGCGAGCGTAAACAAGCAAAAAAAACTGCTTACAAACATACGCAAATGAGGCATCGCTACTTCCTTTTATATTTAATTGATAGAATCTTAAAGAAAGAAGAAAGGCAATAGCAATGCTTTGTGTGATTTTCCAAGAATGCGCTTTTCTCGGTTACAAAAAAGAATTATATTGAGTATCGTGCTATGCAAAAGAATGTGTTTCATAAATACGGAAAAATACAAGGTAATCCTATGCGCATGAAAATTATTGTTTTATTTGGCGTTTTTCTCGCTACAGGTTTAATGTCGTGGCGCGGCTATCATTATTTTTTTGATGCCTCTTCGCCAGACTGCCTTCTAACAGGAATCGAGAATAATAATTTTTACGCAGGAGATGTTTATTGTATTCTTGCCGGCAATGATGGTTTCAAAGTTTCAGATATTTCTGTTTGGCTCGATGGCACACCGCTATTAACAAAGTATAAAATAAACAGTCGCCGCTTTGAGCATCCATTTACGGTCCCGACCAAAACGTTACCAAATGGCAAACATATATTAAAGGTAGAAGTAACCAACGGCACCTATTCTAGAAAAAAAATAGTAGAAGAACGCTCATTCTTTGTGGATAATGATCCTTTGCAAGCAGCATTTGTACGCCCAGAATCGGATTTAAAAGTATTTCAAGGCCGCACGCTTCATCTACAATTCCAAGTTAATAAAGATATAGATCATGCTATCGCAACAGCATTCTCAAATAATTTTGAGTGTTTTCCTGAATCAAAAAATTCACGCATCTACGAATGCTTTATTCCTATTTCATGCGAAGATGTGCCAAGCGAATATGTAGCTTCGGTCGACATTGTCGATAAAACAGGGCGCACCTGCAGACTCGATGGCAAATTCCAGGTGATTATGTTTCCGTTTAAGAAACAATTATTGCATGTAAGTGCAGAAAAAATGAAACTCGAGCATGAATTGGGCGTGAGCAACGATTTGCTCGAGGGCGAGCTTGAAAAATTAGCAAAACAATCGCCTAAAGAAAAACTGTGGGCTGGCACTTTTTACCCGCCAATCGAAATTCAGGCGGTATCGACCGATTTTGGAACGATTCGTACAACACAAGAAAAAGGGCGCTATGTTCACAAGGCAGTGGACGTTCTAAATACACCAAAGAGTGTTGTCTGGGCACCGCAAGATGGCATCGTTGTTGTGAAAAACCGCTACGCGCATAGCGGTAACACGGTCGTTATCGATCACGGTTGCGGTATCTTATCACTCTTCTTTCATTTAGATGATTTTGCGGAGATTACGCCAGGAAAAAAAATAAAACGTGGCAGCCCGCTCGGTACACTTGGCAAAACAGGTTATGCAAGTGGATACCATTTACATTGGGAAATGAGAATTAATAACATACAAATAGATCCATTACAATGGATAAAGCCAAACTTCTTAGTAAGCTGAGGACTATTTGAATGTATCTCGTTATTGGTGTAGATCGGATAGCAGCGCGGGTCGCGCACTATTCATCAAGTGTTCGCTATTTGTTAACCATTGCGTTATTGAGTGTTTTGGTTGCCATCTGGTATATGGGCATCTACCTGAGGTTAGTTAGTGCTCATGAATCGGTTATTAAACACACAGCTATTCTTGAAAAAGCGATAACGCAGAGTTTCGAGGATAGAAAAACCAGTGAACGCTTTAAGCAGCAATCGAATAATTTAAAATCTGAATTGCGAGATCTATTTAGTAATAATTCTGAGCAAGTTCCAACTAAATTTCTCTCCATTGTGGGCATCGCTGAAAGATGTGGGCTGACCGTTCAAGCTTGTTCGTATCAATATGAAAAAGAAAAAGAATGGTGCACTAAGCAGGGGCTCTCATATACCCTTCAAGGCACATTTGAACAAATAATGCAGCTTTTAAAACTACTTGATGCACAAGAATTTTTGGCGTGCAAAGATATTTCGATCACGCGGCAAGAAAATATGCTTCGCGCGCACTGCATTTTAGAGACTATCAAGCTTAAGGAATCTCTGCATGTATAGAAATTTTCTCTACTTTTTATTCTTTATCTTTGGCGTAGTTAATTGCAACGAAGCTGCGCGTAATCCATTTGAGTTTGCGCCGCCAGTAATGCCGCACGAGCAAATTGAAAAAAAAGAAGTGGCGACCACAGAGGTTATAGAAATCAAAAATAATTCTGAAGCAAGCCCTGAAAAAATGAGCGGCGGTTCATGGGAAATCATAAAGCAATCTGAGCAAGCAGCGCTTGTGCGCAAAGGCGACGGCTCTTTATGCAAAATTGAAATGCACCGGTAGGTTTTTAAGCTAAAAAAAACCCTCCAACTTTGAAATAAGCTGAAGGGCTAGGGGGGTGAACAATACATAAGAAGTATTGTTCGTTTAGGGACATTATTGATAGTTTTTTCAATTCTTCGATGATCGTAGCAGCCTGGGTATAGGTTGTCAAGCAAATTTTATATTAGTAGAAAATAAAGCCATATATCTTTCAATATGTCTTCTAGATCAATTAAGAAAAGTGATTTTGTTTCGACTAGAAAGCTAGAATGCTAATCAAGATTTGAGTTTTTTTCATTCGCAATTTTTAAGGCCATTTTTTCTGCATAGGCGTATGCAAGATCATATCGTCGAATGTATTTTCCTTCAAACTGATTTCTTCTAGAAACAGCAACAGCGCTCATTTTTTCAGGAAGATTATCGAAGGTAACTTCAAGATAAAGACGCCAGATCAAATCATTGGGCTGTTGTTTGGCGAGTTTTTCATCAAAGTCATTACAAATTTCGATTATTTTTTTTGTTTCGGCATTGCCTTGGAAAGGCTCACTAAACCATAATATGGCATCACGAAATTGTGCATATCCATAGTCGTTGGTTTCGTCAAGAAAAGCTCGAAGTGTTTCAGCAGCAAACTCATCGATATCATTAATACTAGGCTTTTCTTCTGTTGGTACCTTAATGGGTCCCGCATACACAACAGGCTGAGGTTCAATGTGTTGTGGTATTTCTGACTTGGTTGGCAGATCTTTATACGTTAATGGGTTATTATTAATGTGCTTTTTTAAGTATCTCTCATTAAAAAGATAGGCGGTCCCTATGCTAGCTCCTAAATATAATGAAGGCTTTACTGAATTAAATTTTTTAGATTGTGCGATCGCATCGTTTTTTAAATATGAACAGGGACGCGAGAGTAATGCTTTTGTTACGGGTTTTTTTGTAACAAGGCCAATTCTAGCAAAGTGGCTCATGAATTTGTTTCCAAAGTTCATTGCGTCTGCGTAACCGAAGGAAAGCAGAATAAAAATAGGTAAGCTTTTTAAAAATTTTCGTTTCATATAATTTCTCAATTATTAAATATTAATTCAGTTATAAAATAGTATAGCAAAAGGCCTTTATTTGTAAACTGGGTCGAGCCCTAAAATATAGCCTATTTTTGATCATTCGTGAAGGAGTGAACCTGAAAAAAGCCTTATTTATTGTTTTGTTTGCGATCAATGAGGTATAGTTTTTTTGAAAAAAGGCTAGAAAGGATATTAGATGAAAAAGCATTTCTCTATCAAAAGTGCCCTGTGGTTTGGGTTTTCTACCGTAATTGAACATTTTGCTTTTTTTATAGCAGTTATGTTGATCTATTTGGGTGTAATGGTTGGAGCCGTTCTGGTTGGCTTACCGATTACGGCATTTCCGTTTGCGACGCAAATAATGCAAATTGTTAGAATCCTAAACGCGGCGGGAGTTTCTAACGCTGAACTTATAAAGAACGTTATTATGCAAACTGGCCCCGCTTTCTCGATTGCTGTATGTATATTATCATTATTGTTATATACATTGCATAGATTGATGGCGTTAGGTTTGGTAAAAATCTCGCTCGATTTTTATGACCATGATCGCAGCACCCTTAAAACGCTATTTTCTTGCTGGCGACTTTTAGTGCGTGATGTTATCGCGACATTTCTTTATTGGTTGATGTGCGCTATTGGATTTGCCTTATTAATTGTTCCCGGAATTTATTTAGTGATTACCTTTGGTTTCTACCAATATGCGATTGTAGATGAAGACGCTGGCGTTTTTGAATCATTCAGAAGAAGCGCACAAATAACAAAAGGGCACAAAATGGATTTGGTTGGGTTAGTATTCTTACTTTCGATTATCCGATGGGCCGCGCTCTCATTTTTTGGCGTAACCTTACTTATTGTTATTCCTGCGGCAGCTTTAATTTATGCGCACGCGTATCGCAAATTAATTTCGCAAGCAAAGTAGTTTAAAGTTTACGTTTAAACTTTTTTTCAATTTCGTAAGTGCTCAAAAGCCAGCGCGTTGGCCTGCCATGCGGGCATGCGATCTGATTTTCGCATTTCTCAAGCTGTGCAATAAGTTCTTGTTGTTGCTCAACTGATAATTGATCACCAGCTTTTACTGCAGCCTTGCAAGCCATTTGAGCGTGCATTTTTTCATGCGCTTTTTTGAAAAATTCTTCCTTGGGAAGTTCAAGATGCTCTGTAATGAGAGCGAGCGATTCTTTAATAAGATCTTGGCGCGATGCATTTTTTAAATGTGCGGGTATCGCCTGAATCGCGATATGAGTTTTGCTTAATTGGTCTAGAATAATTCCATGCTGCGCAAAAAAATCTTTATATTCTACCACTGTTTCAATTTCATTAGATGAAAGCTCAAGCACATCAGGAAAGAGCAATTGAATAGTTGGTAATTGCCCAAAACGAGATCTAAATTGTTCATAAAGAATCCGCTCATGCGCTGCATGTTGATCAATAAGCAGTAATCCATTTTCTTGTTCGATTACAAGGTAGGTTTGCGCGAAGGTGCCAATTAAGCGCAAAGGTGTTTCTTCATTTATTGGAATTTGTATATCTAAAGATTCAATTTCTTCTGCTTGAATAGCCGGCGTTGGCAAAACAATTTCATCTATCTCTTTGGATTTGGTAAATACCGGTACAGTGAACGGCGCGGGAGATAAATAATCAAAATTGATTGTGCGCGCAAATGTTGGCTGTGGTGAAAAGCTTGATTGTGCTGACGGTGCAGCAGAATTGAGTTGCGGAGGAAACTGCATCGGTTGTGAGATCGATTCTTTTTTTTCAGGAATGAATCTCAGCGAAAGTGATTTCTTCACTATTTCTTGAATCGCATTTTCTAAAATTCGCGGATGCAAGAAAGCGACCTCTTCTTTGCGAGGATGAACATTGATATCAACCTGCTGCTTATCAATCTCGATTTTTAATAAGGCCACAGGAAATTTATCAGGAGGCAGGATGTTGAGATATCCTTTTACGCATGCTTTTGAAAGGCCGCTATTTTTTACCCATCGCTGATTAACAAAGAAAAAAAGCAAACTTCGATCATAGCGATAAAGTTGATGATCAGATATTACACCTTGAATAGTGAATGAGCCATTTTGGTACGGTTCAAGCTCAACGAGAGAATTTGAAACATGTGGATCAAGAATTTGTTGTGCGCGTTGCAATAATGTTTCTGTTGGAGGGCAGTTGTAGCTCAGAGCATCCTGCGAATATAATTTAAAATGAATCTGAGGATAGTCAAAACAAAGCGCCTGAAAAAGTTGCACTATTTGGCGCAATTCGGTTTGATCGCTTTTTAAAAATTTTTTTCGTGCGGGAACATTATAAAAAAGATCATGAATTGCAATGTCTGTGCCGGTTTGTGCCGCTACGGTAGAAATCGTATTAACGCCATTTTCACGCTCGATTAATATTCCGCCCGATTGAGCTGCTTCCTTTGTCACGAGTGAAACTTTGCTAACAGCCGATATACTGCTGAGTGCTTCACCCCGAAATCCAAAACTTGCTATTGAAGAAAGTTCGTCGACCGATGTAATTTTGCTCGTTGCGTGATGAGAAAAACAAAGTTCAGCGTCTTCTTGATTCATCCCGCATCCATTATCCACGATGCGAATTAATGTTTTTCCTGTATCTTTGATAAAAATAGATATCGCAGTAGCGCCTGCATCAATCGAATTTTCTACAAGCTCTTTAATGACGCTAGCTGGCCGTTCGACAACTTCTCCAGCCGCAATTTTGTGCGCCTCGTGAGGCGGTAATTGTCTGATTTTTCCCATGATGTTTTTGTCCCTAAAAAACGTACGAGCATGGATGCTCGTTTATAGAGATTAACATATTTATATAAGTGCTGCTATGAGGCGAAAATCGATCAAACTATTTTCATCTTTTGTATCTCGTCCGTGATGGAGAGAATCGAGCTTAATTGTTTTATAATGATTGGATTTTTTCAATGATTCTAAAAATTGTTCAAGCGATCGCAAATTGTGTGTTTGGCCACTTACCGTGAGTGATGTTTTATCTTGATATGCAATTTGCGTAAGTGCGGTATCTTTTGGAATGACCGATGAAATGTAATTCAGTAGTTCGAGCGGCACTTTTGTTGCAGATTGATAGCGCCCTATTTTCTCGAGTGAACGTTGGAAATTATTTTTTTGTGTTTGGAGTGCTTCTAATGATTCACAAAAGGGATTATTGCGCTGTGCAACAATGAGCTCATCTCTTTTTGTTTTTGCGTACATGATGTGCATTAATTGGCATGCATTAATGCTTAAGACAATTATCAAAGCAGCAGCCAGAAGGATCCAAGAAATACGATACCAAAATTTAAGCGATTCTTGATGCTTTGGCGGCAGAAGATAAAAAAGATTAACTGTTTTTTTCATAATATTCTTTTCCCAATAAGTAGAGGCCAACTGCTCGAACAGTTGCATGATCACAATGAATAAAATTGCGCGATTGCGCAAGGTCTTTTGCGCGATCATGCGTTGTTATCAACGAACAGTTCAGATTATTTTCTATGATAAAAAGAAAAAAATGAAAATTATGCTGCGCGGCTAGATTTTTTTGCTGCAAACTATCGGAATAAATAAGTCGATCATTTACAGATAAAACAATAAATGGGTAGTGAAAAAAATGAGCAAAACGTGCAATATGTTCGCTTATTGCCCCACGGTTATAAATTAATCCATTCACGATTTGAGAACCGGTCAGCAAAATCAATTCTGTACGCACGTTATAATCGGCATCTTCTTCTTTGGTGCAACTCAGTTCGAGATGATCATCAAAAAGGCACACGCCAATAAAAGAGGGAGTTTTTTTTCGCCAAATCATAGCGGCATCCTGGCGCAAACAACGCGATCTTTTCCTTCAAGATCTTTCCAAATCTGAACATGTTCAAAAAGTGCGTTGCGCATAAGTTCTTTTGCCGCATTTCCTTGCCGGTAGCCAATCTCAATAACCAATTGTGGAATCATCAATTCTTTCATCTGGGTGTTTGGTTTTAAATAGAGGGGTGCTTTTTTTATAATCTCCTCAATATGCGCAAACCCAGCATGTTCGGAAACAAGCGCATTGCGATCTTCCCAGTTTGCAACCATCGGATCGAGATGATTCCATTCTCGTGCGGCAATATAGGGAGGATTGCTGACGATTAAATCAAACTGAGCGCGCGGTTCGATTGCTCCATAAAGATCTGATTTAATGATCGTAATATTTTGCAAATGGTGCGCAGTTAGATTTGTGCGCGCACAAGAAAGCGCTGAATCGGCAAGATCGGTGGCGACTAATTGAGATTTTGGTAATTCTTTTGCAAGCAAGAGTGCAATGCAGCCACTGCCAGTGCATAAATCCAAAATGGTTAAACGTTGATCTTTTAATTTTTTGAGAAGTTCTATTAAATGTAAAGTCCATTCTTCGGTTTCTGGGCGAGGAATAAGGGTTGGCGGCTCAACAATTATAGGAAGCGAACCAAATGGTACCGTCCCCAAAATATACTGCAATGGCTTTTGCTCAATCGTGTGCAGCCGAATCCATTCATTAAGTTTATTTTCCTGATCATCTGTTAACTGAAGCGTTTCTTTGGTCAAAAGGTGTGCAACATCAAGCCCCGTAAGAGCTTGCAAAAGCCACCAAGCAACTTGCTGTTGCTCTATTGTTGTTTTATAAATAGGAGCTAATTGTTGCTCGAGTTGAGCAATTAATGTGCGCGTTTGATGATTCAACGATAATCACCTTTCACTTTTTTTTCTGTGTATGGTTATACTTGTTTTTCTAGAATAACCCTTTATCGATAAGTTAGAAAACTATGAAAAGAATGCTCAATATTTTGCTTGTTCTTTTGGAAATTTTATCGAACGCATGTTATGGAATGGAAAAAAGAGATATAAGTCAATTTGAAGAACAAAATGAGGAATGGGAAATTAATTTTGTAGCAGAAAAAACATTAACTGAAGTTGCAGAGCCCAAAGTGAAAGCTAAGTTATCGTTATATGGCAAACTAAACCAAAAAATTAACGTTCTCACTGAGACGAAGCAAAGAGGAATGCGCACGATTTTTATTAAAATAAAATCTGAATTTATGAATCTTGATGATGAAGGCAGGGTTGTCTTTGCTGATATTCTAAACTTTGGATTATTGGGGCTTAAAATAAAAAATAGAGAATTTTCTCCAGGTCTTGGTTGCTACCGACTTACTTTTGAAAAATCTGTACGTTTAGAAGAACTTTCACGTTTGCAAAAAATATATTCTGAAATAGCAGGGATTGCGCCCGGCAAAGGCGTTGACTGGGAACTTCTTCGCCAAGAGCGGGAGAGGATGTACAATGCTAAGGTAAAGCAGTTACGTAAAAAGTGATGAGACATACTCGTTTTTATCAAAGAGCTTCAGATCGTCAATTTTTTCGCCAAATGAAATATAGGCAACGGGAATGCCAAGATCGTAATTAATCGCAAATACGATGCCTCCTTTTCCAGTTCCATCAAGTTTGGTTAGCACGATGCCATCAATTGGTGTGGCATCGTGAAAAATCTTTGCCTGTTCGAACGAATTTTGCCCAAGCATACTATCGATAGTCAGGAGCGTTATAATCTTATAATCGGGCAGTTGCCGTGCGATTATGCGTTTTATTTTTGAAAGTTCATTCATTAAATTAGTTTTTGTCTGCAATCGGCCAGCAGTATCAATAATAAGAGCATCGGCATGTTCTTTTTTGAATATCTCGCATCCTGAAAATACGACAGAAGCTGGATCTTGAGCTACGGCACCTTGCACAATGCGCGCCCCTGATTTTTCGGCCCATATTCTTAATTGCTCCGGCGCTGCAGCGCGAAATGTATCTGCGGCTACAAGAATTGTTTTTTTTCCTGCTTGAACAAAATGATTCGCAAGTTTTCCTGCAAATGTTGTTTTTCCGCTTCCGTTAACGCCAACCATTAAATAAACAACTTTAGATTCAGCAGCAGTGAACGGTTTAAGTAGATCGAGAAGAATCCCTGAAAGGTGACGCTTAAGTTCTGCACCTGAAAGTTCTTGCGGTGCCGTTTTTTTTAATTGATCTAAAATATGGCGCGTTGTTTTAACGCCCGTATCTGCCTGAATCAAAAGCTGCTCAAGCTCTTTTAGAGAAGCTTCATCTATTGATGTTTTGGAAAAAAGTGACGAGATGCGTGAAAAATGAGAAACGATTTTATTCAGCTGCGTTTTAAAAAAATTTAGCATACTTATTTTTCCAAAAAATTAGGGCCGCTCATTTTTTTTAATAATCGTTGCTATGCGCTCACCAACTTTGATTTCAAGAGGTTGCGTTGCAGTATTTTTTAATCTTTCATCAAGTGTAATTGTATTTTCCGGGAAAAGCATCACTATCGTAGAGCCACCAAATTCAAAGTAACCCGCCTGATCACCTTTTTTGTGCAATTCTTTTTCTGGATCGTATTTTTCTTTAATTTTTCCTACGCATAAAGCGCCAACAGGAATAAAAGCAATTTTGCCGATATCACTGTGATCGAGCTGGATAAGATGGCGCTCGTTTTCGGTCAGTGGTTGAATGCCAAATTGATAAGCAATCCTATTTACCGATTCATACGCACCACTAATTACCTGCGCCTTTTTGGCAGCACAGTCAACGGGAAAATGAAAACGGTGATAGTTCCACGGCGCAAGATAAACAATAATCATTGTTCCATTTTTATACGTATCGGCTGAAAGACCAGAATTTTTCCCGCCAAGTAATTGGGTAACATTAAACGATTTTCCTTTTACAAGAAACTCGGTTTGCTCGTTGAGCTGTTCGATCGCATATATTTTGCCATCGGCTGGGCTTGTGATCGAATCGATTGCTGAGTCTATTGGCCGGCACTCGGGCTTTAATTTTCTTTTAAAGAATTTATTAAATGTTTTGTACGATTTAATATCGGGCTTGAGAGCCTCATTCATATTAATTTGATCGCGATACTGCTTGATGAACGTCGGAATAATATATTTGCTTGCCGAGCGATTCGCTAACCAGCCCGTAAAAGCACTGAAATAGCCGTTGCGTGTAATAAATGAGCGAACAACCCTTCCTGCTGCGTTCTGATAAAGAAAACGCAAGACGGTTGCCGAGCGACTTTCATCCACGCAGTATAGTTGCGCCCCATGCATCAAAAATAGTATAAATAAAAGCTTTTTTGCTCTTAAATAGTTCATAACAACCAAATCAGTTTTTATAAAAATTGACAATTAACCATATAATTTTGCCATAATTTTTTTATTTTGTAAACAGCGCTGATTGCCAATTTGGCATTTTTTTAATCCCCCATTGAAGGGCTAGGGTAGCGGCACATGCGCCTATTCCGATAAGCACTGCAAACGTTTTTGTATTGCGTTGCGCCCAGGATAACGACGGCCTATTATCAAGTTTCGTTTCAATTTTGGGTATTTCGTTCGATTGTACTGCTATCGAAGGTTGCAGATGTTTTGAGTGTTCGTGTAAAATTGGCATTTCTGATTTTGTTCGTCTGACTGTTTTTACTTTGGGAAGATCGGCAATTTGTTTTTTGAGTGATTGAGCTGTTTCGGGCAGAAGTTGAACAACTTCTTTCATATTTTTTGGAGAGGGTGGAACCTTTGGACTTTTCTTAGCCCTATGTTCTATTTCCTTTTTTAGTTTTTCTTTAATTGCGAGTTCAATTCCAGCGAGAAAAAGCGTATTTTTTTCTGGTTGGTAATTAATTCCCATGAGTGCGGTTCCTACATATTCGAGTTGTTCTTGCTTGTCGAGCTGTAGTGATGACATTACGCATAATTCGTCTGGAGCATTTACTTCAATATTAAAAAAGTCAAAAAGATCACCAGGGCTCTGTTCACTTGGAATTTCTGATAATTTAACGTGATAATGTTCGCATCCTGAAAGCTTTTTTGAAATCCAGCATTTTTTTTGTTCCGCCTTAGGTTCTTCCATTGCGAGGGCTGGAAAAAAGAACGCGAAAAAAAATAGAGAATGCAGCTTCATGGTACCCCTTTTATCTAACACTTTATTGAACAATATCGTCTACGCGCTGCAAAAAAAGTTTTAAGCGTCGATAATCGTTTCCAGTGAGCAAAGAAAATGTTTCTATAAATTGCTCAAGAGAATCTTGCGTGATTAAATTTCTGTCCGATTGTTCTTTAAGAAGAGCTAACAACAACTCATCGATGTTAAAAAGATTATTTGATAAAGCAAAAATAAGATGTAAATAACGATGTTGAGAAAATAGTTTTTTATGCAATTCTTCATGAGCATTTTGCACAAATGCATGAATTTTTGGCGGTTCAGGGGCTAACTGATAAAAAATATGATTTTTTTCATGGTAGCCGGCAATTAAGCAAGAAAAGGTGGTCTTGAGGAATTCAAAAATTTGTGGCTGTTCGCGCATAAGCTCCGCTTCCGTTTTTTGATACGTAAACGGGTAGCGTACGGGATCTATCGAGCCTGTTCTGATTTGATATACAATTCCAAAGAGAATTCTATCGTTCGTTTCAATCGTAACGATCGAGCCAAATGAGGGGCTTTTATCCCAATCCCAACTTTGTGCCAGCCAGCCTGTCAGCGAGCTTTCTATTACCTCAGCAAATGGTTTGTTGCTCTCCAGCATTGTTCTCACCTTTTTTGTGCAAACGCTTTGTTTTCAAGAAAACTGAGTCGATGAACGATCGAGCTTCCGTGGATATGCACCGCTTGCCGATGCAATTTAGTAGCATATCCTTTATGTTGGCCAAAATGATAGTTTGGAAATGATCGCGCAAGATTGCGCATGAGCTCATCTCGCTTAACTTTAGCGATGATCGAGGCAGCAGCTATAGAATCTGATCTGCGTTCACCGAATGGAAAATGATAAACATCAAGATGTTCATACGGTGTTTTTAAAAGAGTAAGGGGCATCGCATCAACGAGTACCGCAGAAGGTTGCTGGGGGCAACTACCTGTAAGTTGCATAAAGGCCCGCTTCATCGCGCGCAGTGTAGCGTGATAGATATTATAGATATCAATATCTCTATGATTTACGATGGCAACGCTCGACCAACTGTTTTTTGTGAGCCATTTATAGGCTTTTTGTAATTCTTCTTGGCTTAAAAGCTTTGAATCTTTTATGAGAGGATTTTTCTTATTTGGCAACAGAATCGCCGCTGCGGTGACTACCGGGCCGGCCAGGCACCCCCTACCTACCTCGTCGATACCGCATACCAGTCGGCCTTCTTGCCATGCTATGGCCTCATAATGGTTTTTTTTGAACCGTTCTTTGATCTTAAATGTTACCATGGGGCATTTTTTCCATTTGACAAGAATATTTGTACTGGATACAATTAGAATTAATTAAATGCAGAACCATACTATCATATTGGACAGAAATTTACCAAGAGGAGTTTAACCATGTCTTCATCGACACAATTGCGTGTAAAAGAATTACTAAGAGAAAAGGGCTGGACGACAAAAACACTGGCTGAAAAGACCGGAATGTCTGAAAGTTACCTAACTCATATAAAAAATGGCACGCGTCGCTGGAACGAAGATTCGCTTAAAAAATTGGCTAATGCCTTCGAAATTAGCCCTGTAGATCTTTTTGCTCAACGCAAGCAGCGAACGGACAATATTGATAGCAACGTCAGCATGCCAGAGCAAGCGGATGTTAAGCTTAAGGTTCAAATTGTGCCGGTTGTTGGAGAAGTTCCTGCCAATCCATCTCCTTATAATAACCAACTTATGCAAATTACCAGTGGCCACAAAGACGAGTTTGTACCGGTTTTGAATACGACCGACGGCTCATGCTTTGCACTTTCAATTGATAGCAACCTGATGGCTCCTACCTTTGTTAAGGGCGATTTGTTGATTATCTCTCCTGAAGTGTGGACCAGATCTGGCGATATCGCAGCGGTTGAGTACGGCAACGATACGCAAATGCGCGCTATCATGCAAGTAACCTACACAGAAGATTTCATTGTTTTAGAATCGGTTAACCATAAATCTGCCCCGGTGGCATTGATTCGTGGTAAAGACCACTTCAGAATTATTGGTCGCGTTATTCAACGTAACCAAAAATTGATCTAAAAAGTTATTCAAAGCCCCGCCTGAAAATGGTGGGGTTTTTTTGCCCCAAAACTTATATTTTGGGGACCCCATAAGAATCCAGTTTCATTTCTTTGCTTTATTAACCTACTACATGTGCTTAAAGCATTGAGTCAATGCGCAGACCACGGCTTTAATGGCATGGGTTGATTTGCCAATTACTCAGTTTTAGCTATACTGTATTATGTTCAACTAAATAAAACAGCGGTTGTTTTATAGTGTTTTATAAACACTTCCAGTTAGTTTTCATAAAGGATCTACCACTATGTTACGGTACGAAACACTTATTCTTGCAGTTCCAGAGATTACTGCCAATGAAGCAACTTCATTGGAAGGCCATATCGATGGACTGGTAAAAAAAGCACAGGGTTCAGTTATTTCATTTGAGCGTTGGGGAAAATATCGCCTCGCATACCCTATTTGGGCAAATGATTACGGCGTTTACTTCTTAGTTCGCTTTGAAGCAAATAAAGGCCAAAACGAAGCGCTCGTAAAAGAGCTCGATTCTCTCTTCAAGGTTAAATATACACAAGTTGTTATGCGTCATATGACCACCAAGCTTGAGCGTTCGCAATCACTTGCGTACTACAAGCCAGAGTCACTTGAAGATGCGCCAGCACAAGATGTTGATACATTCTTGCGTGAAAACAAGATGAAGGGCCTTTTAAATAATGCTTCTTCATATGATGTTAAGCACGCAGAAGGAATTGAAGAATCTGATGAATCTGAAATGAGCGAATAAAGGTAGAACATGGCAAAAAGAAAAATGGCTAAATTAAAAATTAGCTCCCGACTATTGAGAAAAAAAGCGCGTCGTCTTTCGTTTGTTCCAAGAAAACATTGCCGTTTCTGCGGTAGTGATGAACAAGCATCGATGCTTGATTACAAGAACTCGCCGCTTTTGCGTAGCTTCCTGACTGAACGTGGCAAAATTTTGCCTTCACGTATTTCAGGCACCTGCGCACGCCATCAGCGCGAGCTTTCAACAATGATTAAAAAATCACGCGTAATGTCGTTAATTCCATACTGCGCTGCTGATTTTTAGTCGTTAAAATTCGATATAAAAATTAACCCGCTTTTGTGTGAGAAATCACATGAGAGCGGGTTTTTTATTGCTTCTAAAAATAACGCCTGTAAACTAAGCAGATCAATTTTTTAGGAGTACAATGAAAAAAATATGGAAATTATTTTTTGCACCATTTGTTTTTGTTTTGATTTCACAAAATTATCTTCTTGCTAATAAAACTGAGCCAATAATACCACTATTGGGAATCACTGAATCGGAATTTCAAAAACAAGTAGACGAAGATATCGCAGCACATAAAGCGAGAGAAAATGAAATTTCTGAAGCAATTAGAAAACAACAAGAAAAAAAAGAACAAGCTGAGAAAGATCTATTAAGAATCTCTGAAGCGCCTGGAAAGACTGCTGCAATATTAGGTGGAGCATTTATTGGGCTTAAAGTACTAGAGGCAATGAAGAATCCAACGGTATCAAAATCACTCATTTCACTTGTCGTTTCAGCAGGCGGCACAGCAGGCTATTTAATTTATAAAATTTCGCGAGACATATTATGAAAAAACTAAGATTAATTTTTGCATTATTTCCTTTCCTTTTTTTTAATCAATTTTTAGTCTTAGAGGCAAAATTTATTGATTATATTGATGTAACGAATCCTCTAATATCTTATGCTATATCCTTGGCGACATTTTCATTTGCTATGCATTGTATCGAGAAAGATATGGGTATTGCAAATTGTGTTGTAAAAGTTCCAGAGACGGAGCAGTTATTCGTTGTTTATTCTAGGGAAAGATTCGCATTTATGTTTGAAAAAGTAAACGTGCTCAAAAAAACGTACGCTTGCGGATCAATTTTATGCATTATATTTCTCTTTTATCAAAGCATGTCATAATGCACTAAAGATTTTTTCAGGAAGTGTGAAATTCTACCAGCCCGGGAAATGAATTCCCGAAAAAAAACGGAAAATCTTATCTTGAAGCAAAATTATAATTATTTATTTACATGCTTTCTTTTAACGAGTTCATATTCTTTTTGTATGGAAGAAAAGCAAAAGAATTTTGCAAAGATGTGCCCAGTGAAAGCATGGGAAGATGTGAAACCTTTTGCAGGAGAAATGGTAGCATTTGAAACAACGTCGAATTTTTTGGCAAGTAGCTATTCATATAACATAGATGATAACCCAGAGCACTATGGTCTTGTAGGTTACGATTATTTTTTGTGGCATGATAGTAATTTCTCGAAAACTCAACCGCATGAACTAGGATTTATGATCCATAGACTTTTAAAAAAGAACGGTTACAGTTCGCAGTGCATACTTGTTAATACGAAATTAGAGAGCGCAGCGCTTACCATGCGTTTTGCGACAAGCGATGAAATAGAAAAAGTGTATGAGGCGCTTGCATGCTTAAAGGCGATGTTTGAAGGCATGCCGTCAGATCCCAATTACTCCAAATTTAAATAGAAAAATATCATTTTTTAATTAATTTGCTTTTGTGTGAGAAATCACATGGAGGCGGGTTTTTTATTGTCGATTGTGCTGCTTAATATATAATTACCTGAACGCAGATAACATTTTCTAATAATGAGCGATAAAAGGATTTTATGTTCAAGTTCAAATATTTATATTTTTCGTTTTGTGTTTTTTTATCACATACAAATTTCGGCATGGAAAAAGAGGGCAAAGGAGAAATTTTAGCTTCTGGCATGATAAAAATTGAATCGGCTAGAGATATTAAACCATTTCTTGAACGTATTGTGGCTTACAAAGCTGTCTCCCCATATCTCATCAAAAAAAATGAGTACTCCTTGAGCGATTCCTCACCTAAATATGCATATGTGCGTAGCTTGATTGAACATGAAATTAATCCTATTGGTAGCATTGCTCGATTAATTCATAAGAATACCGCAAGTCCCTATCTCTATGGCAACCTTACCGATTCCAATGTTAAAGAGGGATTCTGCATCAGATATGCAACGCTTGATGAAATAACCGCTATTAAGGGGCTAATTGATTCCGATCAAGCAGAGCTTGAGCACATCGATAAAAAAAACGGGTTTACCATTTTGCAATCACAACTAAATGAGCACCCATGACAGTTGCTCAATTTAAAGTATTGAGGAAAAAATAAAAATAGGGAGACAGAGAAACCTGTCTCCCTATTTTCTACAGACAATTTTATATAACTAATAATTTACTGCTTTTCTGAGCTGGTCATTGTTTCCAAACTCAGGATCTTTCAGAAGTAATTCTTTAAAATATTCGCATTGTGTTTTTACAACGATTCCTTCTTTCAAAGCATCGCGGCACAAAAATGCAAACCCTTCAAGACCTGTAATCACGTTGTGCTGGCGCTTTGCTTCATTTTTTTGGAAAAAGTTTTCGGCGTTTTCATTATTTGGTTGTTCAAGATCGGTTTGGGCAAATTGATCGGCTTGTTTGTGAACTTGCAAATTACTACCAATATCCCAAAGTGTTCCGCCTTTAATAGCTATAATGGCTGCTGCAAAAGTTTCTTTAGAAATGCTTTGCAATCGGGGACTTATAGTTTTTGTGTTTCTATCGCGCACCGGTTCGAAATCTAAAGCGGCTTCTTGGATAATGAAGCAATTTTCATCCGACGGTAAATCGCTTTTATTTCCTCTAAATCTAACAAGCCATGTTTTTGGGACGAAAAATTTATCTTGAATGTGATTTTGTTCTATAGCTCGATTAAGAATCGCAGAATGTGCTGCTTGACTAATTGTTTGATACGTTCTTACGGGTTTTAAGTCCGTTGGAAAATCAGGAAGTTGATGCCAGCCGTAGTAATTCCCTTGGCTGTCTTTTTGCGAGTGCAAGTTTGTATAGGCAAGATTTACTGGCCCCGCGAATTTAACAAAATATTTTTTTCCGTCAAATTCTATAGGTAAGGCCGCATTCCACGTGCTTGCATTGCCATGATTTGCAAGTTTAGTAGTGAATTTTGAATGAGCTGAAATAATATCGATTGGCTTTAAACTGATCGACTCTCTCAATGGGATTACTTCTTCTAGCAACTCCTTGTTTTCTGCAATCCACGCCCTGCAATGTTTCGCAAGTTCCTCTGGCATGCTGGCTTCATTCAAGATGTTTGATGCACTATCTGCGTTTGTGTTATCCGATTGATTTGCTAGGAGCTCCGTCTTTCCATCCATAGAGAAACTAAGTCCATTATTAAGCGCGAGAATACTTATCAAATATAGTTTGGCAATCTTCATAAAACTTGCTCCTTATAATTTTTCATACCCTGCCGGGCAGAGAGAAAAGATTTGAATTATTTTCGATGAGTTTTTCTTTACACAGCTCATACAGTATTTTTTCTATACGGCTTGATTCGCGATCTAGTATCGACGCTAGCTGATCAAAAGAAAGTTTAGGCGATTCTAGAAGTGCTTGTAAAATCATTCCGCGAATTTGCCTATCTGAACCTTCAAATTTACTTTGCGTCGTGTGGTGTGCGCTTTTACGACTAGGATTGGGATACGTTTTTTTGAGCATCACTCCATAATCCATGAGCGCGTAATACCATAAACGAGGATTTTCTTTATCCAGGGTAAGGTCAACCAGCGGCCGAATCTCATTATCGTGAACATTATCTCTGCCTTGAAAGAAAAAATGAATATAAACGGCACGAATATTTGTTTCAATAAAAACGGTGGGTTCATTAAAGGCAAAAGCGCAAATTGAAGATGCTGTTGCCGGCCCGATTCCAGGAAATTCGTCTACAATTTCAGGATTATTTGGCAAAATTCCGCCGAATTTATGCATAACTTCTAGGGCAAGTTTTTGTAAATTGAGCGCGCGCCGATTATAACCAAGCCCTTTCCAAAAGCGTAAAACTTCTGAAAATGGTGTCGTCGCAAGCGTCTGAAAATCAGGAAAAGCGAGTATGAATTGTTCGTATTTTGGGGCGACGCGAAATGTTTGCGTTTGCTGCAGCATTACTTCAGAAACAACTATATGATAAGGATTTTTTGTTTGTCGCCACGAGAATGATCGCCCTTGCTCATTAAAATAGTCCCAAATCGTTTTTTGAAATGATGCAATTTGGTGAGCGTTAAGAAGAATGTTATTCGCGGGAATTTTTTTTGAGCGAATCGATAGTCCATTGGGCATAATTGTGTTCTGCTTCGATTGGAAAATAGTAAATGCCTGGGATTTTGTTTGGGTGCACAGTTTTTATCTCTTGCTCAATTTCGCTTACAAGAGATTTTTCTGTCTTTGCTGATAACGTATATTCTTGATCATGGTTTATTTTCCCTTCCCAAGAATAAATGCTCTCGTGCGGACATATGTGAGCGCGTGCGATAAGTTTTTTTTCGAGCAACACATATGCAGCTTGATGCGCCGTTTCTTGATCAGGAAATGAAACACTAAAACCAATGAGATCGTTCATAATAAACAACAAATTTATTTATTGAAACTTAACATTTTATTAACGACGTCAGTTATCGTACGCGAAAAGTTTTGTTTTGGAAAGTTTGCTAAATTTTTTTCGATCTCTTTTGCTTTGCTTGGGTGCGCCAAGAAGTCTGAAACAACACTTTTAAGATTTTTCAGTTTGCATAGTGATAAACCAAATTTATGTTCCCTAATAAAATGAATATTGAAATCTTCCCACATTAAACTCTTAGCGGTGCAATCAAGCAATGTTGGTTTATTCATATAAATAGATTCGGCTACGCTTACCGATCCGGCTTTGGTAATACACAGATCTGAGACTGCCATAAGATCTGCTATGCGCTCAGTAAACCCAATAAGTGAAAGAGTAACATGCGGCGGCAACGGAATTTCATTAATACGCATCCGCAGCTCTTCGTTTCTTCCTAAGCAAACAATGAGATGAAAGGGTGTTTTGATTTCTTTTAATTCTTGAACATACCGATAAAGTGCTTCAGACCCGACGGCGCCCATTAAAAGAAAGATGATCGGTTTGTTTTTCGGAAGATGGAATTCCTCTTTAAGCGCTTCTATATTCTTTGGTTCAAAAAAAGACGGGCGAAGCGGAAATCCGCTGACATCTATTTGGTTTTTATAAACGCATGCTTTGTCCGCTATCTTCCAAATGGCTGGATCGTTAAACGGAAGCCCCACAAAGAATTTATCATTTGTTTTTGGGTGAACATTATGAATAAACGTCGAAGTATCCAAATCTGTCGGAATTATTAAAAAAGGAATATTCATGGAACGTGCGACTTCGTTAAGAACCCCATTTACAATTGGAATTACCGATATAATAAGATCAGGGTTTTCTTTTTGTAGAAACGGAATAAGTAATTTTTTTACTTTCCATTTAACAAATGGAATCGACCAGAGACCGGAAAGACATAGTAAGTTAATAGCGCGAGACCATTTTCGGCGCAAGAAAAAATTATACGCCTCTTCGCAATCCATAGTATTAAAAGTCATTATTCGGAACGGATCCATCGGGGGCAATACATCGCGAAAGAGAGCGACGGAATATGCTTGGTGCTCATCTTTTAAGTATTCGATAATTGCATTTGAAGCCGATATATGGCCGCCGCCACCATGACTTGTAAAAATTAGTACTTTTGCCATTCATTTTCCTAAAAAGAGCACAAATTCAATCTAATTTGCGACTCATTTTCCCTCAATCCAGGAATCAATGGCTAGTTTGATCAGAAACTGCCAATTTAAACGAGGATCTTGTCGCGGTATCTAACGATGGGGTCAAAGTTCGTATAAAAAATGACCAATCTGCGCATTAAATTCAGATTGTTTAGCCCAGTAATTATTCATTATAACAAACTTTAAAAAAAATGTGACAAAAAGGCTATTTTAGCCCCATTATCTTGGGGAATATATGAATTATAAGCTGATGCTAAAAAGTACAAATTAGCTTACGCGTCCCACCTTAATGGTAACCATAGCATCGGTTCTTAAAACTTTTTTTACAGCAGTTTTAACTTCATCCAGGGTTATTGCATTAATTTTTTCAGTTCGCTTGGTAAAATAGTCCCATGGTAATTCATATTCATTAAGAAATAAGAAAGTATTTGCCATTGAGTCGTTAGTGGAATAAAAATCATCGGGGCTTATGAGTACTTTCTGCTTTGCCATTTCAATTTCTGCGTTGCTTATTGAATCGACAGAATTATCTATTGCATTTCGAATTAATTGCTCCGCTTGGGCTAAACGATCATTGGAAACAATAGTAGTAATAAAGAACATTCCTGGATATTTTCCTGAGCCAGAAAGAGTAGACCCTCTAATTGTATAAAAGGCTCCGGTTTTTTCTCGCAATTCAAATAATTTTGATCCAAGCCCGTTTCCAAATAATTGATCAAAAAGAAGAAGCTTTTCATAATCTTGATGCTGGCGATTTACAGATAAACCGGCAAAGCAAAGTACCGTTTGATCTCGCTGCATAAACTCTGATAATAATTGTGATTCAATAGGAGAAAGTGCAGGAACTGGAAGATCATCCACTTTAGGGCCGCGCCACGTTCCAAAATTTTTCTCAAGCAATTCGCGAAGATCTACTCCTTCAAGATCTCCTACGATTGCAATTGCAGCATCTTCGGGCGAAATATATTTTTGATGGAACGCAAAAAGATCATCGCGCATAATTTTTGCAATAGATTCAGGAGTTCCGATGCCATTTTTGCTCTTTGGATGGTGCGCAAAAATAACTTCTTTAACTTTTTGTGCAGCAGCAGCATTAGGATTTTGTATAAAATGTTTATAATCCTGAAGCGCCCAATCGCGTATTTTTTCAAGTGCTTGCGCATCGAAATTTGGCTCACTGAGAATTTCTGCGCATAGCTCAAGCGCCGTACTGAAATCTTCTTTTAAAGCATTTAACGCAACCGCGCCCGGAGCAAAATTCAAACCTATTGCGTTCGTTTCCAAAAGAGCGCCAATCTCATCGGCAGTTCGCTTTTTAGTGCCGCCTTCTGTAAGCATGAGGCTCAAAATAGAATAGAGCCCTGGAAGTGTTTCAGAATCATAAAGGTGATTGGCTTTTAATTGGATGGCGGCAGAGATCTTTGGTATCGATGCATTGTGATAATAAAATACCGAAAGGCCATTGCTTAGTTTAAATGTTTTAGGCTGTGGATAATCAACTGCGTCAAGTGAACTGAGGATAAGATTCGCTGCGTATTTAACCGGTTCCACTTCGGTTTCTCTTATTTTTCCTTCTAAGATTGCGGTGTCCTCTTGATCTGAATTTTTTTGCAATTCTGCCCAATATTCTTGATCGCTCGCATTAATGGGTAAAAGTGTTCCCATGTGCATGAGAGAAGGGCGCAAAATGTTTCGAGCTAATTCTTTCGCTTGCAGATTGAGCGCATCATGATCTTTCCAATGATCGATAAAAGGATAGTGTTCATCTTTCAAACCCAAATATGCTTGCCCGAGCAATGTTGCTTGTTCATAATTATCTTCAAGCGTATCGTATCTTTCTGTTCTATATTGTTTGCAAATTCTTGCAAGCTCATCGCTGCTTAAACCATTTTGGGCAATAAGGGCCAGTTCGTTCTGAACGTGTTCAACAATGGCTGGAATATCTTCAGCTCGTTTTGGCTCGAATGCGATCATGAAAAGATCGTGATCATATAATCCCCAAGAATAGCTACCCAAAGAAGTTGCTAGTTGCAGATCATCTACAAGAAGATGATAGAGGCGACTCATTTTACCGCCCGTTAGCGCGCTATGCAGAATAGAAATGGTAGAGTGCATTTTTTTAGTAAATCCAGGAATAACCCAAGCGAGCACTGCATACGCTGTTTTTACATCACGATAAAGAGTAACTGTTTGAGCGCTCAAATCTGATGTTGAAAATGTGCTTCGCTTTTTATAGTTAAGATTAGATTCTATTAAGCCAAACGATTCTTGTACGAGTTCAAAAACTTCATCAGGATTTACATTGCCGACAATAATAAGTGCAGCATTATTCGGTAAATAATGCTCATGATAAAAATTTAATAATTGTTCGCGATTCAAATTCCAAAGATCATGTTTGTAGCCAATGATCGGATAATGATATGGATGATCCGGAAAAATTGCGCCAACTAATTTTTGTTGGAGCATACGTTTATAATTATCGTGATACATTTTCATTTCTTGAATGACCGTTTTTAATTCTGCATTCAAAAGATCTTCTTTAAACGTGCAATTTCTCATGCAATCAGCAATAATCGGAAGCGCTTCTTTCCAATAAGCGGGCGGCAGATTAAAAAGGAAACGTGTTGAGTCGTACGTCGTAAGCGCATTGACGTTTCCAGAAAGGAGTTGCGTGGCGGCAGGAATATCTGATTCAGACATTCTCTCGGTTCCTTTAAAAATCATGTGCTCAATAAAATGAGCCAGCCCCTTTTCACTTAAATCTTCATCTTTTGAACCAATATTATACCAAAGTTGAATTGATACTTTTTGCCGCGTTTCTACAGGGCGTACTAAAACGGTAAGGCCGTTTGATAATTGTTTTTTATAAATAGTAGGAATTTGAATTGCATTACAAAAAAATGAATGCATCGCGAGAAAAAATAAAAAAATAAATTTTTGCTTCATAAAACTCTTCTTTTAATACTTTACTATTCTTTTACTCTAAAATAACAAGCCCTTTTTCAATCGTTCCATTGATTATCTTTTGCAGTAACAAATTTTAGTCTGTTATTTTTTGCAAGATAAAAGATAAAGGTCCCGGTTTTTTCATATAGGTTACGCGTTATCTCATGCTCGCATGTATACTCTCGAGTTTCACAATTATAGCTCATTAATTTGGCGTTTATTGAGGTATTGTCGCCCCAATAAGGGCGAATTATTATATGTTTGCCATCCGTTTCTTGCGTCCAAAAAAAAGGCCTATCGAATGTAGGTTCTGTTACGGAGGATTTTGACTTAAGCGCACCTTCTAGGATGATGGTAGAGCATTCAGTTACTAGAGGTGAGTAAGTAAACGGGTCAAATTGTTTTACTACGTTGAAATCAGAAATTATCTGATAAACAATCCACCGATCTGTTTTATTCTTCAAATAAATTTGATCTTGTTTAGAGATCTTCGTAGGTAAAAAATTTCCAAGCATTGCTGAATATAGGTGTGTTGTGGATAAAAATGCTGTGCAAAATACTATTGAAAAAAAAGTTCTCATGATTTTTTGCATGTTTTTAAATTCTTCCAACTTTAAGGCGCACTAATTTTTCGCTGCTCAATACTTTTCGAGTCGCAGTGCAAATATCTTCTTTGTTAACACTTAATAACTGGCCAGGCCGTTTATCAAAATAATCGGCGGGCAATTTATAACGTTCAAGAAGTGCAAATGTCGCTGCAATTTGTCGATTCGATTCAAAATTATCAACCATGGAATTAATAAGCCCGTTTTGAGCTTGTTCCAGTTCGCTATCTTCAATTTGATCGGTAGCATGGTCGATGGTTTCCAGGATTGCTTGCTGCGCTTCGTCAACGCGATCGAGCGAAACGATCGTTTTGACAAATACCATGCCAGGTTGTTCATCAGCATGATGCAATAATGAACCGCCGATAGTATAAAAGAGCCCCGATTGTTCGCGCAACTGGAAGAGTCGCGAACTCATCGAGCCAAGTACGCCGCCAGTAAATATTTGATCAAAAAGTAAAATCTTATCAAAATCTGGGTTACTGCGCGCGACCGATAATCCCGCAAATCCCAGCACAATTTGATCACGATTGATTTGATAAACAATTTCACGAGGCTTCACGCTGTGCAGCGTAGGGAAAGCTATTGAACTTGCAGGCGCACCTTGCCATTTGGCGATCGTTTTTTCAAGCACCGTTTTAATATTATATGATTCTAGATCACCAACAAGCACAAGCGTTGCTTCGTTTGGGGTTGCAAATTGTTTGTATGCGCGAATGAGATCATCTTTTTTAATCTTCTCTAGCGTTGGAATATCGCCCATATACCGTTTGCTATAGGGATGATTCTTATATATTTCTTCGCGTGCTAATTGCACCGTAAACTCTGAAGGGCTATCCCAATAATCTTTCACATCTGAAACGAGTTGTTCACGAACTTTTTCTATTGCATCCTCATCAAATGAAGATTCAGACATCATCTCTGTAATAAACCCGAGTCCTTGCTCAAGATCTGCGCTGAGCATGTTGAGCGCAATGTAACCTGGCGAGCAACTTAAGCTCATTCCATACGATTCCACCGCTTCACTAAATTCGCTACCCGGATGTGTTTTTGTTCCTTCATCGAGTAATCCGGTCATGAATGCATACAGGCCTTCCATTCCTGCTGGATCGTAATAGCTTTTTGCTTTAAGCATTAATAATCCGTCGATAGTTGGCGTATTTGGATTATGGTAATAAAGCACTGTTAGGCCATTTGCAAGTTGCAATCGTTCTGGCCGTGGGAAATTAAACGATTTTGTTGGCGCAATAGGCACATTATGCACATGCGATCCGGCTTCAACCGGTACATCGCGCACAACGTCTTTAAGCACGCGTGCATCTTCTGCATCAGATTCTTTTTGCACCATCAGCCACATATCTTTATCTTGCTCAACAATCGGCAAAATTGTGCCTTTATGCATGAGCGAAGGGCGAATAAAATTACTCGCAATATTTTTTATAACTTCATTTAATTGTTCTGTTGGATAGTCCAAATAATTAAAGAGGAATTGTTCGTTTCCCGTCGCTAAATACGATTGGCCAATCACGTACGCCTGTTTTTGATTCGATTCGAGCACGCTTAAATACTCCATATGAGTTTTTTTGATTGCGCGCTGCAATTCTCGCGTATTTAAACCATGGGTAACGATCGAACTAATTTCATCATGAATGATACGCGTAATTAGATCGATATCTGTCACTTTTTTTGGCTGGAAGTAAATAAAAAACACGCCATAATCAAAAAGATCATAAGTGAAGGTGTCTAGCTCAGTTACTAATTGCAGATCATCGATAAGTTTGTGCGCAAGGCGAGAACTTTTTCCAGATCCTAAAATCCACGCGAGCACATCAAGTGGATAATCTAATTGTGCTTTTGCGCCGGGAACAACGAAGGCGAGCATCACTATTGGTTGTTGCACATCTCGATAAAGCGTTATTGATTGCGTCATTAAATCAAGATGGTGATAAAACTCTTCTTTTTTATAATCTGGATTTGGTTTTAAATCGCCAAAAATAGACTCAGAACGTTCAAATACATCGTCCGCAGAAACATCACCGGTAACCACGAGCGTTGCGTTATTAGTTACATAATGTGTTTTATAAAAATTAACTAACGCATCACGCTTCATATTCCATAAATCTTGTTTGAAGCCGATAATAGGAAAATGATACGGATGATCGTAAAAAATGGCAGAAATCAGCGCTTCAACAATCGTTGAAGGATAATTATCTTTGTACATTTTCAGTTCTTGGATAACTGCTTTCATTTCAGAATTTAAAAACTCTTGGCGGAAGGTACAATTTACCATGCAATCTTCCATAATCGGGAGCGCTTCATGCCAATGCTGCGAAGGCATATCAAAAAGATAACCGGTGTAATCGTACGATGTGAATGCGTTGCAAGATCCTGAAAGTTTATTAACGATTAAATTGATATCAGATTCTGAAAGCTTTTTGGTTCCCTTGAAAATCATATGTTCAATTAAATGCGCTATCCCTTTTTGACCCGTTTTCTCGTCTTTCGAGCCAACGTTGTACCACATTTGCAGAGATACTTTTGGAATCAGCTGGTTTGGGCGAACCAAAATTGTTAACCCATTATTTAAGACTTTTTTAAAAACCTTTTTTGCTGCAACGATTGACATAGGTACCTTTTTGGCAATAGAAGAAATTTTTTATTTAAGCTTAGCCCGAATTTGCAAAAAAGTGCAGAGTTTACAAAGGCAAAAAAAGTACTTTTCGGATATTCTGCCAAAAATGATCAAGCAAGAGGTGCATAGTTTTACCCGGTAGGCATCAAACTTGCCAACATATCTGTATTTGTTATCTTGATCAACGATGAAGGAATGATTTTTTAAGAGAGAAAGTATGAATCCTATTCTGTTGGTTATCGGCACTCGGCCGGAGGGAATCAAGATGATTCCTCTTTATTTTCAATTAAAAAAAGCGCTGATGCCGGTCATTCTTTGCGCCACAAATCAACACACCGATTTGCTGCAAGAAGTTTTTGATATTTTTCAGGTGAAGCCAGATATTGAACTCTCGATCATGAAGCCGGGTCAGGATCTTTTTCATATCACGACCGAAACGCTGGAAAAAATAAAACCTGTGTTTGAAAAAATCCAACCTTCGTGGGTTGTTGTTATGGGCGATACGACGACCGCGATGGCCGCCTCGCTGGCAGCTTTCTATTGCCATATTCCTGTGGCGCATGTGGAGGCGGGATTGCGCACTTCCACGATTTATGCCCCCTATCCTGAAGAATTAAATAGACGAATTATTAGTACAGTTTGCGCGCTCCATTTTGCACCTACTTCTTTAGCGGTGGGAAATTTACTCGCTGAGCGAGTTGAGCGCCGTGCCGTTATTCATACGGGTAATACCGTTGTCGATGCACTGCTTATGCTTAAAGAAAAAATTATTAATGGCGAGATTGAAGTTGAAGAGCAATTAAAAATGCGCGTCCAACAGAAAAATATTAACTATCGTCAATTGGTACTTGTTACAGCGCATCGCAGAGAATCGTTTAATGGAGGCATCGCAAATATTTTGCGTGCGATGAAAAAAGCAGCGCTCGAAAATCCCGACATATTATTTTTCTATCCTTATCACCCCAATCCGAACGTATTGAAAGCGATCGAGCAGGAGGGGATAGAGAATATAAATAACGTTTATTTATGTAAACCCCTTTCGTACAAAAATTTAGTTTATCTTTTATTAAATGTAGATTGGGTGGCGACCGATTCGGGAGGCATTTGCGAAGAAGCGGTAAGTTTGGGCAAAAAAGTTCTCATTCTACGAGAAGAAACTGAAAGAATGGAAGCGGTTTGGGCCGGGCTTGCCACGCTCGTTGGTACTGAGCACGAAAATGTTTTTGCAGCCATAAAAAAAATGATTTCCCAAACACAAAGCTCATCGGTCATGCAAACTATTTATGGCGACGGGCATGCAGCGGAAAAAATGGTAGCAGCCTTCCAGAACTTTGCTCCCCAGAGTGGAAAGCATCAATCAATGCAGGTACTTGGGCATACTCAGATTTAAGAGGAAGATAATGAAAAAAATATGTGTTGTGGGCCTTGGCTATATTGGATTGCCAACGTCTATAGTTGCAGCGCAGGCTGGATTTCAGGTTGTCGGGTTTGATATTGATGCGCAGCGTGTTGATAGAATTAATAAAGCAGATCCAGTAATTGAAGAGCCAGAAATTTTTGAAAAATTGGCAGCTGCGCTAAAAACCGGTTTATTCCGTGCGACTACTACTATAGAACAAGCTGATTGTTTTGTTATTGCAGTGCCGACTCCATTTCATGAAGATAAAACTGCCGACGTAAATTATGTTTGGAGTGCGGGATCTAATATTGCTTCCGTGCTCAAAAAGGGCGATACCGTAATTTTAGAATCTACCGTTCCAGTTGGAACGACAGATCGTTTAGCTCGTTTGCTTGGCCAACAATCGGGTTTGCAAGCGGGCGTCGATTTTTTTGTGTCGCATTGCCCGGAACGAGTTTTGCCCGGAAATATTTTTAGAGAACTCGTTTCCAATGCGCGCATCATCGGCGGCATTAATCCTGAATCGATCGAAACTTCAAAACAATTTTATAAAAAATTTGTAGTCGGGCCGCTTTATTTAACTAATGCAGCGACCGCAGAAATGGTAAAATTAGTAGAGAATAGCTCACGCGATGTGCAAATCGCTTTTGCAAATCAAGTTGCTGGAATGGCCTATTCGATGAACCTTAATCCATTTGAGGTAATTGAACTTGCAAATAAACATCCGCGTGTTTCGATTCTTAATCCATCGTGCGGAGTTGGTGGCCACTGCATTGCGGTTGATCCGTGGTTCTTAATCGAAACATTTCCTGAGCATACAGGGCTCTTAAAAATGGCGCGCGAAGTTAACGATCAAAAGCCTGAGGCGGTTGTTCATCAAGTTAAGCGAGAAATCGCACGCTGGAAAGCAATGCATCAACGATCTTGCAAAATATTGATTCTGGGGCTTTCTTATAAACCGGATATTGATGATATGCGCGAATCGCCTGCGGTTCATATAGCGCAAGAACTTGCAAAAGAGCAATCAGAATTAATGATTTGTGAGCCACATATTTCTCCATCAGCAATTACGAAATTGATTGATGCACAAGTGGTAACGCTTGCTCAGGGATTAGGAGAAGCTGATATAGTAATTTGCTTAGTAAAGCATCGAATTTTTAAATCGATCGATAAAGAAACGCTCGCATCCAAAATCGTGCTCGATACGTGTGGGTTATTTTATGAACCGCACAAAGAGCAAGGTCAGGAACAAATGTATTGGCCTGCAAGCAACGCGTTCTATCGCATGTACGGAAAGGATGGCCTATGAGACAGGTATTTTTAGAAAAAGGGTTGATCACAATCAAAGAAGTATGCGAACCGGTTTTAGATGATCACCTGATTATGATTCAAGTGCATTATTCATGCATAAGCCCCGGCACTGAGAATGCAACAATAGCAAATGCATCTCCTCAAAACATGCTTCTTTCAAATATTCCTATGAAAGTTGCAAAAGTTCTGCAATCGATCGCAACTAATGGCGTGCAAGGAACGAAAGCCCTGATTCGTGAGCGGTTTGCTGGTAATTTACAAGCACTCGGCTATTCGTGTTCAGGAACGGTGATAGCGGTTGGAAAAAAAATTACGAAATTCCGTTCAGGAGATTACGTGGCATGCGCAGGAGCTGGCCTTGCAAACCATGCTGATGTTGTCTGCGTGCCAGAAAATTTAGTAGTAAAAGTTTCTGATAAATCATTTCTTAAGCAAGCAAGTTATACAACGCTTGGTGCAATTGCATTGCAAGGTGTTCGCCGTGCGCAGCCTCAACTTGGTGATGTTGTCGCAGTTATTGGGCTTGGCCTTTTAGGACAACTAACAGTTCAATTGCTCAAAAACTCTGGATGTACTGTTATTGGTGTAGATTTAATGCCGGATCGCTTAGATTTAGCAAAAAAACTTGGTGCAGATTATGTATTTAATAGCGCTGAGCAATCGCTACAAACCGAATTGAATGCTCTGACGGCTCACCAAGGAGTTGATAGCACGATTATTGCTGCGGCGAGCAGTAGTAATGCGCTTGTTCAGCAAGCGATGGAAATAACGCGCAAAAAAGGAAAAGTAATTGTTGTTGGTGATGTTGGGCTTGCGCTTGAACGTGCACCACTTTATCAAAAAGAGATCGATTTTCTGATTTCTTGTTCATATGGCCCTGGAAGATACGATGCATCATATGAAAAAGATGGCGTCGATTATCCATACGCCTATGTTCGTTGGACTGAAAATCGAAACATGCAAGCATTCGTATCGCTCATCGAGCAAGGTAGCTTACAGATCGATCCGCTTATTAGCGCATCGCTTGCCGTTGATGATGCGCAAAAAGGATACGCTCTTTTACGCGAGAAAAAAGCGCTTGGCGTTGTGATAGATTTTAATCATTCAGATCAAGATCTGATTTCGCAAATTGCTTATCAAGAAAAAGAAAATAGTGCCCAAGAAACGAGAGAAATTAAATTTATTCCCGCAATAAAAGATAATATTCGTGTGGGTGTAATTGGCGCTGGAGGCTTTGCAAAAATAAAATTAATGCCTCTTATTGCGCGCATTAAAAATGTAAATATTAACGCGGTCGTTGATCCCAATACTGCAAACGGAATAACCACATCGAAAATTTATGATGCAAAGTGCGGACCGTTCACCAAAGATTGTTCCCTTTTTGAGCAAGATGCGGTTGATGCTGTGGTGATTGCGTCGCCACACAAATATCATTGCGATCAAGCGCTTTCGGCGCTCGAGCGAGGCAAAGCGGTATTTTTAGAAAAACCGATGGTTACCGATTTTGATCAACTTGACCGTTTATACGATTTTCTGAAAAAAAATAGTGCAGCGCCGTTTACGGTGGACTATAATCGTTCATTTGCGCCGTTTGTGCAGAAAATTAAACGCACAATAAAACAGCGTACTTCACCATTACTAATTCACTATCGTATGAATGCAGGATTTATCCCAAAAGATCATTGGGTGCAAACCGAAGTTGGTGCAGGAAGAATTATTGGCGAAGCGTGCCACATCTTTGATCTCTTTTGTTATCTGACCGATTCGCAGCCAGTATCTGTTTCTGTTGAATCGATTAAGCCATCAAATGACGATCTCTTTCCGACCGATAACTTTTCATCACAAATCGGTTTTGCTGATGGATCTGTTTGTACGCTCATGTATACAGCGCTCGGGCATAGTGGCCTTGGTAAAGAGCGTATGGAACTCTTTTATGATTCAAAATCTATTGTGATGGATGATTATAAAACGCTTGTTGGGTACGGATTGCCACGTTCATTTAATGAAACGACCAATTCTCCCGATAAAGGGCATGAAGAATTAATTAATCAATTCTTTGGTGCGCTTAAAGAGCCAATATTTAATGCACCGATCTCTCTTGAGCGGCTTTATAACGTTGCGCATATTACGCTCGTAATTGATCAACTAGCGTGTGCAGGTGGCGGAACTAAAGAGCTCAGATGAACGGAGTACTTTCTGCGGATAAAATAATTGCACTAGTAGGAGCGGCGACTGTTATTTTTCTTTCAAGCATTCTTTGGCTTGCAGCGCCGCAAAAAGATCAGCATTTTGATCTAGATTCATACGGTTATGAACGTATTGCGATAAATTTTGCGCAGAATTATCAGTTAAAAGATCCGGGTCGCACGGATATACCAGTTCAAGTTATTGGTTATCCGCTTATTATGGGAGCGATTTATGCGATTTTCGGTGCGCATTATCAACTCATAATTTTATTACAGGTTCTTTTAACGCTGGGAATTTGTTTTTTAATTTGGTCCGCATCTGCGCAGCTTTTTGGTGCGTTTGCGGGCCGAATTGCGTTTTTTTTAGGGTGCATAAATATCGGATTTTTAGTTCTTGCACAATTTATTTTAACCGAAACGATAGCTACTTTTTTACTCATACTTTTTTTTGAGCGCTTGATCTCATTTCTAGTAAATGGATCATATCGATCGTTGGTGATCTCAAGCAGTGCGTTCGGCCTATGTTTGATCATTAAGCCTACGCCACTTTTTTTTATACCGATTTTTATGGTGTTGCTAAAATTTTTGCCTACCCAAGCGCGGGTAAACCGTTCATATTTTGGGATGATCAATTTTTATATTTGGATCCCGATGGCGCTTTTGCTTGCGTATAACTATTATACGTATGGCGTTGCGCAAATTGCGCCGACAATGCAAGAAAATATCTATTACTATTTTTTAGCAAAGCTTAAAAGTGCTGATCAAAGCATAACGATCGAACAGGCATATCAAGAAATTGATGCAACGTTCGGCCACTATAAACGAACAAGCCCGAAAAGATGGGCAGCTGCGCAACAAGAATTTTTTAATTTTCTGAGAAAAAAGCCGTTTCTTGTTATGCGGCTTTGGGGCGAGAGCATGCTCAAAACAGTTGGTGGATTATTTACTTCGCAGTTAAAATTGCTCCTCAATCCGCAATTGAAGGGTACGCCCACTTCATTATCTTCGGCCAACGGCTCTGGTATAGAAAAGTTAAATAATTATATTGCTCGAGGCGCCACGAATGGAATAGTTATCGTTATAGGATGGGCCGAGTTTATTTTTAATTTTATTCGCTATGCTTTAATTATTGCCGGGCTTACGGTACTTGTAAAAAGAAGGGCGTACTGGTTGGCGTTATTTTTCCTGGCGTTTTGCGGCTATTTTATTTTTGTTACAGGCCACGATGGATGCGCGCGATACCGGCTTCTTATCGAACCGATGCTGACTATTTTTGCATCATTTGGCATACTTGTTTTATATAAGCTTTTTAATAAAAGTGAATATAATCAGCAAGCACTTTCTAATTTATGGATAGCTCAATGACATCAAAAAATTCAATCGTCGTCGCGGTTCCTACCTATAACGAACGCGAAAATGTTCAAAAACTCTACCAAGAAATAAAAAATCTCAACCTGCCAATAGATTTTTATTTTATCGATGATAATTCGCCCGATGGCACTGGGGATGTGCTTGCCAAGATTGCTGCGCACGATAGCGCGGTTCGTGTTATGCATCGATCGCGTAAGTTGGGTTTGGGCACTGCGCATATTGAAGCGTTTCGCTATGCTCGCCAAAAAGATTATCAGTATCTCATTACTATGGACGCAGACTTTACGCACGATCCGAAATATATCCCACTTCTTCTTTTAAAAAAGAACGATGCAGATATCGTCATAGGCTCCCGTTATACCTCTGGCGGAAAGATGAGCGGCTGGGGCAAAATTCGCCTGCCGTTTACCCTTTTTTGGCGCTGGCTCATAGCAAAGGGGCTTGGTATGCCTTTTGATTGTACAGGTGCATTTCGCCTTTATCGCGTTGCCGCGCTCGACCCGAATATTTTTGAAAATCTTGATTCGCGTGGATTTTCTTTCTGCATGGAATCGATTTATTATTTTAAAAAAGCAGGGTTAAAAATTGATGAAGTTCCTATACACGCCCAAAGCCGATTGCACGGAAAATCAAAATTATCGATCAATATTATGGCCGAAGCGGCTAAAAAATTTCTTTCTCTTTTTTATGATCGTCTCTTTAAACGCTCCGCTTATGTACAGCAAAGGTGAAATGATGGCATCAATTTATGGGATCATTCTTGCTGGCGGCAAAGGGGAGCGGTTGTGGCCGTTGAGCCGAGAGCATCGCCCAAAGCAGTTATTACCGTTTGCGAGCAATGGAAGCTCACTTTTAGATGAAACAATCGATCGCTTAGCGCCGCTCATTTCTCGTGAGCGACTTATGATTGTAACCACAAAGCAGCAACTTAATGCGGTGAATCAAACTGCTCGCGAAAAAGTTGGCACGATTGTTGCTGAGCCGATTTCGCGAAATACAGGCCCCGCTATTTTGCTCACGTGTTTACAAATCGCTGCAAGAGATCCAGATGCTGTATTGGTTTTTGTACCAGCAGATCATTATATTGCCGATCCTCATATGCTACGCGAGCATTTAGCAGATGCGGCAGCATTTGCATTGAAAAATCCTGGCATAACGCTTCTTGGTTTACATCCAACGCACCCGGCAACTGGCTATGGGTATATCGAATATGTACCCGGATCGCGCAATAATCCTGCAATTTATCCAGTTCAACGTTTTCATGAAAAACCGAATAAAGATACCGCGCATAGTTATTTGCGCAATCAATATATGCTTTGGAATATTGGTATTTTTTGTGGAACGGCTCGATCATTTATTGATGCGTTTAAGAACTATGCACCGGCAGTTTACGATTGCGTGTACGCAGCATTTAATGGTGATGAAGCCGCTTATGCAAAATGCCCAAATATTTCGATCGACCATGCGGTATTGGAAAAAAGCAAAAATGTTTTTGTAGCTCCCGTTCAATTTGGTTGGTCTGATGTAGGTAATATGGAAACATTTCTACTTCTTAGCTCGGCGACCGAAATGCAACGAATAGTTTCGATTGATTCGCAAAATAATTTAGTTTCTGGAACCAAAAAGATTATTGGGCTTGTTGGCGTAGATGATTTGTGCGTTGTGGAAACTGATGATGCAATCGTTATTATTAAACGCTCTGAAGTGGAAAAAGTAAAAGAATTAGTGCAAAAAGTGCGGCAGGAGTTTGGCGATACCTATTTATGATATTTTTTACCCTTCGATACCAACGCGAAGCGCGTTCACTCAGGGCGAGCGCTGCATGAGAAACTTTATTAAATGCTTTTGTGCACTACGGTAATTTTGCTTCGAGATTCAATAACATTAAAGCAAGATTTTCAAGCGCTTCCTTCAATGAATTTGTTACTGGTTTTTCAGGCAGATTTACTACTTGCGCGTCTTTTATCGTTTTAATTAAAGTCCGATATTCTATGCTTGCAGTATCAATGTCATCTTTTCTTATAGCGATAAAATTTAGTGCTTTTTGCACTGTTTCATCTAGAATATCCGGCTCAGTTTTGTGGGTTTCTACCAAAAGTTGATACAGTTTCATGATTACATTGTTAAGGATAATGCGATCACCTTTGAGCATTGGTTTTTTGATATTCATTAACCCTGCAAGAGCAAAAGAATATCGTGAGCTTTTTTCACGCGATGTTGGAACTTTTGCAGTGTGAGTTATTTCATCATTTGCTGCCTGAATTGCAAGATAAAGCTCTAAGCTGCCAGCAAGATCGTCAAAATTTGGTATCTGGGCTTTTAGTTTGGTTAGATCTTTAAGTTGTTCTCTAGCTTCTCGTGCGAATTGCGAATATTGTGGATTATTAAGTAATTGCTCAGTATTGAATTTCATCAAAACTATCGTATAAGTTTCCAGAAGAAGCGCTGCCGTTTCTGGCAAATAATCTTTTAAATCACCCAGGACACCTTCATAAAGAACAATTATGGAATCAATAGGCAGATCTTTCAAATTAACTAATCGTTTTTTTGTATCTGAAATGAGAGTTGTTATTTTGTCTCGACGATATTTTTCTTGAGCTGCTAATTCTGTAACGTCTTGGACAGTTTGTTCAAAAAATTTATAACTACTACTGCGCGTATCAGAATGATAATATGTTGTACTCATCTCGCGTAATGCTTTCTGAACCAACTCCATCGCGTATTTGGGATTGGATTTTTGGCTATCAATTAGCTTTGCATAAGCGAAAAGCATTTTTTCATCAAGACGTTCAATAGAATAATATACTGGCCTTTTTATACTTGCATTCTCCAACATGATAATTGCCTTTCTAAACTCTGCCTCCTTTAGATTTGGAGATTGCTTTGTCGCGTCCACTAGAACTTTATTGGCGCTACCGAGATTAATGAAAAATTCAAGCTCCATTAATAGTTTATTAAAATTAGGTATTTTGGCTTGATTAGGCGCTAATTTAGTTGTTACTATTTCAGCATCCTTTGCTGTTTGAAAGTAATTATTATCTAAAGGTAGATCTTTATCATAGCGTAAAAGTATTTCAATATAGGTTTCCATCAATGTACTCCCATTATCAGGCAGATACTTTATGAGTTCTTCAATTGCCCGATTATACAGGGGGATGGCACTTTTAATGTTCGTTTCTTTTCTGGCATAATTAATTAGCTGTTGAGCTCTTGCCAGTGCTTCTTTAGAAAGATCCAAAGCAGGTTGGTTTGGGGGGATGCTCTTAAAAGGCTTTCCTGTGCAATCCGAATCGAATCCGAGCGCTTTAAATCCTTCTGCATTCCCATCAATGCCTTCATCTCGAAAAGCGGTGAATTTGGCGGCGAGATTGTTATTTTCGTATCTATCAAGGAAATAATCGATGGCATTATTTATTTGTTTATAGGCAGCATTTGTAATTTTTAATAGATCTTGAAGTGAGGGATCATCAAATTTTTTACCGAGTGATTGCGCTATTTTATCTGGGTGCCACTTGAGTAGTAACTTTCTTTTTGCTTTTTTAACGCCTTGTATAGTAGTTGCTCCGATGATGGTGGCCACATTAGTTTCGCATAAAACTTTTTTTGCTTCTTTTTTTAAAGTTTCTTCGTTAATTGGCTCCATACATAGTACTGAGCTGCTTACATAAAAGATGGCAAAAATGAATTTAATTTTTTTCATGTTTAGACTCCTGTATAGTTATTTGTATATAATTTTTCAATTTTGTAATTCAAGGAATCTCTCATAAATAAACAATTAAATTTAATTGAAGATATCTGCGTGATATCGATTTATGTATTTCTTTTGGTTGGCTAACTGTTTGATTCTTTTATAATCAAATTATGGTAATTTCTTGCTTGAGATATCGATATCTTTTTCAAGGAAGAAATAAACTCATTCTGCTTACTCCCAAAAAAAGGAGAATCTGTGAAGAAAGCTTTGATAACCGGAATAACCGGTCAGGATGGAGCCTACTTATCTGAACTGCTGCTTTCAAAAGGATACGAAGTTCACGGTATCAAGCGTCGTTCATCGTCATTCAATACAGGGCGCATTGATCATCTTCATAAAGATCGCCACGAATCGCACGATGCCCCATTTATTTTGCACTATGGCGATGTGACTGACACTTCTAATTTGATTCGACTGATAAAAGAAATTAAACCTGATGAAGTCTATAATTTAGCGGCGCAAAGCCACGTTGCGGTTTCGTTTGAAACGCCCGAGTATACCGCGCAATGCGATGCGCTTGGCACACTTCGACTTCTTGAAGCAATTCGGCTATCTGATCAAGCAGATTCTACTCGTTTTTATCAAGCATCAACAAGCGAACTCTATGGTAAAGTGCAAGAAACGCCGCAAAATGAACGAACGCCATTTTATCCTCGATCTCCGTACGCTGCAGCAAAACTTTATGCGCATTGGATTACTGTTAATTACCGAGAAGCGTATAATATTTTTGCGTGCAATGGCATTTTATTCAATCATGAATCGCCCAAGCGTGGCGAAACGTTTGTTACAAGAAAAATAACGCGCGCGGTCGCGCGTATTGCGCACGGTTTGCAAACAGCATTGTATTTGGGAAATCTCGATGCCAAAAGAGATTGGGGCTACGCAGCAGATTATGTGGAGGCGATGTGGCTTATGCTTCAGCAAGAAAAGCCTGATGATTTCGTAATAGCGACCGGTAAATCGCATTCTGTTCGCGAATTTATTGAAGCAGCTTTTTTGCACATTGGCGTCACTATCATGTGGCAAGGATCAGGAATCGATGAAAAAGGATACGATGCTGCATTTGGTACGTTGAGCGAGCCGCTCGTCGCGATTGATCCACGTTATTTTCGCCCAACAGAAGTACACGAACTGTGCGGTGATGCATCAAAAGCACGCACTATTTTGGGTTGGGAGCCAAAGGTAGATTTTTCTACACTTGTAAAAATTATGATGCACCATGATATGCAACAACTTGAAGAATCGATTGAGCAAAACATTTCTTTCTTTCCTGCGCATTTAGAAAAAAGCAGAGAAGTCAGGGGGAGAAAAGTTGATGCATTTGAATGAAAAAATATATATAGCGGGCCACGAAGGGCTTGTTGGTTCGGCGATAGTTCGTTTGCTTAAAGCTCGTGGCTTCCAGCATCTTATTACTCGTACAAAAGATGAACTCGATTTGCGGGCTCAAAAAGATGTAAATAATTTTTTTCTAGAAAAAAAACCGGATTTTGTTTTTCTCGCTGCTGCACTCGTTGGCGGCATTAAAGCAAATAATGATTATCCTGCTTCATTTCTTTACGACAATTTGATGATTCAAGCAAATGTAATGCATGCAGCCCATCTGAGTGGGGTGAAAAAACTTTTATTTTTGGGATCTTCATGCATTTATCCAAGAATGTGTGAACAACCAATAAAAGAAAAATATTTAATGACCGGCCCGCTTGAGATGACAAATGAAGCGTATGCAATTGCAAAGATTTCAGGAATAAAGCTTGCGCAAGCATATCGGCAACAGTATGGCTCAAATTTTATTTGCGCAATGCCCACTAATTTATACGGGCCCGGAGATACCTTTGATAAAGAACGATCTCATGTTATCCCGGCGCTCATTTTAAAAATCCATGAGGCTAAAGAGAAAAATATTCCCTCAATACCACTTTGGGGAACGGGGAATGCTTTGCGAGAATTTTTGCATGCTGATGATCTGGCAGCGGCTCTTTTTATACTTATGGAACACTACAATGAATCTGAAATAATCAATATTGGAAGTGGGCAAGAAGTATCAGTTTTAGCGTTGTCTCAGATGATTTCTGAAATTATTAATTACCGTGGGTCGATCTTATTTAATAATGCTGAATCGGACGGTACTCCGCGTAAAATCCTAGATAGTTCTCGCATTGGTACTTTGGGTTGGCAAGCGAAAATTAATTTAAGAAAAGGGTTAGAGCAAGCGTATGAATGGTATTTGGAAAATAAAAAAGGAACTGCCACATGGTTCGATACAATTTCTTACAGGGTTCGAAATCACTCACCACGAGCGGATTAAATAAATTTTTTTTAAAGATTATCGATGCAAATCTTTATACTAGCATTATAAACCCGCTCGCCCTGAGTGAACGCTTTGCGTTTGTATCGAAGGGTGCGGATTCATAATGAAACGCATAATATTGGCTATGTACCTTTTATGCAGCGCGAAACTCCTAGCATTTGAATGGGTAGATTTTTTTTCCTCGATGCGCTGGCACGAATTTTCTCACGCGCATTCGCGGCACCAAGTAATTTCCGATCTTTCTCATTGGTATTCACTATTCCAAAAAGCTGAACAATTTGAAGTAGATGGTATTATGCGTATCCCAAAAATAATTCATCAAATTTGGCTAGGCGGAAAACTGCCAGCCCAATATGAGCAATGGTGTGCATCATGGAAAAAAATGAATCCTGAATGGGAGTATAAGATATGGGGGGATGATGACGTAGAATCGTTTGGAATGATCAATAAAGATATGTTTGATGCGACGAACAATTATGGCGAGAAATCAGATATTTGGCGTTACGAAATTCTTGAAAGACTTGGCGGGCTTTATGCGGATATTGATGAAGAGTGTTTGCGCCCCTTTGATGAAATTCATGAACTTTTTGATTTTTACGTCGGATTGCAGCCGCTCGATACGGCAACTTTACAATTAGGTATTGGTATCATTGGTGCGGCAAAAAATCATCCTTTACTGAGAAAAACTATTGAATTGATGCATACAAGGCGTGGTATTATTCCAATTGTGCTCAAGACGGGTCCTTTATTTTTCACTGAGATCTGCAGAAATTTCGCAGGTACTTTTGGATTGCGTGATGTCGTATTACCAGCATCATATTTGTATCCGTGCGGCTATTATCAAAAAGGAGCGCCGCGGCAGCAGTGGATTTGCCAAGAGTCGTACGCAGTTCATCATTGGGCAGGAAGTTGGTTGAAATAATTTAATTTAAGGAGAGAAGATTGAAGAAAATACTTTTATGTATTGCAACGCTTATTATAAGCGCTTTCAATTTATATGGAATGGAACAAAAAGATGTTAGTAGGGCATTCGCAGATGCGCTTCTTGTGGGTATTAATGGAATCGATGACAAAGAAGGATTCGACAAAGCCGTTGCCCTTCTGAGGGATCCAAATAATAAAATTAACCTTCTCACGCCACCAACAATTGGAAACGACAATATTTGGGAAATGTTGCTCAAGTCCAACAGGCCTGGTCTGATAGCTCTCGCAGTTACTCGCTTTGGCGACCAATTAACTGATGAGGAGCTGGATGAAATTAAAGATTATCCGGCGAGTAATGTTCAATCCGCCGTTTTAAAATTATTGAATGAAAGAAAAAAGACAGGCGAGGAGGCTGTAAACGAAAAAGTCGCAGGGTTGTTGGGTGGAAATAGAGTTGCTCAACTAGAGGCCGCTCAATTAATCACGACGGGAATTGTTGATCCAAATTATAAATATAAAAATACAACAATTTTTGATTCAGCGCTCACGGATAATCCTATAATAATGACGGCACTTATTCTAAAGTCTCTTGAGCCTAATCGGGTGCGGCTTAACCAGCAGCAAATCGATAAAGTAAAGAACACAACCACATATTCATCTTCTAGTTCTCTACAAAAAGCAGTTGCTGAATGGGAAAAACAAAATGGAAAAAAGATTGAAACAGGCGATCAAACTGATGAGCTTTTACGATTGGTTCAAAGTGGAAAAGATAACGAAGCAAAAACAATTTTGAGAGATTCCAAAAGCAAAATTAATTTCGGCGAGCAGAATTTGTTACCGTTAATCGCTTCGACGGGGGATTTTGAATTGTTGCAGTTGTTCCTACAAAAAGGCAAAGGCCAAATACCTGCGGCAATCATAGAACGGGCTCTAAGCTACTCAAAAAATAATAAGCCAATAATTGACGCGCTCAATGCGGCACTTGGTAAGCCTGCTAAAGAAACGCCAGGCGAACTTACTTTCCAACAAGTTATAGATAAAATGAGTGAAGCTTTAGACAATAAAAATATTATAGGCGCGCTTAATCGTTTTAAAACATTTAATGCCGCTTCGGTCAAAGAACCTATTTATGCGCCAGTTTGGTCGGGCGCTGCGTTTGCTGCCTCTCAGCTTGATCCAAACGATCCGAATGTTTTGGGTACACAAAAAGAACAAGTTGAGTTGGTTGGACTATTAATAGACGCTGCGGGTAAGAATTTCAACGAGAAATTAATTGATCAGCAACATGGTGCTACTATTATTCATTGGGCTGTTGCCAAAGCAAATTTTCCTCTCTTGCAAACTATAATCTCCAAATTAAGTGACTTAATTAGCCCAATCAGAATGAACGTACTCGTTAATAAGCAGGATAATGCTGGAGCGACCCCGCTTTTAATCGCAGCAAGCTCTTATGAAACCGCACCAAGTAAAAAATTAGACTCGGTGTATGAAAATATATACGAATTTTTGGTTAGAAATGGGGCGCAAGATCTTGCCTTAAAAACGCCAGACGGTAAGCTTCTGGAAAAACCAAGCGAAGTAATGGAACGCGCTAGAGTCGAAAAAAGCAAGCCGCAGAAAAAAGATGCTACTGACCAGTTGGTTGATGCGATTGATAATAGAGAGATTGGTAAAGCAGAAGCAATATTTACCATGAAGCCTATTATTGATTTCAAGCGTCCTATTAAAGGCTCCGCCAATATTCTTCAGTATGCAATTGCGAGCGGTGATGAAATGATGGTTAAACTATTAATAAAATTTGGCGCTCCTATCGGTGATGCTGAGTTGTTGGTAGCGCGTAAAGCCAACAATGATGCCATCTACAAATATATCGAGCAGATGCTCGAAGAAAAAAAGCCGGTTGTGATAAACAATCTCGAACAAGCACTTAGAGTGCTGGGCCAACGCTTAACAAATCTAGCGCGAGTTATTTAAGCAGCAATAGAAAGATTTTTAATCATCGACTTATGCGGGCGCTCAGGAAACTGGGCGCTCACGCTTTTACTATTATGTATCGAAAATGTTGACCTAGTATATGAAAATAGAGGTATTATATTTCTAGGTCTAATGTCTGGTTTATTTTTTTTATAAAGTATGGTTTGCTGAAATTTGTAATTTGGCAATGATATAATAAGGGAGAAAGTAGATGAATAAATATAAAGTGATCGTGCTGATGTTGTTAGCTACTAAAAGCTTAACGGCTGGCGAAATGGAAATGGGAAATAATGTTTTACGAGCTACGTTCAAAGATATTTCTGAAAAAATTAGAGAGCAAGATTTTTCTCAAGTAAAGAAAATTTTGGATAACCTTCAAGAAACGAGCGGTATATCAAAGAAGGCAGATCTAGAAAAACGTGGGCTAACGAGCTTTCAATATTTGACCGAATCTTTGATAGGGATGGTTCGCAGATACCAGAATAATCAGGCTCGGGGTATAGCTGAGAAAATAATATACAAATTAATTGTTCTTGGCGCTGATATTCAATATGAAGATGCAACTGTTGAGGGTAAAAAAACGGGTATTACTTTATTAGATAAAGCGCTCTTTTTTGAAGAGCCAAGAATTTTTAATGCTCTTCTAACGGGAGCTCGAGAATCGCTTTCACCGGCCGCCTTTAATGCTTTGATGAATAAAAAAAATATATACGATGGCAAAACAGTAATGCATTTTGCTGTTGCATGCCATGATTCTAATGGTGCATTGTTAGTTCCTTCCATATGTGCTGATGTCTATATGTTCCTTGTAAAAGAAGGAGCTCGCCAAGATATTCCTGACGCGAATGGTGAAACGGCTGTCGCTCTAAGAGAACGAATAATAAGAGAACGGTCCCAAAAAACTGAAACAGGCAAGATGCATTACGCTTTAATGTCGTTAAGAGTGAATCTTGATGCATTGGCAGCGAGAATAAAATAAAAATTATTAAGGAATAACGATGAAAAGAACACTATTAGCAATTATATTTTTATTTTTTGTTACAAATTCTTTTGCAGTAGACAAGCAAGATATAATTACCACCCTAGGGCAGATTAAAAACGCTACTATGCGCGGAGAATTTGATACAAAAAAATTGGATATAATTCGAGGCGCTGTCGAATCATTGAGGAATTACGGAATCAATTCGGATGCTGATCTTGAAAAATATGTAACACCGGCAGATTTTAATATTTTGCATGATGCTTTAAAAATGATCGTGCTGAAAGATTATGCAAATCAACGAGAATTCGATAACGCGAAATCTATAATGAGCTCGCTTGTGGCTTTGGGTGGTAAAATTGAACAAGTAAATGCTAATAAGCAAACTCTGCTTCACCAGCTCGTACAGAAAGATGAACCAGTTGCTTTGGATATGGTAATCGCAGTTTCTAAAATTGCTCAACGAGATCTTCCTAAGGAAGAGTTTGATCAGTTTATCAATGCTGTTGATAATCAGGGGAAAACTGCACTTGATTATGTGACCGAATGCAGAACTAATGCAAACAAAATAATGGATAAAGATTTGTGCAATGCAATGAGCAAAGAATTAAAAAAAATGGGCGCTCAATTGGGTTCTCGTGTAATCAGCGATGATATGGCAGGAGGACTGCGTAGTTTGGTTGGTAAACTTACCGGATTAAGAACAGCTCTTCTTGGTCGATAATTTTTTTTAACATAGATTAAAAAATAAAAGCGCTAGGTAATCTTGCCGGGCGCTTTATTTTTTGGGTAATTTTATTCTAATGCCGCTCCAAAACTCGGGCATTTTCTGTGTAAATAAAAAAGGAATACGATGAAAATACAGTTGATTATCTTTTTAATATTTTCGCATCTTTCGCTTAATGCGATGGGGCCCCATTATGAGGTGTTAGATACTCTGCGGGCGATAGTTAGTGATATTGCCCCAGCGCAAGGAGCTGAGAAAAATTATGATGCTGCATTTAAGGAATTGCAAAAACTGGGTGATGAAAAAATAATTAGTGGCATTAGTAGTTCGCGGTTGTATCCTTCTCTTGACGGCATTCAAGTGAATTTAAAAACACTTAATCTGATGCAAGACATTGGCCAAATACCTAATATCGCCAAAGTGATTTTGGAGCTTTCAAAAGAAAAATTGCCAAACGAAAAGATAAACTTTTTGCTCGAATTTTTTATTAAAGCTAATGCCCCTATTGGGCGCGATAGTTTCGGGCGGGGACCAGTTCATTATGCAATTTTGAATAGTAATGAACAGCTATTGGATGTTTTACTCAATATTTCCCCAGAAGTGCTTAGTTATTTAACACCAAAATTAACCAAAAAACAATTAATTGATAGCGCAGACAATCGTTTAGAAGCGCCATTGATGTACGCAGCAAGAGGGATTAAAAAACCTGATGGTTCTTTGGACGTTGCAGGCACCTTAAGAATAATTGAAAAACTCATCGCTGCGGGTGCCAGGGTGAACGAAAAAAATGATGACGGTAAAACTGCTTATGAATTGGCAAGCAAAGTAATCATTAATCAAGCAGATGTCCCAGAATGGAACGAAGTACTTCAGCTTCTGAGTGTGCCGCTTGAAAAGGGAACTTCATTTCAAGAATTCGTTAAGTTTGAAAAAGCTATTCAAGATGGAAACTGGATCGTTGCTCGCGCGCTGTATGAACAATTTCCTGATCTGCTAGAAAAAGCGGTTTTTTTGGCTCCGCAGAATCAAAAAGAATTGGTAAAAAGTTTTATCGCTTCGACTCCAGCAAGAGTCATTGAAATTGCTGATCCAGAATCTGCTAATTATCAAGCGGCCGTGCGTCTTTTCAAAAATATTTTGACAGAGCAAAAAAATCAGTTGGGCCTCGCTTTTATCGATCAGCAAAATGCCGAGGGAAAAACATTATTAATGATGGCGATAGAAAATGGGAAAGCAGATATTATTGATATTCTTTTGGATGCCGGCGCCCGTACTGATTTGCTCGATAAAAATGGTAGAACGCCACTTATTTTAGCAACTTTGATTGCAGATAAAAGCAATGATAAGAAACTTCGTGCACTTGCTTTAGAGATTCTTGAAAAGATAGCAGCACGTTCAAAACAATTGCTTACAAAAGTTGATGCATATGATAAAGCTCCATTTGATTATGCGCTTGAAAATGATGATGCCCAAATCGTAGAAATACTGGTAAAAAATGGTTTGAATGCAACTGCCACAATGCTTAGTGAAGCAGCTCATAAGAAAAAGAAAAATATAGCATTATATTTAAGTATGTTATTAGGCAAAAACGCGCCAGCTCAAAAAGATTTGGGATTAAAAGATTCGCTTGATCAACTCGCTTTATCGCTCCAGGCATTAGCGCAGAAATTATAACAAACTACTTGGGATTAATTGCGAGAAAACAATGAACATGAAAATTATTTTAATTATCATCTGCACCTAGTTTTTTGCTTAACCATTCGTTTTCTTGTAAAATTCCTTGAATTTCATATCTGATAGTTTCGATATTGGGGTCGGCTTTTACAAGCATAGGGAATTTATCAAGTTCGCTGCAGAATGTTTTAAAAGTCGGCGCTACTTGGAGGCTTCGATATGTTTTTGCTCCGTCACGAATAAGCGATAAAAACCCGATAGCGCTTAGCGTAATTTTTTCCTGAATATCGCTCTGATTTTTTTGAAAAAAGAAAGCACCGGATTCGTTTTTTGCTTGCTCAAAATCAAAAATTACTAAATTATTAGTTTTAATATTTATGGCTAGATTCATTTTAAGATCCCATGTTGGTCCTTTAATCATTAAAGTAAGAAGATCTTTTACTGATTGTTCAGAAAGATCGGCTACATAGTCAGGATTATTTTTAAGAAGTGCGAGGGTGTTTAATTTTTTTTGAACAACAAAACAATTTTCATCATGCGGCCCTTCCTCTATTGGATCTCTTCCTGGTATTGGTGCGAGATACGATTCGAGCAATTCAATTGTTTTGATGTTTTCAGCCTCTAAAATATTCTTATAAAGTTGATAGTAGGCGATTGAACTAGGTGTTTGGTATGTTCTTGGAGCTTCATTTGGAACTGTCCAATCTTGTGTTGTTTTTTTTAATGTAAACCACCGCCGATACGGGCAAGCAAATTTAACAAACCACATCTCTTTTTCAAAAAAAACTGGCAATACCGCATTGTCTTTTGCTTGATTAACAAATTTTTTTCTACTAAGGAATTGGTTGAAAAAATCTCTTTCTTCTTGAGGGGGCATTTTATTTAGATCAAAACTTTTATTGAGAGGAATCGCTTCGTGCAGGAAAGGTGTGTTTTCTTTTGCCCATTCATCAACAAAAACTTGCAATTTTTCAGGCATCTTATCGCACACACTATATAAATTCGATCCATCGATGAGAGTGCCTTTAATTGTTCTGTAGTTTTTGTGATTTTGAGCAATAAAGTGCGCGAGAGTTTTGGGGGCCTTCTCTTCCATCGCATTCGCATTAAGCGAAAAACAAAATGCGATCAAGGCAGATAGAAATAGGTGGGGCATTATGATTCCATTGTTAAACGATAATTTTGCCTATTAATAGTACTGAGATGTATTAAAAAAACTATTGTTTATTAAGGCTTTAAAAAAAATAAGCGCTATGGAATTTTCCAAGCGCTTATTTTTAGGAGTCGAGTAGTTAGAATTTATTGTATTGTTGGTAAGGCATCTTCTAATTGTTTGATATGCCCAGCATTGAATTCTTTATTTTTGAACTCTGGTGTTTCATGAACTAAATTTCGAATTTTAGTAATTTGATCTTGAGTAATGAACACTTTATCTTGTTTTTCGTGTTCTGCTTTAGTTTGCGCAGCTTTTGCATCTTTAAATAATTTTGCAAAGCCTTCAATCGCGCATACCTTATAATAGTTTACGATATCTTTATCATCAGTGCCGAATTTATGAGCACCTCTATTACTTGCTTGTTCCCAATCTACGTAGCCAAGCATCGTACCATCTTCATTGATGCGAAGATTGCTATAAGCATCCCAGCATGGTGCTTCAACAATTATCGGATACGCATTAGCGATTGCTTCAGGGCTGAGGTTTGAGATTTTTGCAAGATTGTTTTTAAGCAAATCAAAACCTTTTTGCTCATCTTGCACTACAATGCTATTTGCATCGCAAGCATATTTGGAAATATCGCTTCGTCCAGGAACTTGAACAAGTCTCGTATAAGGAGCATCAAATTTTGCGATACCATTTTTTTTCATTGTTTCTTGCGCGCGCCTAAAATGTTCAACTTGGCTCACCGTTTGAAATGTGTCAACTCGGTTTAAAGCTTCGCTAATTTTATCAAGCTCCCACCCATAATAATCATTTGTATTTGGCTTTTTATTGGAATGAAGAAGATTTATTGCTCTGATGCCGGGGCTTGTTAAATGGAAATATTTGGTTTCGCCATTGAGTTGAGCAGGTATAACAATATTATGATTTCCGACCGAGGTGAGTTGTTCGTCATCTAATAATTTTTTGATTTTTGACCCCGCATTTTTTAATTCTGCAAGGTTCAGACACATTTCTTCATTTGTTGGTACTAATTTTTGAAGCAGTTCTTTGTGTTGATTTACCCATTCTTTTACTGCAATTTCATCCTCTTGGGACATTCTTTGCTGCAAACTATAAATATTTTCTGGGGTAACTTTCTTGTTATCTACCTGTTTGCTTTGAGGGATCTCCATAGCTAAACCAATGTTGAAAGCAAAAAATAAAGAAATGAGACTTAGATTAAAAAATTTCATATTTTCTCCTATTGTTGTTCTTATTAATAGATTATCAAATATTGCTTATTTGTCAATTTTATAAATTGGATTTTTTGTGAGCGAACTGCTATTTTTGCCCAATACGGCTATTGCAAAAAAAGGAAAAATATGAAGCAGAATGCTGCGCGGATTGTTGTCGCAAATTGGAAAATGTATCTTTCATATAATGAAGCTAAAGATCGAATAGAAAAAAATGCGGACACTTTGCAGGAATTATCTGATTTCGTTAATTGCAAAACGGTTATTTGTCCTTCTGCAGAAAGTTTAGCTGTTATACATTCAGCGCTCCAAAAAACAAATCTACTTCTTGGGGCACAAACATGCTCTTCATTTACTTCCGGTGCGTATACTGGCCAAATTTCGGCACGTTCACTCGCAGAAATTGGATGCAGCTATTGTATTATAGCGCACAGCGAAGAAAGGGCGCGAACGCACGAAAACGATCAACTCCTGCAGAATAAAATTGAGCAAGCGATTGCCAATAATCTGATACCGATTTTTTGCATTGGCGAAACCAAAGAGCAGTTTAATGCAGGATCGGTGCACGATATTCTTGAGCATCAATTACGCCCTGTTTTGGCCGCGCTGCAAAAGATAGAAGCCGGAAAAACCATCTATATTGCTTATGAACCAGTTTGGGCGATAGGTACCGGAAAAATCCCGCAAGCAGATTATATTCAAACTGTTTTTGAGCGTTTAGATGCTTTTTTTGTTTCTTTGTCAGCCCAGTATGCAATTGGCTTTTTGTATGGCGGGAGCGTTGATGAAGGAAATGCTGGCAAGTTCTGGAAAATCGCATTGTTGCGGGGACTCCTTATTGGTAAAGCGAGTACCGATTTTCAAACGCTCAAAAAAATAGTATTATCGTCTGTAGAATAACTTTCATTACCGGTTTGAGGTTTTTTATGATTTTTGGTTTGCTCGTTTCCCTTTACATTGTTTGTTGCCTATTTTTAATGCTTTTGGTTCTCATACAAAAGGGCAAGGGCAGCATGGGTCTTGGTAACTTGGGCGGCGGTACACAACTTCTTTTTGGTGGTTCTGGCGGCCAAGATATGTTTCAAAAAATGACCTGGGTGCTTGGTGCGATTTTCATGGGCGGCTCACTTTTCCTCTCGCTTTACAAAGCAAGTGAAATTCGCTCAGCCCGCTATTTGACCGGTGCACAATCGGTAACTTGGCAGCAACCATCGTTATAATTATCCCTTTTTGCTGATGAGTTTGGATCGTGCATGGCCTTTATAAAGGTAGTTGACGATATTGGCCGGTACGTGCTCAATGTTTGCAATCGATTTGGTTCGTTTATTATTTTTTTTGCTGTGTGCGCAAAAACATTATTTACTACGCGCCTGAGGATTGGAAAAACGTTTGCCCAAATGCAAACGATCGGCGTGGATTCGCTTAGCATTGTCGTCCTTACGGGAACGTTTGGCGGTGCGGTAATCGCATTCCAAACCTATATTGGATTTAAACGATTTGGCGGCCAGGAGTTTATGGGGCCGATCGTTGCACTTTCTCTTTCAAGAGAACTTGCGCCGGTGCTTACCGGATTAATGGTAACCGGCAGAGCCGGTTCTGCTATCGCTGCAGAAATTGGCACCATGCGGATTACGGAACAAATTGACGCACTTCGTACTCTATGCATTAACACGTGGCAATATTTAGTGGTGCCCCGCATTGTTGCAAGCACTCTGATGCTCCCGTTTCTTACGCTGTTTGCTTTTGTGTTTGGTACATTGGGCGGCTATGCAATTGCGGTGTATGTGCTGGGACTCAATGGGGATCAATACTTGAACGGTATTGCGCGGCATTTGCAACTGCAAGATATTGTAAAAGGGCTATTTAAATCGAGTATCTTTGGACTCATTCTTGCATGGGTTGGTGCATACAAAGGGTATAATACAAAAGGCGGAGCGCGAGGCGTTGGCCGCGCAACGACACAAAGTGTGGTTGTCGCATCGATAATGATTTTGATTGCAAACTATTTCTTGACCGCATTTTTATTTTGATCCCTCGATACACCCAGGCTTCGCTTCAGCTTCGCCGGGCACTCGGGACGAGCGGCCCGGAAAGTAGTTTAATATAGAATTTCACAAAACACTCACCATGAGCGGGATTCATGATAGAAATAATGGTTCGATACAATTTCTTGCAAAGCTCGAAATCACTCACCATGAGCGGAATAAAGCAGATTTTTTTCTTGCCGCTCGTCCTGAGTGAACGCATAGCGTTTGTATCGAAGGATGAGAAAGGCAGTCGTGATTGAAATTAAAAACTTGCGCAAAGAATTTGACGGTCGCCTCATTACGCGCGGCGTTAATTTAAAAATTCCAGATCATCAAATGACTGTTATTATTGGTCGCTCAGGCGAAGGCAAATCGGTTCTGCTTAAGCAAATTATTGGGTTGATCGCACCCACTTCCGGCGCAATTGTTGTTGATGGGCGGGATATTACACAAATTGATGGTGAACAATTAGAGTCGGTTTTTAAAGAGTTTGGGTACGTTTTTCAGTTTGCAGCATTGCTTGATTCGTTGAACGTTTTTGAAAACATCGGCATTTCATTGCTTGAAGCGGGAATTCCGGTTGAACAGGTGTTGCCGATTGTTCGAGAAAAATTAGGGTTGGTTAATTTGCCCCAAGATGTACTTTATAAATATCCTTCAGAGCTTTCTGGCGGTATGAAAAAGCGTGTTGGTTTGGCCCGCACCCTTATAATGCAACCAAAAGTAATTCTTTATGACGAACCAACTACTGGGCTTGATCCTGTTACTTCACGCGTTATTCATGAACTGATGTACGATATGCAATGCCGCCTTTCTATTACTTCGATCGTTATTTCGCACGATGTGGAAATATTTAAATTTGCGGATAACGTTGCACTCTTGCATGAAGGCGAGATTCGTTATTTTGGAGACGCAAAAACAATTTGGGATTGTGATAATCCCTATGTTTATCAATTCATTCGCGGGCTCTCTTTGGGGCCGATCGCCACTGAAATTCCCGGCGCTAACCAAAATGAAGATTGAAACGTTTTTCCAAAATAAAACGTACTGAAAAAACTAAAACCGTGATTTTAATCTTAGCTAAAAAAAGCAATGAAGTGAGCAATTACCGCAAAAGCAATAAGCAGCCAGCCAATAAATGGTGGCACAAAAGAATGACCTTTTTTATAATGCTGAAGTAAAACCGCGAGCCCAAATCCTGCAGCCAAATGGGTTATGTTTGCAAAAATAATGTGATGACCAAAAAAAGACATTATTTTTAAATGAATCTCAGACATAAAACACCTCGTTTTTAGGCAAATGGAAGAATATGAGCAGCGAGTGAAATTGCTAAAAGTACCCAACCAACAACTGGTGGTAAAAATGCGTTTCCTTGCACATAATATTGCAAGAGCAATGCAAGGCCAAATCCACCTGCAAAGTGAATTGTATGCCCGAGCATCACGTGATGCGAAAAGTAATTAACCGCTTTTTTATATAATTTATGCATTTTCTTGCACCCTTTTTTTATCTACTACGATTTTAAAATAGTAAAAAGAGGGGCGATAATGCAATAATAGTTTTTCGCTTTAGAGAGCTTTTTTGTACTGAGCTTCTTTTAAATAAAGTGGGAGTGCTTGTTCGATGATGAATTCTTTTCTTTGCCATGAAAAAAACGCTTGGCGAGCAATAGATTGCAATGAGGGATACATTGGTTCTGTTTCGATCGTGCTTCCTTTAAACTGTGAATCGATTTTTTCTTTAAAAAGTAACGCGCCGTTACCCATAAAGCGCCAGCTTTGCGCACCTTTTTTTGCGATTCGTGATAAAACATCGTCTATTGGAGCGCATCCAATTTCTAAATTTGTATCTGGCAGTTCAATCGCATAATAAACATCGTTATTAAACGCATTTAATAAAAACGCATTTGCTGGAAAACTTGAAGAGCTTTGTGCTTGCGCGAAGGTGCGCAAACCATCGACGCCTACAAGTTTAATGCCGGAACTGAAAGCGATGCCATTCATGGTTGCAAGGGCAACACGCAGTGAAGTAAAGGGGGCCGGGCCCAGATTTATTGCAATAAACGGGAGGTTTGCTAGTAAAAGATCGTGCTCTTTAAGAAGTGCATCAATAGTATCAATTAATAAGTTGCTTGAAGTTTTTTCAAGCTGTTTAATTGCAAGCTGTTGCTGATCGAGATAAATTCCAACCTCGAGTGAGGTGTACGTAGCTTGCACGGCTAAGAAAAATAAACTCATTCTATTTTCGGTTTTTACACTTTTGTTGCTGATGGAAGATGCTAAACGCATCATATTCGAGTGTTTTTTCTTTTTTGGCAATTACCTTGCCACAATTTAAACACTTCCATCCTTCAAAATTTAAAAAATGATCAAAAAAAGATTGCAGAACCATAAGCCCTGCGCATTTTTTGCACCGCATAACCACTCCTTTTTTTATCCCATCTATTTTCTTGAGGAAAACCAACGGGAACCCTCAGCAATACCAACTTTTTTAAATGGTATGCTGCCGGATGCTTGCTTCGATTACTTTCGTTCTTTTTTTATCAGCATATCACATTAGTATAACAAATTGAGTATTTTAGGAACTCTTTTTTTATATATTTTTCTGGTATTGCAAATAATCGAGATAGGACTGCAAAATAAACGCTGCGGCGATTGCGTGCCGATGTAGTTTTTCTTCTTTATTGCGAACTGGTTTTAGTTCTGCTGCCTGTTTGCTCGTTAATCGTTCGTCCCATAAGATAAAACTTATCTCAGGAAACGTTTTTTCCAATTTTTCTTTCATTACACGCACTTTAGTCGTTTGCTCACTTTCTCGCGCTCTGAGCGTTATCGGTAGCCCAATAATAATTGTTTTAATAGATTCTTTTGCAATTATTTGGATGAGTGTCTTATTTAATGCAGTGGTAGCAACAGCCTGATCTGGCTTTGCCGTGTATAAAAGAGAATCGGAAATAGCGATGCCAGTCCATTGGTCGCCAAGATCAAGAGCTAGTAATTTCATTTTTTAGGATCGCTTTATAATGGATAAAAAAATTCTTGCGTTATAGACTGCACAATCAATAACCTACACCGATGTTAGTTTAGAAACAAGGAGACTTTCTCAGTGGATATCAATAGCAGTATAGCATATATCAACGATTATTTATGGAATTGGCCGCTCATATTTTTTATTTTTTTTGCGGCTACAACCATAACGGTAGCTTGCCGGTTTGTTCAATTCAGGCATTTCTTTACCGCCTGGCGCCTCACTCTCAAGCGAGAAATGAACCGCAGTAAGGGCGATATGACCCCGCTTGAAGCACTTTTTAATGCACTCAGCATTAGTACCGGAAATGGGAGTATTGCCGGAATGGCCACGGCGGTCGCTTCTGGCGGCCCGGGCGCTGCATTATGGGTTTTTATTTTTGGCTTTTTAGGAATGGGGCTACGATTTGCGGAAGTTTTTTTAGGTTCTTATTTTAAACCTGAGCATCAAGCAGATTTAACAGTCGGTGGCCCGATGATCTATTTACAGCGGCTTCCATTAGGGCATTTTTTTTCGCGTATGTATGCATTTTTGCTCCTTTTTCTTGGCCTTGCAGCAAGCGCTGGCATGCAATCAAATTCGATGTGCGTGGGATGCGTTTATCTTTTTGGTGTTCCGGCTTGGTTGGTAGGCTTAGTTTTATTCGGCTTCGCGCTTTATGTAATTACCGGTGGCGCGGAGCGCATTGTTAACATCGTCGATGCGGTGGTTCCTTTTAAAGTGTTGGCTTTCTTTAGCACGGCGCTTGTGATTATTGTTTATCATTATGATAAATTACTGCCGGCTCTTTCGCTTATTATTCGATCTGGATTCAGTTCAGCGGCCATTGCGGGAGGAGCTGCCGGATTTGGTGTGCAGCAAGCGATGCGGTACGGTTTTTCTCGTTCGATTAACGCCTCAGAAGCGGGCCTGGGTTCTGCTGCGGTATTTTTTGGCGGCACCAACATTGCCGAGCCAAGAAAAAACGGTATTTTATCTATGCTCAGTGTTTTCATGAGCGCAAATCTTGTATGCTTTTTGGTAGCTTTAATTATTGTAATGACCGGTGTCGTTAACTCTGGCCAAACAGGATTGGCGCTCACTATCGCTGCGTATGAAACAGTTTTTGGATCTTTGGGCGGATTAATTGTTACGATTCTATCGCTTGTTTTTGGGCTTGGTGTGATGATTTCATATGCGTATGTTTCTCTTTCTTGTTGGTTATTTGTTACCAACGGTAGATTTGAACGCGTTTTTAAAATTCTTTTTCCACTTTCCGCATTTTTCGGTGCGATTAGTAAGGTCGAATTAGTATGGAATTTGAGCGACCTGGTAAATGCCGGATTATTGGTGATTAATATTTCGGGAATTTTGTGTTTATTGCCGATTATTGCAAAAGAGATGCGAAAATCCACCCATTAACTTCTCATTAGCCGCATTAATTAAATCTCTTTTTTAACAAAAATCTGCCATTCGCTGATTTTTGCATGAAAAGATGCTTTTGTTCATTTCCTCCAATTGATTTTGGTATTATATATTTTAAATAATACTTTAAATGGGGTGGCAATGAAGAGAATAATTAAGATCTTAATTACGGTGTGCACATTTTTAGTTTGCACTATTAAGCCAATGGGTGTGCAGCAACAACAATCATTTAATTGTCCATTAACTACGCCCATAACCGTTACTCTTTCTTCGATGGCCGTTACGTCCAAGGGAATGATAGAGTTTAAAAGTGTCCCAGAAAAGCGCCAGTTAGTAACACAAGAAGAAAAGAGTAGATTTTTAGCATTATTGAATGCAATACCTGCATGGCGCCAAAGACGTAAGAATCAAACATCATTCGATTTAGGAATATCAGATCTTTCTCTCCGTTATTTAATGGAAAATGCTGAAATTTTATCGAACATAAAAAAGTTTGAAGAAAAAATACATTTCATAAATTCGCCCTATCATTTGACGATGCTGCTTCAAGATGTGGCAACGCTCGGATTAAATAATCTGGCAGAAATTATTGCGCGCGTTCTTGCACAAAAGATAACCGGGGATGCAAATCTTAATCTTTTTATGAATAAGGGAGATTTAGATTTTGATGAATTATATACCTATTTTAATTCACTAAATAAACATAGCACAGAGCTTAGTTCGGTTAACGATTATTTAAGAAATGCACTTGCTGCTATGTATCAGTATTCGTTTGGGAATATTTCTTCTCGGATTTTTTCTTTTAAAACAAATAACTCAATTTCTTCGCTTGCAGTTGATACTAAAAAAGGGTGGCTCGCTGCAAGTAATGATGCAAATGAATTGAAATTGTGGCAATTGAGTGATGGTAAGCTGTTGGCAACTGAAAATATTAAAATAAAAAATTTAATTTCTCTCGTATTCAACCCGGAAAGTACAAGGATCATGGGTGCTTACGGCGCGAAAATTTATGAATATTCCGTTCCTGAGTTAAAGGCAACACACGAAATTGGAGAAGATCAAGATATTAACCGAATTGCATTCTCGCCGAAGAATCCTTTCCTGGCTATCGCAGGCGGTAAAGATGGGAAAATGCTTAGTTTGAAAACAGGAAAAAAATCATATATTGAAAAACTAGAAAACAAATCCCTTTTTAGTATTGGCTATAATAAATCTGGCTCTTCACTTGTTGCTGCCGGATCCTCCGCTATTTGGCTGTATAAAGGTGCAATAAAAGGCGAAGAAATAAAGCTGTCGCCGAATGCATTTGCTTTTGATCCGGTAAATAGCCTCGCCTTTGGCACAAATGAAGATCATTTATTTGCAGGAACAAAAGACGGAATTATTGCGCGTATTAATTTGCTTACTAAGAAAGCTGCGGCGGTTTCTCGTCATGAAGCTTCGATTAAAACAATAATCGTGGATGAGAAACGCAGCTTACTTATTTCAGGAGATACGGATGGGTTAGTAAAGGTTTGGCGCATAGCACAAAGAACTCTGCAGCTTAAAAAAAGCTTTAAGTTTAACGGATCAATTAATGCGCTAGCATTGAGTTCCGATAATAATTATCTTTTTATTGGTACAGCTAAAGATGGCATTCGTGTTGTTGATATGCGGGTCGTAATGGACCAACTTTCACCTCTTAATATGATTTACTTTATCTATATAGCCCGGAAAATGGGTGTTGCGCAAAAAGGCGGAATGCTTGAAATCGGTGAGAAGGCTGTAGACTTTTACAACGAAAATATTCCTGCATTTATTCGTAATTCTCTCAATGCACAATTTGTTCCTTTACGAGTTTCAACGTCTGAGCAAATGCAAGTCACAAAAACTAATAAAGAAGAAGAATCTCCCGAAATAAAACCTATTGAGCATAAACCCATAAGTATTTATGAAAGAATGCTTAAATGGTTTAGTTTGCGCAAAGAACAAGCAGAGAAAAGAGAAGCGATAAAAAAACATGCAGAAAGCCAACTTGAGCAGCTTGATTGAGTGAAATGTCTTCGCGACAAACGAATAATGCGTTAGAATTGTTTTCATAATTAACTTATTTTTCAGGATTTTTATGAAAACGCAGGGCATTTTACCATTTATCTTTCCCGTTGCATGCCATACCAATAATGTTGGTGGATCTTCTATTTTTGTAGCCGTTAAAGGTATGAAAGATGATGGGGTTAATCATATTCCTGAAGCATTATCACGCGGTGCACGCATTATCGTTGTTGCGCATGATGCGCACATTTCAGATGAAATTCAATGTTTGATTCAAAAATCACAAGCACTTTTATTGCGCACCGATAATCCACGCCGCGCGCTTGCCCAATTGAGTGCGCATGCGCTAAATTATCCTGCGCATGCGTTGAAAATAATAGGTATTACGGGCACTAAAGGAAAAACGACCACCGCATTTTTGCTTGCGCATCTTTTGCGCAGTGCAGGAAAGAAAGTTGCGCTGCTTAGTTCTGTGCATAATATGATCGATGCTGAAATTCTTCCAACCGAACTTACAACGCAACATCCTGATTATTTGCACGTGTTTTTTGATGCGTGCAAAAAAAACAATATTGAATATGTCGTGATGGAAACCGCTGCGCAAGCATTTTCGCTCGATCGTGTTTTTGATTTATTTTTTGATGGCGTTATATTTACGAATTTCTCAAAAGAGCATGCGGAATTTTATCCAAATCAGGAATCGTATTTCGAGGCAAAATGCCAGATTTTTGCGCAATCCAAAAAAAATGCACCAGTTTTTATAAATGCTGATGATGCGCATTACGAAGAACTTAAAAAAAAATGTGCTGCTGCGCAATCGTTTTCTTTGCGTACGGAGAGCTTGATCAAGGGTGAAATTATTTCAAACGATTGGAATGGCCTGAAATTAAAAATTGTGCTTGATGGCAAAGATTATCAATTTCTTTGCCCGGCGCTTTTGGGCGAATTTAATGCGTATAATATTTTGGCAGCAATAAGTATGGCTCATCGTATTGGTATTGATGCTGAAACTATTTTTAAAACATGCATATCGTTTAACGGAGTTCCTGGGCGGCTTGAATTGTATAAACTTCCAAACGGTGCACGCGGCATTATTGATAAAGCGCATAATGCATCTTCATTTGAGGCGGTGCTTTCTGCGTTGCGTCCATTAACAAATAAATTAATCGTTGTATTTGGTGCGGGCGGCGATCGTGATGCAACAAAGCGACCATTTATGGGCGCGATTGCAAGTAATTATGCCGATTTAGTAATTATCACTTCAGATAATCCTCGATCAGAAAAATTGGCTACCATTATTGGACAAATTATGGCCGGGATTGATGAACAAAAATTAAACAAAACTATTATTATTGAAAATCGCGAAAAAGCAATTCTGCACGCATATGCAAATTCTTCGAGCGGCTCGATTATTGCGTTGCTTGGTAAAGGGCCAGACGAATATGAATTAGTGAGCGGCGTAAAAACTTATTTTAGTGAGCGATCTATTTTACAATCGCTCCCCATAAAGGAAACGTTGTGAATATTATCGATATTAGTTGGCCAATAATTGCTGGCATGACCGAATATAAAAACCGCGCGAGCGTGCAAATAAAGAAATTAAAATCTGTTGTACATGACCGAATTGCAGAATCTGAAATTTGTTTGCATAGCCACACCGGCACACATATCGATGCGCCATCTCATTTTTTAAACGATGGTAAAACCATAGAAAACGTATCGCTTGACTCGTTGGTTGGTAGCTGCCGCGTCATTGATTTAATGCATGTTAAAGATGCAATTACGCGAAGTGATATTGAAACTCACGAAATTAAAAATGGCGAGCGAATTTTATTGAAAACAAAAAATAGTGAGCATTCTTTTACAGAGCCGTTTGATGCATCATTTATTTATCTTGCTGCAGATGCTGCTCGTTTTTTAATAGATAAAAAAATAAAAACAATCGGTATCGATTATTTAGGAATTGAGCGCGCCCAACCCAAACATGATACGCATGAATCTCTGATGAAAGCGGATATCACGATTATTGAAGGTTTGCGTTTAGAGCACGTACCGGCAGGAAATTATGAACTTTATTGCTTGCCACTTTTAATGCCCGGAATCGATGCAGCTCCCGCTCGCGCGATCTTAATGAAGCGATAAGCTACTGCAATTCTTTTTTAGTGAGCACACGAATTATGCCTTGCGCAAAATCTTTTGCATCTTCGGGGCCTGCTGCTGTAACTATCAACCCATCGGTAACAATCTTTTTTTCTTCTTGGTAATCTACGCCGTGCAATTTGTATATAACGCCCAAAGCGTTATCGCCGTTCCATCCGGTAGCTTTTTTACCAGTGAGTGCGCCAGCTTTTGCAAGAATTCGCGTAGAAATGCAAATCGCTCCATAGGGAGCATCGCTGTGTTTTGCTTGCGTGATCAAATGGGCTGTTGTGGAATTATCCAAACATTCAAGCGCGCCTGAACCACCAATTAAAAAAATACCATCATATTGGTTGCCATCAAGTTGGTCGATTGTTGTATCGACCGGTGCAGTTGAATTGTCGGTCGCGATTGCGCCGCCAGCTCGATCGCTTGCGGTGAGTACTTTTACACCTTGTGCCTCAAGCTGTTTTTTCGTTTCCAGATATTCAATTGGCTGGAATCCTTCACTCGCGATAATCAATACTACTTTTTTATCTTTTACTACGTTCATTACTCATCCTTAGGTGTCATAAAACTTGGCGTCATCTTAGTTTGTTGAAGATTGGTTGTCAATGGAGCGGGATTTAAGCGAATTGATTCGTACCTTTTGATTAAGAATCGATAACTCTACTTGATACGCAGGATATGAAATCGTCTCATAAGTGATCGATGAATTTGTTGGAATGAAAGATGCGCATGCATTTGGGCCGATGCGCAAAAGTGTGCGATTTTTTGTAAGCCGAACGATATTCGTTTCCTCTTTGCTGAGTGCGGTGCGCAAAATGCCATAGTTGCGCATGAAATTTTTTGGCGCATCGCCGTGCCAATAGGGAAGATGTATATTTTTAATCATGCAGCATTGCGCAAGTCTGGCCACCGTGCTTAGAGTGCAGGTATTTGGCTGGAGGATGATAAGATGATCTATCGTGCTCGTGCCGTATGAACTGATTAAGTGTGATATAAGCGTATACTCCACCCAGCTGATTGTGGAAGCGCGCTTTCCTAATGCGCCAGGATCTATGATGACTGTTTTTTCATTTGCTCGCATGATAGTTAATTCACTTTCATTGCATACTATTTTTTCGATTGACGGTTTGCTTTGTGCACTATATTTGAGCATTGCGGTAAAAAAGATAAGGGTTGTTATAAAACCAGTAATTCGTTTAAGTGGATGATTAAAAAATTTTGAGTGCAGGATGAAAAAAGAAAAAAGAGGCAGAGCCAATAAAACTAATGGATGAATAGTCGGCAGTTCGATGAGCCAAGATGCGCTACCCCATGAAAATACAGTATTTGATAGCTGTGATATTTTTTCTAAGCAGATAATCAAAAAAGAGTTTGGCAGAAAAAAAAGTTCGCTAAAAAAAATGAGAGATGAAAGGAAAAGTAAAATAAAAAGAAATGGATTAAAAATTAAATTACTTACCGGTGTCATAAGGCTAAAGGGAATGCCCCATGCAATGAGCAACGGCAGAGAAGCGAGGTTGAGAAAAAGCTGAACCTCAAGATAAGCAATGAGTGATGAAAAAATGCGATATAAAATTGGGCGAATCATGTTATTTTTTACTCTAGCGTTTTTTTCGGCTTTTGTCATACTTGCAAGGAGTATTAATCATCTGCAAACCCTGATCTGTTGACATTTTTTTGCAAATAGGCTATTATAAAAGGTGTATAATAGGATTGAAATTTGCATATGAGGAGTTGAATTATGAATTATAAAATTATCATGCTTATGGCTGTTCTTATTGTAGGTATGAATGCTTTTGCACAAGAATCTGCCTATCCTTTGCCACATTCTGAACCAATGATCGAAGAATTTGGGGAACTAAAAGTAGAAATCCCAACAGATATTGATAAAGACCTTGAAGAGCTACAAAAGAAACATGCATTAGCTCGCGAAGCAATGGCGCACGAAGAAGTGCCAGGACCAGTTGGCGTTCCAGTGCCTGCAAATGCTCAACCAGCAACCAACCACGATGTTGAGGGCGGAGAAACTGGTGAGCAAGTGCAGCAAACCGAAAACCAAGCAGAAAAAGCTATTAACGGTTAATATCTCGCACTAAAAAATAGTAGAAAGATCGGTTTTTAAACCGATCTTTTTTTATTCTTTTTTTCCTGCATCAAACTAATTCAATCGCATTATTGCTTATCTTTTAAGCAAAGAAGTAAAATAAGGAAAAATGTGATGAGGGGAGATGGGGATGAAAAGGTTATTTAATATATTTTTCTTATTTAGTTTTTGTTGCAGCCTACTTAATGCAGTTAATTTGACCGTCGCCGATATTGAAGCAATAAAAAAAGATCATCGTGATCAAATTAATTCAACTATTAAGGCTGTGCATGATCAGCCTTCTGTGCCGATAAAATTCGAGCAATTACAGCGCCTAGCACTCATACGGACGGGCAATAAAACTATGGACGATTATTTTTTTGAATTAGGTACATGGCTTGGAAATTTATCCTATCAACGCGATGCCTTAACGCTTATTAACCAGACGGGAAAACGGTTACAAGAACTTATTGCACCATTGAAAAAAGCAATCGAAGCACCAACTACTGCCAATGCGACTAAAGTTGCTTTTAGAAATCTTTATAATCAAATAGTAGTGCTTATGCTTGAGTATGCAGATAGATTAAAGGCTGATGGTGCGCTTGAGATTCAACTAGCTCCGATTAAGATTCCTACACTCAGATAATTCGAAGCTATTCACAACTTACTACTTCTATTTTATGATACCACCAAAAACTTAGGATAAGTTTTGGGGTAAATAAAAGGAGGTACGTTATGTCGATCGCTTTATCTCAATCGTCATCTTTTTCATTTCGTGAATTATTAGGGATGAATCTAACGATTCTTTTTGTGTGTGCATTCGCACTGAGAGCTTTATTTTTTTATTCATACGGACAGCATGAACAACGATATTGGCAAGCGGATAGTATGGATTATCATGTATGCGCTGTTGGCATCGCACATGGAACAGGAATGCATCGCGTGGACGATCACAAACCTATTTTTTGGCGCACGCCCGGATACCCTTATTTTATTTCACTTTTCTATAAGTGGTATGGCCTTTTCAGTCCAGCATTTGACGCAAATATGCCAGCACAAAAAGCGGTGGTTTGGGCCCAAATTGCTTTTGCGTCGTTTATCCCACTTTTGATCTTTTTTCTCGCGTTTTTAATAACAGGATCACTGAGTTTAGCGCAAATTGCAGGTTGGATTTTTGCGTTTCATCCGGGATTTGTTTTTGCACCAAGTTATTTATTAACCGAAGCAATAGCGCTTCTTTTCTTTTTTGGATTTCTTAGTTGTTTATTTTCCATAGCTCTGCCGACTAATAAACACTTACAAGAATCGTCGGCACTCTCACGAATTATTGTAGGCGCAATCTTGCTTGGCCTTTATACATGGATGCGCCCCAATGGCGAATTTGTTTCAATTCTTGGATGCATTATCCTCTTATTAAACTCAGTTTCTTGGCCGAAAAAAATAATGCGCAGTGCTCTTTTTTTAGCAGTATTTTTTGCGACACTTTCTCCATGGTATGTTCGTAATCATAATCTTACGGGCCGTTGGTTTTTTTGCCCAATGTCTGGCGCTTATTTGTGTGCATTCTCGGTGCCAAAGTTAATTCGTCGCGCAGCAAACCAACCGCTTGATTTGTGCCTCAAATATATGTTCGTTCAAGCACAAAACGAAACTGCATCGCAAGAAGAAATCTACCGCGCCATTAAATCTCCGTACGTTGTAGCGCGCGAACTTTTTTGTATGCAGTTAGCGCTTCCTTGGATTCAGCAATTTCCTAAATATTTCCTGCTCGATTGGATGACTGAAGTAATTAAATCGACCTTCGATTTATATAGTAGCCAATTGGTTTCTTTGGCAAAAAATACTTTTAAATGGGATCAAATTGAAGAGGTATTGAGTCAAAAAATTGCCGCTTGCTTATATGCAGAATCAATTCCTTGGTGGATGCGCATTACCGCTTGGCTTGAATTTTTCTATGCGATTCTTTTATGGATCGGATTCTTAGCAGGATTTTGGCTTTTTTTTATACGCAATGCGTATGCATTTTTAAAAAAACGTTCGTACGATAATCATATGCTGATGGTGTGGTTGTTATCGGGCATACTAATAGGCGGCCTTCTTTTTATGACCGGGGGTTTTGGATACGCTCGCTTGCGTATGCCAGCCGAACCGCTTCTTGTTATTCTTTCGCTTACCTTTTGGCTATGGATATTTGGAAAAAAACAAGAATATCTTGAAGTTTAATCGTAGAGAAGCATAGATTAAGCATTAGTGGCATATGCAAAAAAATGGGGGATGCTATGAAACTAATGCTTAAAAATAAGAGCACATTTTTTTTATTTTTCTTAATGTTGCCTTGCGATGCCCAACTACATCCTCATATATTAAAAGTGGTTGATGAGCGCCCTGCAGATGGATTTGATCCAAAATCGTATTTAATTACCAGTGATATCGAGCCGATTACTAAAAAAACATTCGCACATCTTTTCTCAACTCAGCCGCCGCTTTCAGTGGTACAAGCATGTTGCAAAACTGAAGAAGGTACGGCTATCGTGCGCTATTATTCTCAATTAAGTTTTGAATCAATATTTAGTAAGCCTGGTAGCCTGAAGGGAATCCACGATTCCTTTAGTTACGGCGCAAAAATAATAGATGGTTCACTGGAAGTGACATCATTTGCAAATTATATTGAGAATATTGGAATCGAGAACTCTTCTGAAACAAAGCAACTTATGAGAAATTGGTATGCGATATATCAACCCAAGAAAAAAAACTGTTGCACGCCAATAAAACTAGCAGCAACAGGTACAACGCTTCTAGGAATGGGAGTTCTGGCGCTTATTTTTAGCAATTGGCAAACTATTGAAAAATGTTGCCCGCAATAATCTGCTTTTTTAATTCGAATTGTTGCTCATAAAAGAACTTAATATATCTGCAAATATAATATCGGTCCCCTGGGCTGGAGCGATTTCCAGGGCCAAATCTTTTTCCTTAATCTTTTTGATGGGAATAGAAGAGCATCGTTCTTTATATAGCTTTGCATAGGGATTATTTGCATAAGAAGGGCGAGACGAATTGGGACTTGTAAGCCAAAGAATCTCTCTTTGATAACTATGACCCAATTGCGTAAATTCTTTGAGGGCATCTAGCAGTTTGCATTGATGGTTAGTCGTCCAAATGCCCGTTGAAGATTGCCTCTCCAGCTCTTTTATTTTTTTTATATTGGCAGCTATCATTGGTACCTGGACGAAATAGAATTCGGGTTTAAAGTGCTTATCCCATTGCTCTAAATGGGGATAGACGTAAGTGGAGGGAAATTTTTCTGCCCATCTAGCGGATTGATAAAGCTGTTTTGTTATCGTGTTCAGATAATATTTTTTAGTGTCTTCATAACATTCAATAGCGACAATGCGGGAAGTATGGGGTATGAATGCGGCGGATTTAATTGAGCATTCAGGAGGCAGCGGAATTTTTTCTTCGCACCTCTTTCCGCTCATATCTATGAGACTAAGTTCTGAGTATCCGTCTTTGAAAAGAAGAATATCGTTCGCCTCACCAAGGCTTACATATTCATTTTCTGCTAATTTTTTTATAACCGGCTCACCATTTGGCGTTAAACTAAAAAGTGTATCTGAATCAATATGAGCTATGGGGATTGGATCACTATCGATAGGATAGAGGTAATACATATTGTCTAAGACTGATATCAATTTATGCGGCATCTCAATGCGCCAAGTAGATACCAATGAATCCGAGTGGTCGGCTTTGCCCAAATAAATATAATCTTTCACATCTCCAAAAAAATATGAAATGAATTTATCTGGCGCAGACTTTTTTAAAGAAGCACCCCACGATTTATTCAAAGGAGGTTTGCAACCTTTCTTGTACGCAGCAGCTAATCGATTATGGTTTGTTCTGTCGCCACATTTCTCTTCAGAAACGACATCCTTATCACGCTTTTCATTTAACGTTAAGCCTAACGCAGTCTGATAAGACCACTCATTTCTTTTGCGGGCAATAGAGGGAATGTGGCATGTGCTGATTGTTTTTAATCCTTCGTATGTTGGCTTGTATACATCTATGAGTCCACCGTTCTGAGGATCTTCTATTTTTGAATCATTTGTTAGAAATGGCTCGAAATTATGCCGTTTCCTAAAGGCGGCGGCGTAAACGTTGTAGTATTCCTTAATCTTGCCATCAGCTGCTTTTAGTTGATCTATCGTACCAATTTTTTCGCTAAGATATTTCTTTTCTTTTTGATCTGAATCTGCAAAAGATTGCAAGATTATTTCTTTAACAATCTCTGGCGGCATGTGCAAAACAATCTTTGCAAAAATATCATCTGAATATGCGGGATGTTGTGTATAATCAAAAGGCTTGGAAGCCTCTTGCGCACAAATGCTTTTTGGCAAGAGTAAAAATAAAATAAAAATAAACATATACTAAATTTTAATAGGTGATGTATGAAAATTTTTGCATAAATCATGCTAGCAGAAAAGCTTTAAATTAGAAATAAATTTATAAATAATTTTATAATAGAAACATTGGAAGATGTATGGAAAAGTTATATTCTCCGTGGCGCAATTCGTATGTCCGCGGCGTACATGGCCAAAAAAAAGAAAATAATGCTGAAGAAAAATGTCCGTTTTGCGAGCAATATGCTGCTAACGACGACGCATACTATGGTATTTTACTCAGAGCAAAGCATCATTTTGTGATGATGAACGCGTATCCTTATTCTGGCGGGCATCTGCTTATTATTTCAAATGAGCACACGCCCGGAATTGAAGAATTGAGCAAAGAATCGCGTGCAGAATTAATGGAATTGGCGTCTTTTGCTACAGCTCTACTTAAAAAAGAACTGAATGCTCAGGGAATAAACCTTGGGGCCAATTTAGGAAAAGCGGCAGGCGCCGGCATTCCTGCCCATTTTCATTTTCACGTACTTCCCCGCTGGGTTGGCGACACTAATTTTTTCCCCTTAATTGGAGAAACAAAGCAAGTGAGTACCGATTTGAAAAAGATTTATGAACAACTACTGCCCGCATTTAGCGGGTTCAAAAATTAACGAATCGACTTCGAGACGGTCTCGACGCCAAAAATGGTTTGTGCTAGAGTAAAAATACATCGATTCTGCTCGTCTTATAAGGATAAATCAATGCAATCGCTTGAAATTCGTAAACTCTTTTTCGATTTCTTTGTTAGCCGCGGGCACACACAAGTGCCAAGTTCTTCGCTTATTCCCGCTCAAGATCCAACGATTCTTTTTACTAATGCTGGAATGAATCAGTTTAAAGATCTCTTTTTGGGTAAAGAAACGCGCAGCTATAAACGAGCGGTAAGCATTCAAAAATGCATGCGCGCGGGCGGTAAGCACAACGATCTTGATAATGTTGGGTTTACGGCGCGCCATCTAACTTTTTTTGAAATGATGGGCAATTTCTCTTTTGGCGATTATTTTAAAAAAGAAGCAATTCAATTTGCTTGGGATTTCTTGACCGGCTCGATGAAATTTAAGCCGGAAGTAATGCATGCATCGGTTTATTATAAAGACGAAGAAGCGTTTGAAATTTGGAATAAACAAGTAGGCCTGCCTGCAGAGCGCATTCACAAATTAGGCGAAGCTGATAATTTCTGGCAAATGGGCGATACTGGCCCCTGCGGCCCGTGCTCTGAAATTTATATTGACCGCGGCGCAAAATATGGCTGCAATAAACCGGACTGCAAGCCTGGATGCTCATGCGATCGTTATTTAGAAGTATGGAATTTGGTTTTCATGCAATTCGATCGCCAACCGGATGGCAGCGACAAATCGCTCAAATCGCCCGGCGTTGATACTGGAATGGGGCTTGAGAGACTCGCATTGCTTCTTGAAGGAAAAGATACCGTTTATGAAACCGATGTATTTGCGAACGTTATTTCTCGTATCGAGCAATTAACTGGCAAAAAATATGGACAGCAAGATAAAGAAAAAAAAGCGGCATTTCATGTGCTTGCAGATCACATTCGCGCTTCCAGCTTTTTAATTGCAGATGGCGCAACCCCTTCAAATGATGGTCGCGGTTATGTACTACGCAAAGTTATCCGCCGCGCCGCATTATTTTCTAAAAAATTAATTGAAAAGCCGATTTTTCCGTTGCTTGTTGATGCGGTAATCGAAGATATGGGTTCAGTATACCCTGAGCTTGCGCAGCATCGCGCGCGCATCGTTATGCTTCTTGAACAAGAAGTAGAAAAATTTGATGCGAATTTGACCAAAGGACAGGAAATGCTAGCCGACTATTTTAAAGAAGCAAAAAATAAAATAGTTTCAGGCTCTCAAGCTTTTAAACTCTATGATACGTATGGATTCCCGCTTGAAATAACGCGCATTATTGCGCAAGAAAAAGGGTTTGAAGTTGATATTCCTTCTTATGAAAAAGAGATGGAGCAACAGCGAGAACGCTCAGGAAAAAAGGAAACGGTTCACGAAATTCAACTGGGCGAAAATATTAAAACAGACTTTACCGGTTACTCAGATCTTGAAGCCGCTTCAAAAATTACGGCACTTATTGTCGATAATCATGAAGTGGAAAAAGCGCCAGCTGGCTCCGACGTATGGGTGGTGGCCTCAAAATCACCATTTTATGTTGAGAAGGGCGGGCAAGTAAGTGACCAAGGTTCTCTCAGAATCGATGGGTTTCAAGCGCCATTGATTGGTTTAAAGAGAATAGATAATGCGATCGCTGCACGGATAAAAACCCCAAAGCCAATTTCGGTAGGTGATCCAGTTGTATCGATCGTAGATAAACAGCTTCGATTAAATACTATGTACAATCATACCGCAACACATTTGCTTCAAGCTGCGCTCATTAAATTTCTGGGAAGCGAAGTGCGCCAAGCTGGTTCGCTGGTGGCTCCCGATTATTTACGTTTCGATTTTACGTATCATGAAGCAATTTCTGCAGATCAAATAAAACAAGTCGAAGATTTAGTTAACGAAAAAATTAGAGAAAATATTCCAGTTTCTATCACCGAAACAAACTATAATGATGCAATAAAGCGCGGCGTAATGGCGATTTTTGGAGAAAAATATAATCCAGAAAAAGTTCGTGTGATCGATGTACCAGGATTTTCTGCAGAGCTTTGCGGCGGAACGCACGTGCGCCAAACGGGCGATATTGGTTGCTTCAAAATTACTGAACTAACAGCGCTTGCAGCTGGGCAAAAACGAATTGTCGCGCTCACTGGCCCTAAGGCGATAGAAATGTATCAGCAAACGTTTACCATTTCAAAAAAATTGAGCACCGATTTTAAAGTGCCGGTTGATCAAGTAATGGATGCGATTGCAAAACATCGTGAGCAATTGAAATCTGCGCAAGATTCAATACGACACCTAAAGAAACAAATGATGCATTTGCAGCTTCCCCAGTGGCGCGAACGCATTGAAAATATTAACGGCATTCCATTTTTATTCTTATCATTCAATGATGCTTCAGTTGATGAATTGCGCGAAATTGGGCATGAATTAATGCGTACAAAACCAGGATTTTACTTCTTGTTGAACTCTGCGCAGCAAAGTTCATTTGTGGCACTTCTTTCGCCAACAATAAAAACGTTTGCGCTGAAAAATGTTTCAGAATGGCTCAAAACAGCATTCAATATGCACGGCGGCGGAAAAGCAGAATTGCTTCAAGGCGGCGGCCCGGGAGTTGATGCTCATGCATTTTCTAACGAGCTTAAAAAATGGATAGCAAGCAAAAAATAATAATTTAAAATTTTGGTGTTTAGGGATTCTGATATGATTTATTTTATAATGCTTTTTTTAATGGTTCATACGAGTTTTTCCTATTCTATGGATAAGTACTCAGTTAGTGCGAATAATCCACCGAGCTATTTACTGGAGTTAAGTGACGGTACTCATTTAGAAAAAGATGGAGCTGTAATTGAGAATATTGTTGAGAAGAGTAGTTTTTTTAGAGAGGCAGTTTTTGGGGACAATTCTACCTCCACTAAAGAGAAATTATCCAGTTTGGAATTGAATCGTTTGAGAGAGATGGGGGCCAAGAAAGAACCGGTCAAGCTTCCTTTTATCAACAAGAGCATGTACGGAAATATAGTATTTGATAATTTGATCGAGGATTTAGAGAATAATTTAAAAGAATCGAAAGAAGAGTTAAGCGGTTTCGATAAACAATTTTTCACAAAATTTGATTCTGAAATTTTTAATGATCGTAAAACATTAAAAGAAGCCAAAAGAATTGTAATTGATCGTATCGCAAAAAAAAGATATTCGGCGTCTGATGTTATTTGGTTAAGCCCCACGGAACAATTTATAGCGAACACATCTGTTTGGACTAATCTGAAGGTAGAGGATCTAGCCACAGGAAAAGTACACCATTTGGGTACAAAAGGAGAAATCCAAACGATTAGCTTTACCGAAAATGGCAATTCTTTAGCTATTGGCGAATCAAATAAAAAAATTAATATCCACGATACTCTCTCGGGAAAGCTTCAGCAGGAACTAGCTGTAGATTCTGATAAAATATCTCAGCTAAAAACTATTTTCTTGAGTCCGTTTGGTAAATATCTAGCTATTTTAGGAATTAAGAATTCTTCGCAAAAAGGCTATGTACTGCAACTAGATTCAAATAAAGCAATTATTGACGATATTAGATCGGACAATAATAGTGATGGCCTTATTTCTTTTGATAAATCGGAAAAGCAACTGGTTTATATAAATGGAAAAGAAATTGTATGGTATGATCTTGTTAAAAAAAATTCCTTTAGAAAAATAAGCCCATTTGGTTCAAAAGTTCCCAAAAGTGTTAAATTTTGTAAAGACGAAAGAGTAATAGTCCAAGGAATGGATGGTTGGCTTCAAGTTGATACACCTCAAGGCGCTAGCGGATCGGTTTATGAAGATGTGATTGGATTTACTGATGTCGGCACAGATCTCTATTATTTGGATAAAGATTATGACCTCCATAAATATGGTAATTGGAGTCAAGCTAAAACTGATCAAAATATACATTGGGCTATGTTAAGAGGAAATTTTGCCATAGGGTCAATAGCTAAAAAAGATGGAGATATTAGAACCGTAGCTTATGATTTGATGAGAAAAAAAATGGTTAAAATGCCATATATAACTAACAATAATGGAGCAGTTACTTCTACAGGAATTAATTATATATGTTCTGAAAAAACACTTTATTCAATACCGTTAATCTCCGCTATTAATCAGTGTAATTCCCCCAGCCAGTTAGCATTAATAACGGCTTTATTTCATTTGCAAAATAAAAATACTCCGATTGATTTGAAAAAAGGAGAAATGCAAAAAAAAATATTCGATAGTTTAAATTCAGAGCAAAAAACTGAACTTATAGATTATTTCAAATTAAACTAGAATATAAACTGAATGCTGCGTCTTTTATATGCAAAATTTTTTTAACTTTGAGAAATCTATTTTTTTTAAATGCATATTTCTTCAATTTTTTGTATAGCCTGATCAATCATTGCATCAAGATCTGCAGAATTTTGCGAAAAATTTTGCAATACATAATCGGGCACTTGTTCTCGATTTGCGGGGCGATCGATGCCGACAGAGAGGCGTGCAAATTCCGGGCCGACGAGTTCGATAATGGATTTCAATCCATTATGCCCTTTGGCGCTGCCGCCTGCGCGTACCTTAAGTTTACCAAACGGCAATTCCAATTCATCGTGAATCACGAGAATATTTTCTTTTTTGATGCCTTGCTTGGCCAGTTCGGGTAAAACTTTTCCTGATACATTCATAAACGTTTGTGGTTTAACCAAAATAACTTTATTGCCATTGATCTCTATAGCGGCAACTTCCATATTTCCTTTGGCGTGCCACGAAGCATTTGCTTGATCTGCCAGTGCATCAACGATCATAAAACCGATATTGTGCCGCGTACGGGCAAATTTCGGGCCAGGATTTCCTAGCCCGATAATTGCTTTAATATCTTTTAACGCTGTTATTGGAGCGATTTGCATGAGTTATTTTGGTGCTGTTGGCAATGAAGATGGTTGCGCAGCTGGAGTTAGTACTGGTTTCATGCTTTTGCGTTTTTCTTCGTTGTATTTTTTATTCATGCGAGCTGAAACTTTATCAGAAATATTGAGCGCTTTAGAACCGTATACAATGCCGGCGCCTTGCACGAGAATGATTCCTTCTTCATTTGCAACTTCTTCAGCAGCCTCTTGGATTTTTTTAAAGAAACGCATTTCGAGCTCTTGTTGCGCTTGTTGCACGAACGTTTGCAAGCCTTCCATTTTTGTTTGCCCTTGTGCGCGTAAGCTCATAATATCGGATTGATATTTTTCACGAGCATCGGGGCTAAGTGCAGGAGCCTTTGCTTGAAATTCTGCCTCTTTTTGTTTGATCTTATTTTGAATATCAACAATCTGACGCTCTTTTGTTTCAAAATCCGCTTTGAGTTTTTGCTCAGCATCTTTTACTTCATCAAGTTTTTGCAAAATTGAATATGGATCTACGAACGCGAGCAAGCTTTGTATGGTATCCTTAATCACTTGTTGCAAATCTTTTATTGAAAGATCGGCAACTTTTTTATCTGAAGGCATTTGAGCAACTCCCGCCATTGAATACATTTTGGGGCAGAGCAGCATTGTAAAGAGAGTTAGATACGTTTTGATGCAGACCGATTTCATGGCTCATCCTTTTGCAAATAGAAGTTTTAAAATGTTATTTTAGTCTATCCCATTTGGATGAGCAGTCAAATGGGCAGAATTCAAAGAAGCCCAAGCTTTTACTGACTTTGTTTGTTCGTATTGGCAGGATCATTTTTATTTGTTTGATTAAATTGCGACCAATCAATGGTTGAGTTGGAAAAGTTAATCGCCTTATCTGAATTTTTAGTCCCGTTAATGGTATTGAATACTACTATCACTTCGCAAAGATCATCGGTGTATTTGTTCTGATCTAGAGGGAATTCGTATCGCTCAAGCATTTTTGCAGATTCTTTTGAAATAATGCACTGCTGCCCTGAGCTCAACTTAATTAAAAGTTGATACGCTGCTTTCGATGGTGCATTAGAAATGTCCTTATGAATTTTTTGTAGACGCGGCCAATATTCGTTATAGGTTTGTTTATCTACCAGATAATCGGTCTCATTTTCGTCTGATATTAGAATATTTTCTTTTTCTTTCTTGGAATTGTTAAAGGAATTATCCATACATGAAGTTGATGAAAAAACAAATAATAAAGCGAGAAAAAATAGCATTATTGCATTCCTTTTTGTTGCAAAAATTGCGCAATAAATTTGCGTGCTTCTTCAATAATTACTAATGAACTAGTAAGTATAAAAATTAGAAACCATTGGTTTAGGGTTAAGGGTACCGTATGAAAGAAACGCTGCATAAATGGCGCATAAACCAGGAGGAGCTGCAGAAATAAAACGAATGAGGTTGCTGCAATCAGCCAATGGTTGCTAAAAAAACCAATTTGGAAGTTAGTTAAATGTTGAGATCTGCAATTCCACGCGTTCATCCACTGGTAAAGTGCCATGGTGACCAAGGCCATGGTTTGAGCCAGTGGAATACTTGTTGATTGGTACCATAAAAAAACTCCGAGCGAACCGATTGCCATAGGCAGAGACAAATAAAATGTTTTTAATAGTAATGATTTATCAATGAGTGTGGTACGACGGTGCGATACTTTCAAATAATGGTTTTTTTCCTGTGGCTCAACTGCGAGCGCGACATTTAAAAAACCATCAGTAACTAAATTAAGCCAAAAAATCTGCACCGCATTCAGTGGTAATGTGGCTATATTTAAACCCAGTGAAAAAAGTATGAGCAGGACTTCCGCGAGATTAGTGGCAAAAAAATAAAGAATTACACGCCGGAGGGTGGAAAACATATGTTCACTGTAGGCGATCGCATCCATAATACTTGCAAATGAATCGTCCAGCAGAATTATATCAGCAACTTCTTTTGCAGCTTCAGTGCCAATCCTTCCCATGGCAATTCCAATATCTGCGGCAACCAACGAAGGCGCATCATTTACTCCGTCTCCCGTCATCGCTACGACTTGGCGCCGTTGATGATAAGCTTCGATAAGTTGCAGTTTATTTTCTGGCGAAAGACGTGAATAAACTGTTGCTACTTTTGATTCTTTAGTAAGTTCTTGCGCGCTCAATTTTTTAAATTCTGGCCCATCAATTGCCGTATCGCCTTCTTTGTAAATGCCAACCGCTTTCGCGACGTAAAGCGCTGTACCCTGATGATCGCCGGTTGCCATCACTACGCATAAGCCGCTCGCGCGAGCTTGCTTGATCATATCGCTAACTTCTGGGCGAATGGTATCTTGTAGGCCGAAGAATCCCAAAAATATTAAATTTTCTGAGATCATATTTTTTAATACTTCTCCACTGAGTTCTTTTTTCGTTGGTAAATCAAATTCTTTATACGCTGCAGCGATCGTACGAAGCCCGCCTCTAAGCAAATCAGCGAGAGCATTTTTGTCATCTTGCGTTGTTATAGTTGAGCGATTCATCACCAATTCAGGAGAGCCCACTATGAGGGCTATAAGTTTATTATCTTTCAGATAAAAATCTGCTTGATAACGCAAATCTGCTTGAAAAGGTATTTCAGCATAAAATATGTATTGATTACGCAATTGAGCCGGATCGTAGCCTGCTTTTTGAGAAAAAACGTATAAAGCTGCCTGTGTAGGATCGCCTTTAAGGGAATAGAGTCCTGTTTTTTGATCTATATTCATTTGGGTTCGATTAAGCAATGAGGTTGTCTGCGCCATGAGATCGAGATTTGGATGCTCATGTATATTTTTTATGATGGAACCGTCACTGATCATTGAACCTTGGGGGTGATAACCCTGACCGGTAATTTCGTACCAATGATGATTTGTATAAACTCGAGAAACCATCATTTCATTTTTGGTAAGGGTCCCGGTTTTATCGAGTACGATAACGGAAGTGCGTCCCAATCCTTCCACTGCCTGAAGTCTTTTTACTACGATATTTTTCTTTGCCATCTGATATGCACCATTAACTAGTGTTAATGTGAAAACAACTGGCAACCCTTCAGGAACGACACAGATAAATAAAGCGCTCAAAATAATGAGTAAATCTGTCCATGAGCGACCATGCCAAATGCCAATAATAAATAGGAATATACATGCGGTTACAATAAAAATGAGCACCCAGAGCGAAATGCGATCAAGATCTTTTTTGAGCGGCATATCGGTATGAATAGTTTCTGCAAGAGTTCCAATTTTTCCGACCTCAGTTTTCGCACCTATCGCAACAACGAGTGCGGAAGCATTTCCAGAAAGCACATACGTTCCCTTGAAAACCATATTTGATTGATTTGCAATGCCGCGTTCATCTGCAATAGCATTAGCAGTTTTATTAACGCCCATAGATTCACCAGTGAGTAATGCTTCGTCAACCATAAGTAGATGAGCATTAATGAGTCGAGAATCGGCTGGTACTTGTTCTCCTTGCTGGATGATAATAATATCCCCAGGGACAACTTCTTTCGATGGAATAATAATTTGCTTTCCATCGCGCACTACCAGAGCTTCAGTTTTTAAATAGTTTTTTAAACTAGCAAGGAGCGTCTGCGTTCTTCCTTCTTGGATTGTTCCAATGAGAGCATTAAAAAAAAGAATAACGCTAACAATCAATGCATCAATTGAATTTCCAAGAATCATTATGATGCTTGCAGCGGCAGCGAGTACATAGATAAGTGGACTCTCAAACTGTCTTAAAAAAATTCGGAACAGTGAAACCGGCTTTTTTTCCGGTAGCTGATTGAGCCCATATTCTTTCAAACCGTATTGCGCTTGCTGAGTAGAAAGGCCATCGGTTAGATTTGTTTTAAAATATTCAGAAAGGGCTTGAACGGTTTCTTGATAGGGAGGCTTAATATACATGCTTTTTTATTTCCTTTTTTTTTACCGTAGCATGGCAAATTTAAGGAACTCAAGCATGTTTTTGAAAAAGAGCTTATTAAATTAGTGAACAATAATAGTCTTTTGTATTGATTAAAATTTTAGAGAGAAGAAATTATTTTGAAGACACTGAATTTTTGAATTTTTCAATAGCTGCAATAGTTTCGTGCGTAAGACGATCAATTGCTTCGTTGCTATTGAACGCATTATGGGGGGTGATTAAAACATGTGGATGATTAAGAAGATAATTATTTTCTACGATATTTTTTAGCTGCGATTCATTGGGGTGCTTTTGCGAAACGAACTGCAAAGGTTCGATTGTGACGCTTTCGTCTTCCAGTACATCAAGGGCTGCGCCCGCAAGTATATTTTTTTGTAAACCGGTTATTAATGCATGCGTTTGAATAATTCCTCCCCGTGCGGTATTTATTAAATAAGCGCCTTTTTTTATGAGCGAAATGTTTTGTTCATTTATTAAATGATGAGTCTTTTCTGTTAATGGCACATGAATTGAGACTATATCGGCAGTTTTTAATAATTCTTCTAGAGATAGATAGATTGTTCCAAATTCTTTAAGTTCTGGATTTTGAACGATATCGAATGCGATTGTTTTCATGCCAAGGCAATGTGCAATCCGAATGACGTTGCTGCCGATATTTCCGGTACCAATAACGCCTATGGTTTTTTCGTAAAGATCGAATCCGCGCAAACCTTGCAGCGAAATTGAATGTTCTTGCGAAGTTCTTTTAGCGGCAGGATTAATTTTGCGTGCGAGATTAAAGATTAATGCAAACGCGTATTCAGCAACTGAGCGATCCGCATAGTGTGCAATATTTGAGAATAAGATGCCGCGCATTTTTAGCGCATCTAAATCAATATGGTCACAACCTACCGATCGTGTGAGAAGAAATGCAAGATTGGGGAATTGATCGATAACTTTTTTGGTGACGCAGGAAGAGGTGAAAACTGAAATAACTTCCGCATCGCTGTGATTTCCTGGAACGGTTTTCTCATTCAATGGTTCCGAAAAGAAAAATAGTTGGTCTTTCGAAAAAGCAGTGCGAAAAGAAGCTTCTTGCAAAGGCTCACATTCAAAAAATAACATTTTCATAAAAGCATTCCTTTTCTGCAAGTATGAAACGTTATTTAAAAAATGGTCAAGAAGCTTCTAAAAAACAAAATACGAATGAACTGTTTTCAATCTTGCTTTGTTTAAGATTGCTATTTATGCGGATTGGCGTTTTGGACTGCTTCATCTGCAATCATATCATTAGCTAAAACTTCCATTCCGGTTTCAGGAATAAAAACTTCAAATCGTTGCTTGGTATCGTTTAATTTTACAAATTCCAATGCCATCGTGATGAAATTCATTTGGTATGACTTACTTACGTAATCTTTTATTTGCGTAGACAGCTGGCCATTTTCTAACAGCCCAAGTTGTTCTAATTGTGGGAGGTTATTTTTATCTTGTGCATCCATTTTTTCATCTTGCGCTAACCCCGCAAGTGTTCGAGATAAACCACTTTTATTCTTTTGATGCTCGAGTTGTGCAATTTTTTTCCAAATGCTCTCGTGATCCATCGATAAAATCGATTGGCAACTAATAAATGAAAGGCATAATAGTATACGCATCCTATTCCTTTGCAATAATTGATTGAGCGCTATTAATCCCAAGTAGATTCGCAGTATCCTTCTGTTGGATCGATTGGGTTAATGAAGTCAAATGTAAAATCTTTCTCTCTTTCCAATTCTATTCTTTTTTGAGGAGAAAGTGATAATGCATTAGTAGCAAGAATAATTTTTTTTGTGTCTTCATCTATTTGTGATGGATGGGTAGGAAAGCCGGCATCGCCAACTTGTTGTTTCCTATCCTTGAACAATAATTCTTGTCCATGGCAGAGAGAATACAAGCAATAGGGAAGGTCACTTTGCAACGTATTACTGGTGAGCAATTTTTTGAACTTTGGCCATCACTCATCGAATTTTTCTTGGGATACAGCTTGTCCTGTATGTAAAACAACCGTTCGATTATCCATAGAATGAATTAAGGTAGGAAAAAATGCTATTGCTGCAAAAATATATTTCATTCATTTCTCCTTTAATTATATAGAGCTTATTGCAGCAAAGTATAATCATAATTGGAGAAGCGTTCAATTAATGGAGGCTGTTTTCTATTAAATAAAAAACAGCCTCGTTAACTATAGATCCGAACTTGTTAATAATTCAGTGGGAAAGTGTATCACGCTGTGTAGTGAAAGGGGAAAAGCTATTTCTTTTTTGATACCAATTGTGCACGAATAACATCTAATTCCGTTACTGTTTTTTCTGCTTTGAGTTCTGCGCCCAATTTAGAGGTGTTGATTGCAAAATTTATTGCCTCTTTGACTAAAGGGGTATATTCGGGAGCTTTTTTGGGAAATCCGTATTCTTCAAGAACTTTGATATTCTTTAAGCCATCTATCCCAATGCCCTGTTCATATTCTTTACCGTTTTCTTTATATTGACCGTCGAGATCCTGTTTCCTGTTGCCGTTGATGATATGGTTTAGAGTTATCAAAGGCCATGGATCATTTTTTGGATGCTTCATGAGTTTTGCAACAGCTGGTTGCACCGACTGATAGGCATTAATACCTTGTTGTCGCTCCGTAAGTTTTTGCTGATCCATGCAATTTATAAGCGGATAGAAAAGAGGTGTCATAAACAATAGTTTATAATTCATAAAGTCCCCCTAAGAACTGTGTACCGTTTAATTAGTTGATGAGTTTTGGCATCTCTTTGTAATCGATGCCATTTTTTGTAATAATGCAGTGCTTCATTTTCCACTCGTCAAACGATTTACCAACGCTTAAAATCCCATACGAGTCGAAGTGAATATTCATTCCGTTAACAGGGGATGAAACAAAGGTATAAACCAATCCGTTCCAGAGTGGAACAATTCCCTGATTTTCTTTCATCATTTCAAGCATTGATCCATGGTGCTGATGCGCGCGAAAAATTGTGCGAATGTGAGCATTTGCGGCGCTGTGCATACTTAGAAAATGTTTGGTTAGAATTTTACCAAGCACCCAACCGCGATCTTCTTTATAGCCAATTGCAGATGATGTATACAGCGTATCTTTTTCAATAAAATCGTTCCATAAAAATCCAAGATGCGTAGGCGAAGTTGGAGCTGAGAGCGAACAGCCGCATATTTCTTGCGCGGGAATCGTATCGAGAATTGGTTTTTTTAACGCTTGCGGCAATGCGCGAATGGCGCTTGCTCTCTCGATTCGATCAATTGCTTGAAAAGTTTTGTGTGATGAATGCTCTAGTAATTTTTGAGGATTGAATCCAATTTCAATACCCCCGTGGCAACATTGAATAATATCAAAATTATTATTTATTCCTGCGCCTAAATAGAGCACAGAGGGCATCAAATCAAATAATTTATAGATTAGTGAATTGTCGGCTGCGGCAATTTCCGGAAACTTTGTAGTAAGTTCTTGGCCAAACCCGAATGAACGGTTCATCATTTCATCTTCATGGTTGCCGCGCAGTAAAATCACTTTGCCAGGATTTCGTATTGCAAATTGTAAAAGAGTATTGAGCGTTTCTATGCTGTAAAAACCGCGATCGACATAGTCTCCCAGAAAAACAAAGTAAGTATTTGGTTGTGTAATCGCGAGTTGATCGTTCACGATTCCTTGTTTTATGCAAGAATTAAACATTCGTACGATCGAATGGACTGATCCATGAATATCACCAAAAAAAAGAATTTTGCTGTCTTGCGGTACGATTAACTTTTGCGCAAAAAGACCATTTGAAGAACGCGCGTCTATCCATGGAGCGTTGCGTTGTTCGATTACTCGTTGTGCCCGATAAGTGGCTATTGTCGCTCGCAACTGATCTAAGCTAAGAAAGGTTGGCATGAAGCGGAAGGTCTTTTCCGGCAATACCGAAATTTGACGCTCCAGAAGCGCTAGTGATTCAAATGAAGGAGCTGCGCTTGCTAAGTGGGCAATCGAAGCAATAGGCCATGCTATTTTTAAAAATAGTCGGTTCATAGTAATACCTCCGGTTTTTGCTTTTTTTAGAGAAAAACTCCAAATAATGCATGAAAACGAACCCTTATTAATTAAGCTAGCACAAAATGAGATGATTGAAAAAAGGGTCTGGCCAAATTATATAGCAGGCGCTTCTTAGGGGATATTCTCGGGTTTTAGTATGAATTGGCCGGTTAGATCTTTAGGATCTGATGGATTGATGATCAACTTACAATTTGCATGGGCTGCAATGATGATAGAACGTTTATGCACATCGAATTCCTCGCTGCTGGTAGGAAGACTGTGTTTTTCCAATATTTTTTTATGGTGGTCTGGTAGCGCTGTGCCTTCTTTGCAAAGAGCCAAAAGCGAAACATGCAGATCTTGAGAATAATCTCCACTTCGAGCAACGCGCAGAATGTTACCCCAAAAGTTTTTGAACGTCTCCGTAAAAACGGTTTCGCCGGTATGTAACGAAACATACGTATCAATTTGCATAGGTTTAGGTTTACTGCTCATATTCATAGAGCAAAGAGTGCAGGTAATTGAAAATGTAATGAATGTGAAAAATAACTTCATTGCTCTCCCTTAAAAATAATTAAGGAAAGTATAAGAGCTTATGGTTTCTAGATCAATTATTTGTGATGTGTCCGTGAAGGCAATAGTATGGATTTAATAGACTCGCCCTACTTCGCTCGTTGGCGAGCTACGAAGGGCATACTTCGCCTCAATTGGCTCGCGATATTTATTTTGATCCGTTAAAAAAAACTGGCCTGCCATACGTAGTTTACCGAGCCGGAATGCCTCGGATAAGCGAAAATAAGGATTCTTTTGATTGGATCAGCCCAGGCGTCGCCTAAAGGCTATGCCGGGCAGTCTTCGCTATTTAACTGTGTATCCGTCCTTAGAAAAGATGGCGAAGCCAGGCGTAGCTTGTCGAGCCGGAAGGCCCGGATAAGCGAAGACTGGTGGAGGCGATGGGAATCGAACCCATGTCCGCAAAATAAAAAACGTAAAACGCTACATGCTTATTTTTCGAATATACTCATACGCCCCTCGAAAACACAGGAATGCGCATGAGCCAGTTTCGTGATACTGATACGCTACGCAACTGAAAAATCTACCGCATCAGTTCTATCTGATTAATACGTGTCAGTTCAACTGATAGACACGCCTTACTGACAAGTGTCTCTTAACGATTAAGCGAGGGCAAAACCTGCGTTGTAAGCGTTAGGATTCGGTTGAGATGCGTTTGCATTTCTGTTTTTGACCAATTTTGTACGAGTCTCAGTCAAACTCGGCATGCTTTCTACGATGTTTATAGAACGTCGAAGCCAGTACGCCCCCAAAAATTTCAAAGAATCCATCTATTCAAATAGTAACAAAATTTCTTCATTTTGTCAAAAAACTAAAATTCATCGGTGATTGCTATAATTTCTTCATAGATGCTTCAATTCGTTGTCCATTTTCCATCTTTATACATCTGATTTGCGCTTGGGTATCTGGATTTTCTGTAGATCGTGCAAGAATATATGCTGCTGAATTATCATTTTCTAAAGCTTTTGATCTGACTAAATAATAGTCTGCCACGCTATTTCTTTCCATTCCATATCCATCGTCGATATCTGCCGCTATTGCCATATTCGGTTTTGGGAATTTTTTATTTTCTATATCTTGCAAATAATCTTGTGCGGTTCCGTGAACGTACATGGAAATAGTAGTTTGAGGGAATGCTTCTTGCAGGTAATCTAATAGACTATTATGCAGAAATGATTGAGTATGTAATTCGTCCAGTATTGTATTTTTTAGAGCCAGGCTGTCTGATGCCAAAGCTTTTTCTTCAGAGTTTTCGCTAAATTCGTTTTTAGTTGATTCTAAGGTTTTTTGAATAGAACTTAAGGTTTCTTCTGATGAAAATGTTTGTCTTTTGACGCGTCGATTCTCTTCTGTTTTATTCAAATATAATTGAGGAATAATTAATTGGTGATCAATCTGATGAATGATGAGCTCTGCTGACTTAGTTGTTTCAAGGGCTTTGGTATAGATAATGGCATCAGAAAGAAGTTGCCCGCACCCAAAGCTTGCAATGGATATTGTTTTTTGGTTTTTTAATTGTCGTGCAAGTTCTTGAGAAACTGTATTTTCATATGTATCTCGATAGTTGGGATGTATGGCTCTGCTCAATGGACAAACCCCCATTTGAGAGGATGCACATTCCGATAGCGCTATGAGCGGATGTTTTTTTTTGTACTTTTCCAGAAGGGCTATGCGCTCTGTATACTTTTCTTCTTTGGTCAATCCAAGATCATCTATTTCTTGAAAAACTTTTTTTCGTATAATTTCATGATTTTTTAAATATTCGTTACTCATTATCTGGTTTTTTGTTGTTTCAATTGAAGGCAGCTCATCCATTCCAATAACGTAAAAGGGAACAATGAAGAACAGGCAAAGAAGATTAAACATTAGATCCTAACTATATTAATGGGTATTCTTTTTTTTCAATTTTTAAATTTGCAGATTTCTATCAATATCGAACTGCTTGGCATTGTGATTACTTAGGAGCGCTTGGCTGAACACTTTTATTTCAATTTTACAACTGACGGTTTTATGTATTGAACTTCATAATAGAAGGTTGTAGTAGGCTTGCGAGTTATCGTTTGAATAATGCCCTCGCATTTTTTGCTCAAGAGGATTGATTTAGCAGTTGGATTGGCAACAAGGGCAGCAATCGAGAGTTCATGGAAGGCTTTCGATGCAAAATTTTTATCCGACAGGTCAAATTCGTGTTCAATATCGTCCCCGCAGACAATATCGGGAACAAGGAAGTCATCATCAGCTGCATGGTTTAAATAATGATCAACACAATTATAAACGGACAATGTCAAATCGGCCTTTGGAAACATCTTTCTCAAACCATTGAGTAATTGATTATTGCGTGTTTTTCCAACAGAAAAGCTTTCAACCAACCGTTCTTTTTTAACTTCACTTGAACAAGGAGTAGAAACAAGTTCTTGCATCTTGCCAAGCTCTTCTTGTCCTATTGTTTTTTCCATTAGATTATCGAGAGAATGATCTTTGCTTTGAACAGTGCAAAATAAATCGAAAATGCCGTGAAAGATATCAACAACATCAATCGCTATTTTGGCATTGCTTTTTTTATCAAGAGTTCGCGTTAAAATCTCCAAGTCTGAAAAAAGCGGTGTGCTTACTGTAGTATATTTAACCGTTTCTTCTGTGCGGTTAATCTTTTCAATAAGAGCAGCACTAACGATTTCAGCATATTTTTGTCTGAGTTTAGGATTTTTAAAACGACTTAAAAGACAATCTTCACTGCTGTGTCTACCACATTCATTAATAAAAAAAAATGGAACTGTTTTTTCTATTTGCGCTACAAGCCCCTCTCTGGGAACATCATCATCTAGTTTTTGTTCTTGAATTTCAAATGCAGCCTGAGACAACATATTAGCTTGCAATAGATCTACTGGCTTTAAGAGAATTGTTTTTTTTAAGTTCTCAAAATCTGCAGATTTTTTTGTTGTTGTTGATTGCGTTTTTTTTTCCATGCAGGAAAGAGGAACATTAAAAATTGAAAAAAATAAAATTATAGCCGATAAATAATTCATGCGTTTGCTTTCAGATCAACTCTGAGAATATAGTTATTTATTATGAAAAAAGAGATATGAGCGCAATAGGAGTTTGGTCATTCTTTTTTTTCATAACGAGCAATTGCGCCTGTGTCGACGATGGATCTTCGCGGGCCAATAAAAAAGTGGCCGCGTTAGGATTTTCAAATGCTTTTTTAGAGATATCAGCATAAGCAATGGTGCTGCCGGACTTGAAGTCTTCCACGTTATCGATATCGCAAGCAGTAACAATAGTGGGCGGGCTTAGCTTTTCACGCTTCATATATTGCAAATAACTATCTGCCGATTGGTGGACATATAACGAGATCGCTGCTTTGGGAAATGCATTTTTAAGAAAATCAAGCATGCTGTTATTCTTTAATGACGTGTAATGCAAGCCGGATAGAATAATATTTCGTGCTGTTTCTTTTGATAGAGGCTGCTTAGACTTAGTTTGTAACGATTTTGAAATGAACTCGATCGCAAAATTTTCTGTAAAGTCTTCGTGTTCAATTAGACGCTTTTTTCCAATCAGATCCGAATAAGGCGTGTTAAACTTATAAACTAGATCAATGTTATGAATGGTGAGTTTTGGGTTATCGGTCACTTTAGCAAGTGCTTTTGTGTACACAATGAGGTCTTGTGAAAGATCACCCGAACCAAAACTTGCAAGGTGCACTTCTTTCTGTGTTTGCAATTGCGCCGCCAATTCTTTTGAAACCTCTTTCTCGTATGCATCTCGTAACTCGGGAAAGAGCATTCGATCAAGCGGACAATCTCTTCCTGAGATTCCTGGGCATTCGCCAAGTTGAACAAGGGGCATGATTGCTTGATATTTTTTTATAATTTCGATGCTTGCGGGCCAGTTGTTTACGGTATCAAGATTTTTTGTTTTTATTTCGCCCATCATTTTTTTCTGATGATTTCTTATTTCTTGTATGAACGATACGGGATCCTTCAGAATAACTTGGCGGGTTTCTTGAATTGTGAACGATTTGTTTTGTTCCATGCAATGGGCATAGGAACCAAAAAGAAGTAACAAAGAGTAGAGAACCATCATGATAATCCTAGATGTAAATGCTTAGGTTTTTTAATATTTATTTTTTAACTCGCGTTGCGATTCGCGCTTGAGATCTTTTTCTTTAATTGCTTCTCGTTTATCGCCAGCTTTTTTGTGTTTACCAATTCCCAAATCTACTTTAATGAGATTTTTTTCATTCAGGTAAATTTTGAGTGCTAAGATCGTAACTCCTTTGCGAGAGATATCGCCGGCGATTCGATTAAGTTCGCGCCGATGAACGAGAAGTTTTCGTGAACGAGTTTTTGTTTCATCTTTTTTTTGATACGCCTGCGCATACGGTGCCACGGTGCAATTGATTAAAAAAAGCTCTCCTCGGTAAATCGTCGCATAGGCACCAACAAGCGAAATGTGCCCGGCCCGCATCGATTTTACTTCATCCCCGGTGAGCACAATTCCTGCTTCGATGTGATCGAGAATTTCATAATCAAAAAAAGCTTTTTTATTTTGCGCTAAAATTTTCATAATGAAGATTCCGATTAATGCTTAGAGAAATACAACAAAAAGCGCTTAACAAAAGGATATGCTGCGCAACTAATAATAAAAGCTAAAATCGTTCCGCCAATAAGAAACGGCCATAAGCTTGGCGTTGGTATTGCCAGCCGTGTTTGAAGCCAGAGTTCAATCGGTGCAAAAAATGCTGGATTTTTTGGCGGTGTTCGATGAAGAACTTTTTCAAACAGAAAGAGGCCAAAATTGTAATTTGCTAAAGAAATAGGAATAACGGTCCAAATATTATTAATCATGAATGAAGCGGTGAGCGTTATAGATGCTTTGAGCGAAAAAAAATAAGAAAGAATAATAGCCAATATCGTTTGCAGCCCGAGAAAGGGTGACCAAGCGACAAACATACCCACGCACCACGAGCGGGCGGCCAGCTGGGCTGATATCGAAGGAGTAACGGTCTGTTTTATAAATAGTAGGAAACGTTGTATCATGGTACGCTGCTAGAGTTCTTTTCACCTTGTAAACATTAGTATAAACTAAGAAAAAAAATAAAAATACACAATATAACTTGAGGAGCAATCATGAAAAAGGGATTTGGAACTTTTTTGTTGATGGTTCTTGTCGGTTCGGGCCTCTTTATAATTTTTCCAGTGTTGCAAGTATATGCGGTTAGCCAACCAACCAAACAGGTAACAATTTTTGGATTTATTAGTAGCCCAAATGGTACCGAAGATCTTGGTGGTTTGCCGGTGTGCTATAAGGGTGGGCTCTATAGTGTTTCGGTTGATAAAGAGAGCGAAATCAGAAAAGCTGCATTTGAAATTTACGAGGATGATAAACCGAATCAAATTCACGTTCTGATCATGAGCACAGAGGATCTAAAAATCCCTGACGCAAATCACATTGAACACTTGCAATTGGCGCCTAAAGCTTCATATAAACTTTATAAATTAAGTAAGTATACGGTTGATATGCCTCAAATTGATCCGCTTGAGCTTTTGCAAAATAAAAAATCAATTGAATGGCGTGATTCATGGCGCGTACAAGAAATTCGCTTTAAAGAGGGCGAAATGATTGTTCCTGATAATACGGTTATCGTCTTCATGAATCCTGAATATATCAATCGCCTTGATGTCCGTGAATGGGCAAGCGGCGGCACGAGCATTTATTTGCCAACGATTGTAATTAAGGATTCAGTTACCAAAGAAATGATAAGATCGATGCGTGATCGCATGGTTATTGGCGGAATCAATCTGCGCTCATTTCACAAAAAACCATTTAAGGCGATTGTGCAATGCGCCTCAAACAGACTCATATCAATACCTTTCAATGCGCGCGGATACAGCGCATAGAAAAAGTTAACTTCTGGATAAATGAGGGAATGTATGGCGGGACGATTGATTTTAGGGATAGAAACTTCATGTGATGAAACGGCGGCAGCTGTGTATTCAAGTGATGATGGCCTTCGTTCCAATGTTTTATATTCTCAAACGGAAATCCACAAAGAATACGGCGGCGTTATTCCTGAGCTTGCATCGCGCTCTCACTTGGAGAAAATAAATAGCATTGTACGGCGCGCGCTGGAACACGGGGGCGTGACTCTCGATGTTATCGATGCCATTGCCGTAACGGTAAAACCGGGATTGCCCGGATCACTTCTGGTTGGTCTTTCATTTGCAAAAGCTATAGCATGGGCCAAAAAAAAACCGATTATTGGCATTGATCATCTTGAGGGACATATTTTTTCATCATTCTTGGAAAAATCTTTACCATTTCCCTATCTTTGTTTATCAGCGTCAGGCGGGCACACGGCGCTCTATCTAGTTAAAAATTTTGGTGAATTTCAAATAATTGGACAAACGCTTGACGATGCGGCGGGCGAAGCGTTTGATAAAATTGCAAAACTAATGGGGCTCGGATATCCAGGCGGTCCATTAATAGAAAAATACGCTCAAGAAATTTCGTTTGAAGATTTTTTTCATTATCCGCGCGGTAATCCACATACACTCGATTTTAGTTTTTCAGGATTAAAGACGGCAGTTCTTTACGATTTAGTAAAACGCGGTTGGTATGATCTACCAGCAAAATCACTTTTGGCTACTATGAATTTTGAAAACAAAAAGCAAGTTGCCAGTTCTCTTCTTGTTTGTATTAGTAAAATGTTTGAGCAAAAAATTGAACTTGCATTAAAAGAGTTTTCATATGTGCGCGGTATTTCTTTTGTTGGTGGTGTTGCGTGCAATCGATTCATTAAAGCAAAGTTAGCCCAGTTAGCAAATAAACATAACTTGCCATTTGCGAGCCCATCGCCAGCCTTTTGCACCGATAACGCAGCTATGATTGCATTTGTGGGAAATTATAAAGCTGAGCAGAATAAGTTCGATACCTATTCTCTCGATATTTTTTAAGAAAAATAGATTCTCTATTTTTTTACAAAGTGAACACTGACCAAAATAAAAGGCCATGGAATTCCATGGCCTCTATAATCTTTTGCAAGATTTATTTTCTATCGTATTTTTAGAATCCGATACCGATGCCGCCAGAGCCAACACCAACGCCGACGCCATCAACGCCTACAGCAACGCCGTCATCGCCAACGTAACCGCCGTCGTCGTAATAAGTGCCATAATCATCGTAGTCGCTATAGTAGCCAGGGCCGCCATAAAAACCTATTCCGGTACCGCCGTAGAATCCTCTGTCGTAACCTCTACCATAACCACGACCGCCATATCCGCCCCAGTGACCGCCACCGCCGCCGAAATGTCCGCCGCCGCCGTGGCCGCCCCCGCCTCTACCGTGTGCAAGAGGCGCAATTATCGCAATGGATAGTACGACGAGCATAATTTTTTTTAGCTTCATTATTTTCTCCTGATTTCTTTTTCATATTTTTAATAAAAAATAGGCCTCGATAGTTTCAAGGCCTATTTGGAAAATTTACTGATAAGGTTTATGTATTATCGGTAAAAGCCACGCCCTGATGGGTTGCTCAACACGCCGCCGTGTCTATATTGACCTAAACCAGATCGCCCTTGTCTGTATGTACGGTTATAGTAGTTATTCTCTTCAGGTGTTCCTGTAGCATAATTCGTTTCAGTACCGTAAACATTAGGATTTGTATAATTCGGATTAGCCAAACTTGCAGTTCCTGGATTTGTATAACCAATCGCAGTTGTTCCAACCTTAGTAGTTGGATATGCGGTGGCAGTTACGCCAGTGTTTGCCGTGGTTGGATAACCGGTAGGGTTTGTATACACGCGGTTACCATAATAAGTAGTTGTTCTACCTATAGTGCCATCTACACGAGTTGTACCAAGACTTGCTTGTGCAACTGGAACGACAACGAGAAGTGATAAGGCAAAGAATGCTATATTTTTTAACTTCATATTTTCTCCTTTTAATATGTTCTTTTTGATCCACCATTTTGCTATAAAAATGGAAGAACTTTTTTGAGGTCGAATTGAGCAAGAATTGGTTGGAAATTTTGAGTATATAATCCGCCAGGCATTTTTTGAGGCGGCAACTCATTTGACCATTTCAATTTGTTCAAATTACCTACAATCAATTACCAGAATAGCTTATTTATACGCGGAAAATCAATGCTATTTGAAAAGTGGGGCATGGTTATTTTTGAAAAAAAGCCATAACAATTGGCCATCAATAAGTGCTCAATTTTATAGGTGGCAATTTTATAAGATATATATAATTAGCCTTTAAGAAAGCCGATTTTTTTTATGAGTTTTTCCCAAAACTCTGGGAGCGATTTATTGCCCTTATTTTCAATTTTTAAGTTTTCAAGGGCGGGGGATTGCGGTTTAAATGTTGGTTTCAATTCTGAAATACAAAGTGCATCATCTAATCCGCTGATAAGTAGTGAATCATCTGCGTTAAAAACTGCGTGATGGATTCCTTTCGGGTTAGCGTAATCAATTCTTTTTATTATTTCGAGGTTAGTAGAATCGAACAGGAGCACTTCTCCGTGTGTACTTCCCGCTGCCAATCTTTGATCATCATTGCTGAACGATAATGCAAGTACGTGCCCCGAAAGTTTGGTGGATTTTTTTTCCCAACTATGAGTATCCCATAAAAAAAGTTCGCCACCGTGTGCCCCTGATGCCAATAGCGATCCTTCTTGATTAAATGCAAGGGATGTAACAGAGCCGGAGGTATGATGAAGCGACGTTTTATGTTTTTTCTTATTCTCGGGGCGATCTAAACAAAAAATGCGGATTCGCATATCATGGCTCGATTGAGCTATCAATGATTTCTTGTAGGAGAATGCGTGCGGTTCATCGCATCCTTCATTATATATCAAATTTCTTAGCGGATATGGCTGAGAAGGATTCCAAAAACTCAGGTTCGATTGTTCGTCAAAATAGAGAGTTTTGCAAAAACAATCAGGGACGTTAATGCTCGTCGTTGATACAACTTTTGATGCATCTTCATTTAAGCTAAACAGAGATCCCGTTTGGTAGCGAGTAACAAACGCGATATATTTATTATCGTCGCTGATTGCAAGGCAAACGGGATAGTTTTCTAATTTGATAGCTAACAGCTCTGGGAAAGAATAATCTTTTTTTTCATTCTTGAATTCGGCTAATTCCATTCCGCTGGCCTCGCTGCATAAAATCGATGCCAAAGCACTTAAAATAATATACAGCGCCATTTTTTAGCTTAAGTATTTTTTGAGCAGTTCTTGAATCACTTTTGGATTTCCTTTGCCCTGCGTTTTTTGCATCGCAGCTCCGACAAAGAATCCAAAAAGTTTTTGCTGCCCAGCTTTATATTGTGCCGTTTGCTCAGGATGAGCTTCAATAAGTTCCTTAATAATCGATTCAAGTTCCGCAGAAGCACCAACTTGCTCCAGCCCAAGTTCTTTAACGAGAGCGGAAGGGTTTTTTCCCGATTGCGCGACGTGCATAAAAATTTCTTGTGCTGCCCGATTATTAATCGTGCCTTTATCGATGAGCGCGACGAGTTCCGCTAATTTTTCGGGAGTAACTTTACTTGCCGTTAATTCAAGTTTTTCTTCTTTTAAATAGCTTAAGAGGTCGCGCAAGATCCAGTTAATGATCTGTTTGCTTGGATTGATGGAATATGCTTTTTCAAAATAATTTGCGAGTTCTGGCGCATCAACTAAAATTTCTGCTTCATATGCAGAGAGATTTTTTTCTCTCATAAGGCGCTCAAGTTTTTGTGCAGGAAGTTCAGGAAGGGTAGCTTTGATCGCGTCGATTCTTTTTTGATCGATTGCAACGATAGGCAAATCCGGCTCACTAAAATAACGATAATCGGCAAGCTCTTCTTTGCTGCGCATTGGAACAGATTTGCGTTCTTTTGTATCCCAAAGTCGCGTTTCTTGTTTTACAGCGCCGCCATCTTCGAGCAATTCGATTTGTCGTTCAATTTCGTATTCGATAGCATCGCCAATGAATTTAAACGAGTTAATATTTTTAAGTTCTACTTTGGTACCAAGATTTGGATCGTCTTTTTTTCGCACCGAAATATTGGTATCTGCGCGAAATGCTCCTTCTTCCATGTTGCCGGTAGAAACATTTAAATATTTCACCGTTTTATGAAGCATTTGCAGATATTCTCGCGCTTGATAAGCACTATTAATATCTGGATGGCTGACAATTTCAAGAAGCGGAGTGCCTGCGCGATTTAAATCCACAAAACTTTCGCCCGTTTGTGCATGAATATTTTTTCCAGCATCCTCTTCCATATGAATACGAATAAGGCGAATATTTTTCTTGCTGCCATCTTCCAAATGAATGGTAACAAATCCATCAGTACAAATGGGCAAGTAGTTTTGGGTAATTTGAAAATCTTTTGGCAAATCTGGATAGAAATAGTGTTTGCGATCAAATGTAGATTCTGGACTAATGGTGCAGTTTGTAGCAAGGCCGGTCATAATAGCGTATTCAACTACTTGAGCGTTGAGGCGGGGCAGAGCTCCCGGTTGGCCTGAACAGGTTTCGCAAATATTGATATTTGGCTCGGTTGCAAACCCGTTTGAACATGTGCAGAAAATCTTACTTTTTGTGGTAAGCTGTACGTGAACTTCTATACCAATATCAACACGGTAAGCGGGGTATGCATCAAGAACCGAAGTTTTGCCAGACACGGGTAATCCTTTGCCGAATGAGTCTTTTTATTGAATAAGTATAGCAAAAAAAGGCCAATCGTAAAATTGGCCTATAGATTATGAAATAATTATCCTGCCTAATTGCTATCTTTTGAGTCGCGATGGGAAGAATTGGCAATCCTACGGATACAAAACTTTTTTAAATCTTCTTTTTTCTTTTGAATTTCGGTTTCTTCTGTTGGGACGAGCGTTGAGACCACCTGGAGGGTGCTATTAAGTTTTTCATAGGTTTGGACTATTTCTTTTTTTTCTTCAATGGATAAGCCCTCCAAAAGATTTTCAATACTTGATGTCGGCGGCGTTTGGCGACGCGTGTTATCCATTGCTAGAATCGAAGATGCATTGAACGTTAATAGTAGGCCCGCTATGATTTTTTTCATAAAAACTCCATTATGGGGTCGTTTGCGAAATTAAATACGTTGTTTCTTATTGCTTAAAATTCTATCTTTTCCAGTTTTAAAATTGTTGTAGAGCTTTTGCGCCTTAGAATCAAAATTGGCTCGATCAATTTGTTGGTCAAAATGGCTATCAATCAACTGTTGTAACCTGCTTGTGTACCACGATTCTAGAGCATAAAATTGGGTTACTTGCGTGCTCGTGTAAGTTCGCTTGCTAATTTCATTAGAGCGCGCTTCCATCCCTAGCAAGTTCGGAATCGAATATCCAATGATAACGGCAATGATAATTTTTTTCATGGCTAAATATCCGATAGTTTTAAATTAAATTTACTAATCAGATTTTAAACAGAACAGTAAAGACTGCAAGTAAAAAGAAAGTTTTACTATTGAGATTGTGCAGTTGTGTCGACTTTTTTACCGCTCTGTAAGAATTTATCAAGACCGGTTAATTTCGACCACACGCGTAATCCGGTTTCTACGTAGAGAGACGTTTGATTCCATTTAAGCGTTCGTACTATATTATTTTTACACATTGCGCCCAGGGGCGACGTACCAATACTTTCTTTTGTTCGGGTGTCGACAAAATGAATAGTTCCTAATGCTGCAACGGCCAAAAGATAGTCGATTTCTGGGTGAAAAGCGACAGCGTTTATTTTTTCTGGAAATTCAAAAGTTGCGCTTTCGCTCCCATACATTCCCAAATCCCACAGCCTAACGGTTTTATCGGCAGAGCCTGAAGCGAGTATAAGTTCATTTTGTGATAATGATGATAATGAAATGCTCGCTATCGGTTTGGTATGTTTTGCTATTGTCTTTATCGATTCTGTCTGCTTTCCAGGATTTTCAAAGATTTGTATCTCATTCCCTTTTGTATCGATTAATTTACCGGCAGCAAGAAGCGCAGAATCAATATTAACAGCTTTTGGGTCGAGCTCAGTGAACGTTCCTCGGTCGACCTCCCACAAATAAAGAATGCCACCTTTTTGTTTGTTTATAGTTGTGGAAGTTGATCGGTAAAGGGTTAAGAGTTTATTATTATCGAGCCCTTTCACCGTAACTGGATAAGGTTTTTTCCCTTGAGAAATAAGATCTGGGCTAGACACCCCTTGTGGGATTTCAAAAGTAGAACTGTTGAAATCAATTACTTTAAAATCTGTGCATTTTACATGTTTTCCTGTGGGCACTTCTACAACGCACACAGCGCTTTCCGGCTTTGTAATATAAGCAATGCTTGTTGGGCTGGCAAAGGTGGTATGCGTTTTCCACGGTGAACCGTTCAAAGTGAGAAGCTCTTTATCCTCTTCCATATCGTGAACTGCAAAAACCCCAGGACCAGGATATGTAATCGCGTACGCCTTAGAAGAAAGTTCAGAAAAACTGCGTGTGAGTGGTTGCCTTTTGGAGGTATACGATTCGATTGGTTCAATTGCGATTTTTGGCACACTTGATGTTCTGCGGAATGGATCGTATTTTTTCATCATTCTCGCAAAAGAATTCTCCATTATTTCAGGCATTGAAGCGAGGTTTACTTCAGTAACTTCATCTTTTGAATTGTTGTTATTGTTGTTAACCAAAGGCTGTGGAGATTGTTCAAAGGTTTTGGTTTTAAAGGGATCTTCTTCCAGAAGTTGTTTTAAATCGCGACAGCTATTGGTTCTTCGCATCTCGGGCTTTTTTTCTTTATGCATTTGGGAATAACTGGGAAGTGCAATCACACAAAAAAATAAACACCCAATTATTTTTTTTAGATTCCCCATTTTTTACCCACTCCCCATTTGCCCAAAAATTATTTTATATGGAACTCCCCAACAGGCATCTCTGGATTGCTCATCAGCGTAATTTTTAATCCCAATTCTTTTTCAAAAGCTAAGATGGCATTATATTCGATCGTCGTTATATAATCGAAAATGGTTGGATTGAAGGTAATTTCGATGTGTTTAGTGCCGCGCATTTTTTGCAATTTTTCTCGAATTTCAGAAAGAATTGCATAGCATTGCATTTGTGTCGATTTAACAAAACCAAGCCCGTGGCAGCAACTGCATGCGCGTGTTAATTCTTGCAATAATGTTTTGCCAGAACGTTTACGCGTCATTTGCACAAGGCCGAATTCAGAAACTTTAAGTACAACCGATTGAAATTTATCACGCTCTTTGAGTGTTTTTTCCAAAAAGCGCATTAGCTTTTGTTGGTTTCCAGATGAAGCCATATCGATAAAGTCGATAACGATCAAACCACCAATATTGCGCAAGCGTAACTGACGCACCACTTCTTCAGCAGCTTCAAGGTTGGTTTTGAGAATCGTATCTTCAAGATTTGCCTTGCCGATATATTTTCCGGTGTTTACATCGACTACCGTCATCGCCTCAGTGGTTTCAATAATGAGCGATCCGCCCGATCTGAGTGGTACTTTGTGTGAGAGCGCTTGCTCAATTTGCTTATCGATTTGATATTTTTCAAAAATATTTTGGGGGCCAGAATAGAGTTTCACTTTGTACATATATTCCGGTGCTATTTTTTTTACAAACTTATAAACATCCGCCTGTGTTTGTTTATCGTCAACGATGACCTCTTCAACATCGTCATCAAGATGATCACGAATCATGCGCAATGGCAGCGGAAGATCTTCGTGAATTTTTTGTTGGGGTTTTGCTTTTTGATATTCGTGCATAATCGTTTGCCAGATATCAGTAAGGTACTGAACATCTTGCACGATTTCTTTTTCTGTTCGATTTTGCGAAGTGGTACGAATAATTGCGCCCATCCCTTCAGGAAGATTTTTCATCAAAATCTCCTTGAGCCGGATGCGCTCTTCGCGCTCTTCGATTTTTTTTGAGATCGCGATGCGTGGAATATTTGGCATTAAGACAATAAATCTGCCGGGTAGCGTAAAACAGGTGGTTAATTTCGCACCTTTTTCATACACAGGCTCTTTACTGACTTGCACAAGAATATGCTCGCCTTCTTTAAGAATCTTACCAATGTCCATTGCTTGGCGATGGTGCGATTCTCGTTGTTGGGGTGCATCGTCAAGATCGACTGTTGAGCTCATTCTATCTATAGCAAGCTCGCGGTCTATCTCAGAAATATGAAGGAACCCAGCTTTTTCCTGCCCGATATCGACAAACGCTGTTTGGATTCCGGGTAGAATCGTGGTAACCACGCCCTTGAAATACGATTGCTCAAGCGTCGTACTCACTGGCGAAGAGAAGTAAATGTTTTGCAGTTGTCCATCGCGCAGAATTGCAACTCGTGTCTGCCACGCGGCAACATTAATTATAATTTTTTTCATGAATCGTCCCCACCCTAAGGTGCTGGAAAAACGTGTTGTAAAATACCTTATAACCGTAAGTATACCGTATCCGATCGCCAAATAGTAGAAAAACTCGCTAAAACTAATAGAAAAGAGGAGAAAAATATGGTAAATTGCCCACCGTTGCTTGAGAAACATAACCCATTTTGGAGGTGGAGAGCCTATGCAAAAAAAATTATTAGTTTTCGTTACTCTATTCATAATTGTCCTATCAGGGTGCGGAAAAAAGAAGGTAAAGCGGGAACATCCTGCAAATTTAGCAGCTGCAGTTGATATGCCGGTCCCGTCAAAGGGCCAGCCTAAAGTGAGTTTCTTTGATGAGGATTTGGGTGCATTTGAAGATGTAGAAACATTGGTTTTAGATGAGGAAAATGCACAAAAAGGCGCAAAGAACGATGTTTTAGCGCTTGGCGAGCTCGATCAGAATGATGAAGATGTACTCGTTGTTTATTTTGACTACGATAGCCCAAAAGTCCGGGACGACCAAAAAGCAAAACTTGCGTCCGTAAAAAAACAAGTTGATACATGGGTAGATGAAGGGAAAAAGGTTGTCGTTAAAGGGCATTCATGCACCTGGCACGGTACCAAAGATTATAACTTAGCGCTTTCAAATCAACGTGCGAGTGATTTGGCTCAAACCCTAGTTGGAGATTCTGCTAAAGGGAACGTTAAAGTATTTGGCGTAGGCAACGAAGAACTTGCCGCTTTTGAAAATACTTTCGAAGGCCAAGCGCCAAACCGTCGTGTAGAGATTTATGCGATTAATGCATAAATAAGTTTAAAAATCTTACATAAAAAGGCTCAGACTTTCTGGGCCTTTTTATATTTAAACCTTTGAATTTGCGCCATCTCTCGATACACGCACTTCGTGCGCACTCGAGACGAGCGCAGCTAACAAAATATTAAGAGTTTTCCAGTAAATAACATTTTTTGAAGCGCTCGTCCCGAGTGAACGCTTTGCGTTTGTATCGAGGGATGTGCGAAAAAAATGGCAAAATCCTAAAATAGTTCCTGAATCATCACGTCAATTTGTTTTGCGGAAACTTGTGGTGCCATTGCGCGATAAAATACTTCATCATATTCGCGGGTTTGTACGACAACTGGCATTGCGACTGCATGGCCAACAATCATCGCCTGTTTTTTTGTATCCAACGATGCTAAAATGCCGCGCAAATGATGCGCATTTGAAATACCAGTGAGCACTGCTTGGATATCTTTATCATCATTGAGTTGTGCAATAATTTTGGTGCCAATTTGAGAAATAATTTCTGGATCGATGCCTGATGGCCGCTGATCAACAACTAAAAGAGAAACGTAATATTTACGCATTTCCCGCGCGATCGTGCCAAAAATAGTTTGGCGTGCCGCGTGCGGATTCAAAAATTTATGCGCTTCTTCGATAGTAATCATTAATTTTTTCGGTTCATCTTCAGCCCGCTGACTTGCTAAAAATTTTTCTGTTTTTTCAATATATTCGGTATGAATACGGCGCGTGATCATGTTTGCAAGCAGCAAATAGCAAAGGCTTGAAGTGAAATTACCAAATTCGATGATGACCGAAATGCCCTTGCTTAAATATTCAATAAGCTGATCAATTGATGAACCTTCCCGAAAATTGCCACCCGCAGCGTGCCGGAAAAACGGAAATCGCTCAATGCGTTTTAATTTTCTATAAAGTGCAGCAATAGATTCAGGATGGCCGCCAATTTCTGCTGCAAATTCTTTTAAGCGATCGCCTTGCGCTAAAAGAACTCCGAGCCATTCGTGTTTGTGCCGTGCGGCAATTAAATGCGCTGCTTCAACTGCGGTACTATGCAAATTAAGTTCTTCTTGCAGCGCTAAAATATCTTCAACATGCACGGCGCTATACGGCAAATTGATTTCTACATCAGGGGTGGCACCGCGTCTGCGCGTTGATTGTGGATCGAGAGAAAAAAGTGCAACTTTTGAAGGAAAGAGCGTTTTTAAACCTTTAACAAATGAATGCGATCCTTCTTTTCGCGCTTGCAGGCCGTATTCGCTATGCATATCAAAAATTAAATTTACCGCTTGGTCTTGTTTTACTAATCCAGCAAGCACGAGCCGTGTTAAGAATGTTTTTCCCGTTCCGGTTTTTCCAAAAATACCGTTACTGCGTTCGGTAAGCCGTTCAAGATTGATGCAAACCGGCGTATCCATATCAAGTGGGCAGCCAATGTTAAAATAGGGAGTTTTAGTATCGTTTTCATCGCCAAATATGAGCGCGATATCTTTTTTATCTGCTTCAAAAATCGGCGCAAAATGTGGTGGAATAGTTTTTACGGGAATCACGCGCTGTTCTTTGGTCATCATAAGCATTGGTTTAACTGATGCGGTCGCATAAATGTCTTTTTTTGCAAGAATTTTGGCGAGTAATTTTTCTTTTTCGCTTGGTGGAAAAAGCAAGATATCTGGATGCGTAACGGCGAGTGAAAGATCGGTGATTAGTGAAAAAAAAGTGTGATGATCGCCCGCAATGCACACAAATTTTCCAGCTTTAATCTCTTCAAGATGCGCTGCGTTCGTGATCCGCATCACGAATCCTTCGGTTAACGATCCTGAGATAATATAGCCCAATTTATTTTTCATAAAACTTAACCCTTCGATACAATTTCTCACTCTGTTCGAAATCACTCAGGGCGAGCGGGGTGGATAGATTTTTTGAATTAATTTTTTCTTATTTATTAACGTTTTTTTTGGGGCCTTCTATTGTGAGTGCCGACTCCGCTCGTGGTGAGTGTTTTGCGAATTTTATGAGCAAAAAGTATCGAACCATGGCGGACGAGGGATCATTATTCGTTTAATAATAAAAATGCGGCTGTTCTGGTGATTTCTAAAATGCCACCTGGTGTGCAAAACGTCTCCTGCTTACCGTTCTTCAAGCAAACAGTAAGCGGTTGGTTCGGCGAGACAAGAACGATCATCGGTGCGTGGCCGCGCTGAATGATAAAATTTCCATTAGGCGTGTTTACTTCAAGCCAAGATATTGCTAGCTCTTTTTTTTCGCGGGGACTAATAATCGTGAAATCCATTTACGCCTCAAGCGCTAATTGTTTTGCTTTTTTTTGCGCATCTTCAAGAGTGCCAACCATATAAAATGCTTGTTCTGGCAAATGATCATAATGCCCGTTGATGATGTGCTCGAAGTCGTCTAACGTTTTGCTCAGTGGAACGTACGCTCCTTGCATACCGGTAAAAGATTCGGCGACAAAAAACGGCTGTGTTAAAAATTTCTGAATTTTTTTTGCACGTTGAACGAGCAATTTATCATCATCTGCGAGTTCGTCCATGCCTAAAATGGCTATAATATCTTGTAGATCTTTATAGCGCTGCAAAATTGTTTGTACATTTCGAGCTATGGTATAATGCCGCGGCCCCACAATATGAGGATCCAGCGCCTTTGAATTTGATTGGAGCGGATCGATAGCAGGATATAATCCGAGTTCAACTAATTTTCGTGAAAGTACGGTGCTTGCATCAAGATGCATAAAGGTGGTAGCTGGAGCGGGATCGGTAATATCATCTGCGGGAACGTATACCGCTTGAATTGAAGTAATCGAACCGTTTACCGTATTTGCAATTCGCTCTTGAAACGCGCCCATCTCAGAAGCAAGTGTTGGTTGATAACCAACTGCTGATGGCAATCTGCCTAAAAGAGATGAAACCTCAGATCCTGCTTGCACAAGCCGGAAAATATTATCAACAAAGAATAGAACATCTTTGTGTTCATTGTCGCGAAAATACTCGGCCATCGTAAGCCCCGATAACCCGACGCGAAAGCGTGCGCCTGGCAATTCTCCCATCTGGCCAAAAACCAGGGTAGTTTTATCAAGAACGCCCGATTGTTTCATCTCGAGCCACAGTTCATTACCTTCGCGCGTTCGTTCACCGATGCCGGTGAAAACCGAAACGCCGCCATGTTCAACGGCGATATTGCGAATGAGTTCCATAACAATAATTGTTTTTCCAACACCAGCGCCGCCAAAAAGGCCAATTTTTGAACCTTTTAGATACGGGCACAGAAGATCAATTATTTTTATGCCAGTTTCTTGGATTTCGTTCGTAATTTTTTGCTCAGTTAGGGGAGGAGGATCGCGGTGAATTGCCCATCTTTCTGAGGATGCCACAGGGCCTTTGCCATCAATTGGTTCGCCAAGGACATTAAATACACGGCCTAAATTGCTGGGCCCAACGGGTACTTCAATCGGATTTCCGGTATCGACAACAGTGAGGCCGCGTTGAATATTTGCGATATTTTCAAGGGCAATACAGCGAACAATGCCATCCCCTAAATGTTGAACGACCTCAACCGATGCAGTGGTTTGACCACGATTATTATCGGCCGGCAGCATAATTTTAAGTTCGTTCAAAATGTGAGGGGTATGCTCTTGGGGAAATTGCGCATCGATTATGGTATTGGTGACGCGTAAAACGGTACCCTGTTGTTGGCCATTTGTTTCTAGTTTTTCGGTAGCCATGAAGCTCCTTGCTGCAACGCTTGAAAGCACTGATTTTTATATAGGTATCAGGCTAGTTGAATGCATTTGAGTTGTAAAGATACCCCGATAAAACTTTTATTTTGATCGGCTACAATGTGTTGCTCCGCAAGAGCTAAATCTTTTAGACTAATTTCAATCTTAAATGGAGGGTCTATGAAAAAAATAGCTGTGGTGCTTTTATTTTTACCAGTAATGATAAGTCAGGGTGCCTATACTGCACGTTTTGGCGATGTTCAATTTAATCTAAAAGATGATCAAACGGTTATTGTGCCGCAGTCGACATTCATTCAACTGAGAGAATATTCTCCGACTATCAACAATGCTGCTGGAGAAGTCGAAGCCAGTGCAAACGCTGTTAAAGAGCTGCCATTTTTACAGGTCGACAAAGACTCGCTCAAATTTATCGTCGAGGCTCTTAAGATTATTCAATCGCCTGGCCAATTAATAATCAAATTAAAAAATTATCTGCAGACACGCGGCGCCAATTCATTTTCGAATTTGATGAGAGTTGTTGAATTTTTTGATATTAAAGAGTTACTTAACGCGTATGATAGTTTGCCGCAGCTCAAGCAAGCTTGCCCGATCACTATCAAAAGAAAAGAGCCAGAATCTGAGATAACCGAGCCAAAGAAATTAAGAATAGAAGGTAAGCAATTAACGATCTCGATTCCGACAGGAGGTAAAAGCAGAGAACGGGTATTAAAGATAGTAAAAGCTTCACGCGTTCTTACAGATTATGTTAGAGATGCGCGTAAGCTTGAGAACATAGATGAGATTGCGCCGGGAGCAGACCTTCTTATTACCAGTATTTCGATCGATCACTGGAATTTACTCCTAGAGTTGGCTGATAATATTGAAGATTTTTCTAATGATAATCAAGTGCATAATGCTCTCAAGCAATACAGCGCAGATAGATTAAAAGATATTCTCTTGATTGCAGACTATTTAGAAATGGCTCGATTGTTGGATAACGCTATTGATCTACTTTTAGCACGATTGGAAAGCGAAGAAATAGTTTTTGATGCGCTTGCGCATTTAGGCGCCTACGATAAATTTTTTAATCAAATAACGCCAGAAGTTCGCGAAATACTAAAGCGAAGAATTCTAAAAAGCGAGCTGTTGGGAAAATTCCATTGGAGTGGGCCATTGAAAATTGGCACCGATCGAGAATTGAGCGGGATAGCGATGAGGCCTGATGGTTTAATTGTTGCCGCGGGTATTAACGATACCCACAAAGAGAAAAAAGGAATAATACTCATAGATACTACTACGAAAAAAATAAGTTTCCTTGCAAGTCTTGAATTTTCACCAGATGCGATGCAATTTAGTCCAAACGGGAATTATATTTCTACTAAAGCTCGGATAGGCTTTTCTCAAGGCCTTTATTTGATGGACATAAAAAACGGAAACCAAATAACGGTCAAGCAAGCCTCAAATTCTGCAAGTGCCTTTAGCCATAATAATAAATTTCTTGGATATATTGCCAATGGTAGACTTTTCACCCTCTATGATCTCGCTACAAATAACTATGATTCTGTTTTTGATACATGGGACTTATCACATTCGAGTATTTATAGCATGGCTTTTTCGCCAAACGATCAAACGATTGCATTGGGCCTGGCGGATGGACGAATTTTCTTTATAAATCTCAACACAAAAGAAATAATCAAGCGACTGCTGACTGAAGATATGAAGCCGATTGAAAGCCTTGCGTTCCTAAGTGAAAAGCAGCTTCTTGCTAAGTCATACGAAGGAAAGATGAGACTGTGGGATATCGAAAAAGAAAAAATAATTGAGGACATGTCTTTCGAATACAATGAAGCGCCTGGTTGGATAACGAATCCTATTTTCAGTCCCAATGGTGCAAAAATTGCAGCAGACTACTGGAAAGAGATACGAATTTGGCAAGTTTCGAATCCTCAACACTATCAAACTATTATTCTCCCTCAGGAAGTTTGGTCTCTGGTGAGAGGCGAAATGGCTCGACATGATTTAATCTCGTTTAATGGTGATGGGTCTCGCATAGCAATCGCGACACGGCAAGGCGTACTTGTATGGAAAAACATTGATTACCAACTCGATAAGCTTTCAATCGATAAAGTTTTTACACTTGCGTTAATAAAGAAATACCATGCGCTTTCTGGTCCGCAAAAAGAAAAAGTGATTTTAAGCCAAGATTTTGAAAAAAAGATAACTAGCTTACCAATGGATATTAAGATTCTTGTTGAGCAGTATTATCCTAAATTTATGTCGGATCTAAAATTAAATAAATAGGCGCGGGCGCGTTAATTAAGCAATAGGTAAAAAATGGAAGATATAATAAAACAAGTAGCTCAACGTGCAATTATCATTGCATCCGCTTTATTCATGATGGGCAGCTGCCCGCCTGATCAGGTTTTGGTCAAACTTAAAGGCGATGTGGAGATAACGATTCCTAAAAATAAGCTCCTATTTCTTGCGACTAAATCTCAAACACTTAAGGAATTGATAGAGGATATTTTACAACAAGGCCAATTACAAGAAATTGCCCTGCCAGATATTGATGAAAAGTCTTTTGTCTTTCTAAAATCATTGCCCGAAGCGGTTTTGAACGATTTGCAACAATTTGACGAAAAACTTCGCTTAGAACAAACAAAAAAGCTGGGAGGATTTGAGTCAGTTCTAGATATGCTGAATTATCTTGATATTCAATTGCCTCCTTCATTTCAAAATATGTACTCAAAAATTCTTAAGAACCGAGAAGAGCTTGCTCAACAAGAACAGCTTGTAACTCCTTTGCAGCAGGGGAAACGCAAAATTGAATCAACAGAGGAAACTAAAAGACTAAAAACGGAGGAACGCGAGCTGTTCGCAGTTATATTTCCAAAAGAGCAAACAGAAGCTCAAACGATCATTAGGATTTTTAATGCATCGACCGTTTTAAAAACGTTAATTCAAGATATTTATGAAGTATCTCCTGAAAAACTTGCTCCAGGAAAAAAAATTGTGATTGGTAATATCAGCCAAGAAGAGTGGGAGATTCTCAAAAAGCTTGCAATAGCCGTGCGCGATTTAAATAATGAAGAAAATGTGACGCATTTATTCAACAACATTAGCTTCAACTCTGAGCAATTGCTCAAATTTCTGCAGCTTGCCGATTATTTGGATATGAGAATATTGAGCAATGTTGTCGAAAAAAAAATGGCAAATGCTCTCATTAAAAAACTCTTAGCGACTGAAGCAGCTGATGTCGCAACCTTCTTAAAATGGGTTTCGTCATTGCCCAGCACCGCGGAGGCTTCAATTGTTCGTAATACTATTTCACAAACGGATTTTCTCAATTCGTATGGATGGAAAACTGAAGAATTACACCTCTCAAATTATATTGCGACGAATCAGATAATTTCAGATCTAATAGTTAATGAAGATACCAACACGCCAATAATTTTTTTAAAGAGTCCAGATTCTCCTCTTCAAATTCTTTGGATAACAAAAGAAGTTTACCGTCTTACTTACGAGTTGGCTGGAAAAGGATTGAGAATAAGTCAAAAAGGCACCGTGTGTATGTTTTTGGGAGAGCAAGCCCTCCGTTTTTGTGATCTGAGTGCAAAAAAAGATATGACAGCAATCCCCTTGGAACAATTAGGAATGGCTGCCTCGATTTTTGATTTGGGTTTAGTCCCTGGGATTTTGAGTAATGATGGCACTATGGCAGCAATTCGTACTTCAGATACACGAGTTCAGATTATTAATCTAGCAAACCAGAAAAATATTCGTATTATTCCGCTTGACGGAACATTTTCTTTAATTTGTACTATGGCATTTGATGACGCAAAAAAAACATTGGCTATTGCCGATCCGACCACTTTAGAGATCCAGCTTTGGGATATTTCATCTTCGCCAAAACAAAGAGTCATCTCAGTCGCGAATGGAATTGAACGAATATGGTTTGATAAAGATGGCAATTTAATAACAAAAACTCGAAATTTATTTGTGACTTTAGATATTAAATCGGGTAATCAGCTTAGATCATTTTCGGCTACAGATAGGATCCTGCGATTTAATTCAATAAACGAACAAATTATTATGCAAAATAAAAATAATGCGATTAAAATTGTTGGGTTGAAAACAGGTGAAGTGCTCACAAGTATTAAAGTGAACCAGGAATTGACAGCTGCTGCGGTTAATTCAAGTGATAGGTTATTTCTTGCAGCTATAAAAAATAGAGTTAACTTATCCAGGAATGCATTACGTCCTATCGTTAATAAATTAGCGCTAACGCAACTATTTACTCTTTTAATGATCTATCAGTTGCACAGAATCAACAAACAACCTGAATTTAAACTGCCTCAAGACATGATGCCATATTTCCAAGCGCTGCCTGAAGAATTGAAAAAAGAATCGACTGAAAAACTAAAAATTAAATTCTAGGATTATAAATAATATTCTGGTGAATTGCTTAGATCATTTTTAGAAGATAAGCTTGTAGAAAACCTTCTTAGAAAGAATGTGTGCAGGCAGTTACTATGAGCAAGATGCTTCTTATTGCAACGAATAATCCAGGAAAATTTCATGAACTTTCTTCTAGAATATCAAAGTTTTTACCTACAACTTCATTAAAAGAGGTTGGAATAACTGATGATGTTGAAGAAATTGGACTTACCTTTGAGGAAAATGCAGGAATCAAGGCACGTTTTTTTGCGGAACGCGCGCATATGATGACGCTAGCAGACGATAGTGGGCTTTGCATTGATGCATTGCACGGTGCACCCGGTATTTACTCCAAGCGGTTTGCCGGCGAGAATGCTACGGATGAACAAAGAATCGCCAAAGCTCTTGAGCTGATGAAAGATATCCCTGAAGGAAAAAGAACGGCATCGTTTGTAGCGGCACTTGCTGTCGCTCACTTAGATGGCACAATTCATTATTATCGCGGAACACTGGATGGTTTTATTTCACGTGAGCAGAAGGGGAAATTAATTCCAGGGCTTCCCTATAAAACAATTTTCTTCTTGCCTGAATATGGAAAAACGTTGGCTGAGCTAGATGAAGAAAACATTTCCTATGTTTGTCTTCGCGATAAAGCAATAGAAAAGCTACTTGCCGATTTAAAATAGATTACAAAATTAATGCGGGTCTCTGAGCCTTTTTGCTACAGTGATTAAAAAATGTGAGCAAAAGGAGCCTTATGAAAAAGTTGATAGTAATTTATTTATTATTTTTTGTCACTTTGTTGCAGGCAAGTTTGCCTTCATCTATTACGGTGCATCTTAAAAATGATAAATCTGCTAGGATTTCATCAGAACAATTGCAAGAGTTAGCAGCAATATCGCCTACTATTAAAGATATCATCGCTGATGAGAGGTTTGCAAATGAATTTGGTCTACCTGATGTGGATGAAACATCATTTAATTTTATTCTGAGCGTATTGCTTAAACTTTCGAGGCCTGACGAGCTGGTTATCACCTTCAACAATTTTAGAAAATTTCATGGCACTACCGCATTTACACAACTAGGAAAAGTAATACGATTTTTAGATATACCAGTACTGCAAAAGATATATCAGCAATTTGCGCTTACTGGCGTTGCCCCTGCTATTAAGTCTGCACAAAAAAAATCATCGCAGCACGACGTTTGCTCTATCCCTTCAAGTAGCTTTGAAAAAAAAGCACTTGTTAATTATACGCTCACAATACCTGCTGAAGGTGAAGCGCGAGCTATAACGATAAACATCATTGAAAATTCGGAGACACTAAAAAATTTATCAGAATTCTTGGGGTATAAAGATCCTAAGGAGCTTCCTGCTGATACACAAATGTCGTTGCCCAACGTAACCGGCATAGGCTGGAACCTTCTTTTTATCCTTGCCAAAAAAACTAATCTCCTTAAAGAAAAGTTAGCAGAAGATCTCTCTTCTTATGAGCGAAAACAGCTTATCGAGCTCTTATCAGTAGCAAATTACTTGGCGATGCCAACCGTACTTGATCTTGTTGAAAGCGCGCTAGCGCATAAAGTGGCTACTCCTGCTTTTTTAACACAAGTTGCTAAGAATCCAACTTTATTGTTTGAGATAGTTGATGAAATTGTGCCAGATTTGCAGTTAACATTGCAGGAAAAAATCATTGCAAACATGCTTGCAGATAAATCAGCACTCTTTGGCTGGGCTCAAAAACTAACGCTTACCTTTGCTCCAGAGGATTGGAAAACCAAAGGTAAAATAGCATTAGGGAGCATTCGTACTGATATACGAGCGATAGCTTTTAATAGTGATGCGACGCAAATTGCTGTTGCTATGGCGAGTAATAGTATTGCTATCTTTGATGTGCAAACAGGGAAACAAGTAAGAGTAATTGAAATTCCTCATTTTACATCACTTAAATCTTTGATCTCTGGTGGATCGGTTCTAGCTGCTGATGAATGGAATGGATCTGAGATTGTTATCCTTGATTGGAATACAGGCAAAATCATTCAAACAATAGTTGATCCAGCAGGAAAATTGTATAATCGCCTCGTGACGATGAGTGCTGATGGTCGTCGATTGGCCTATGAGAGCATCCATAATGATATTATAGCAGTAGACACAATGAGTGGAAAAAAGCTGAACGAGTTTACAGCTCTTACACAATGTATTGTTTCTCTTTCTTTTAATAGTCATGGTACACAATTAGCGATAAGAATAAGCAATTTGACTCTCACTCTATGGGATTTGGATAAAGATACGGTGAGTACTTATCCGAAAAAAGTGTACCAATCAGTATTTAATCCTCGAAAGGAAGAAATTGCGGTCGGATTGGATAACGTCCACATAGGAATACTAAACGCTGCTGATCATAAACTTCAGAAGACGGTAACTGTATATGACCAGGAGATTAAGGGATCCTTGGTTGCTAATTCCTTTGTTTTTAATGGTGCTGGTACTATGCTTGCGTATTCTTTTAAAGACAGTTCTGCTTCTAACGGAATAGCCCTTTGGATACCGGAACTTGCATTATCTTCACCTTATCCGATCGTAACAGGTTTTGATGATAACATTATGCAGTTTGCCTTGAGTGAAAATGTACTCGCGTTTTTTCTTATGAACAGTAAGTCAGTAATTATATGGGATGATGTCACCCCTTATGTAGCTCGTTTGACTTTGGAACAAGCATTACTTGTAAGAGTTATTCTTCATTTAGGTAAAATTAAGAAGACGGTGGAATTGCCAAGTGATCTTAAAAGCCTGTTTGGCACCTTGCCGCATCCTTTGCAACAGCGTTTGATAAACAAAATGGGAATAATATTTTAAAAATTAAAGCTACCATGTACAATTTTTTACATCTACGGCAGATGTCGTAGCTTTTTTTTGTAGTTCCTGCTGGGTCAATAATCCTTCTTTTGCATCGTGATGCGTGAGCACGCTTGCGCTATTGATCATCCCATTTATTAACGCTTGCTCGATCGATTCTCCTTGAACGATTGAAGCGACAAAGCACGAACCAAATGAATCGCCGGCACCCACGGTATTGATCACATCTATTTTCAAAGCAGGATGAAAAAGAATTTCATTTTGAGTCGCGACGTACACACCTTCAGCGCCATTAGTAACAACAACAATTTTGGGGCCCTGGGCGATGATCGTGGCACAATAATCCAGGAGATTAAAACAAGAAGTGGCATGCAGTAGCGATGGTAAATTATTTGTTTTTTGGCTAATCGGCGCACCGGCTTTTAAATGTTCTTTAGAAATCGTTCCCATAAAAAGTTCAGCTTCTTGTGCATTTAAAATTAAAATATCGATCGCGTGAAGCGATTGAAAAAGAATTTGGGCGCCGATTCCTGCATGCAATTGGCTGCCGCCAGGATTTGTCGCAATTTTTACGCCAAGCTCACGCGCTTGGAGCGCAATTGGCAATAAGAGAGGAGCTGCTGCATCGCTGAGTG